>NZ_JBMPOX010000027.1:0-79050 GCF_049340445.1 Undibacterium sp. Ji50W | reverse complement strand
CCAGGTTGCCGTTGGCAATGTTGACGCTGCTTTGCTCGCCGGTCTTGCCCTGGCTGGCGGAACCAAGGTTACCGCGCTGGCCCAGATTGCTTGAGGACGTTAAGTTCAGGCCTGTGCTGTTTCCGCTGACGATCGCTACCATGTAATTGCCTTTTTAAGTTCACACCAATTATTTATACGACAACATTGTTGTTTCTGTCTCATGTGTCGTTTCATAAAGAATTTATCCAAACATTTAAGGAATTGTTTAGGTGAAATCGAAAATAATCAGCAATCACATTTATTATTTTGAAATTTAAATTAAATCCGATTAATATTTTAATAAATACCTATACATACAGAACAAACCATGGAATGGCGGCTCTGGAAATTTGACATATAAAAACAATATGATTACAAATTACTTAATGCCATTTCCCCTCGGAAATAGTACGATAGCAACTTTTATTGGTTTTGCGCGCAAATGACGTGGCCAGGAACTTCATGGTCGGCTTCAGCTAACTGCTGCAATGATTCAACATTCCGTTCCCAATAACCTGAGACAACAAAATGAAAATTCAAAGCACCAGACAACTGGCGGCAATGATACGAACTCAAATGAGTTCCGCACGAAAAGCGAGTCAGTCTCAAGGAGAGCGTAGCGACAATGCGAAAAAAGGAAACTTGCGTACGAAGAAGAGTCAGGCTCCCGCCCAAAAAGATGTGGGCAGTTTGATTGTGCAAAAAGTGGCGGAAATCCCGCTGGAAGACCCTAACCGGCGACGCAAAACTTTCAGGGTGTTTTTAGAATCCGTCTTGCTGGATGAATTAGGCGACGTTCTGGTGGCTGATCCCAGATTTTTTCAGATGGTGGACCACATTCAGGATCAAATGGAAGCAGATGAAGAAATTGCACCTGTCATTGAACAGGCGATCAATTTATTGTTGGTACCCACTGAATAACAGGGTCACAGGCCTGTTGCTCACCGCTTTATAGTCAGCCCCCATTTTTACTGCGGTTCACCCGCATTGCACTAAGCAACAAAAATTTGTTTCTTTTTGATCATTTTTTTGATTATTTTGTTTTTGATACGTAATCAAAAAACAAGTGCAGCTACACTTCAAACCATCAATTAAAAAAAATAATTGTAAGCATCAGCTAAGCACTCACTACGCTGAAAATAATAAAAAATAATCTTCCTAAAAAATTTTCCCCTCACTCTGCGCACTCATGACCAGAAAAACCTGCGGACAGGATGTGGCGTTGACAATTGCATTGCCAAAAGCGGCAAACTTCGAGAGCACAAATGCCATAGGCAAGCTGTCTTTACCTTTAATATCCGGCTGTATACCATCTGAATCTGGTGTGATGTTGCTGGCTGGACGCGTGACACCCGCTTCTTGCCTGCATATCAATGAAGTCACCCCCTGCATTTTGATGATGTCACCTGGCTTTGCTCAGTAACTGTTAGCGCAATGACAGACAGGGTATTTTCCGCTTCAGCGCAAGCGTCTGACAACGGTGCTGAAGCTGTGCTGTGGCAGCGGTGGCGTGACAACGCCGACATACAAGCAAGAGAAGATCTTGTTGCCATTTACTACCCCTATGCAAAAACACTTGCTGCATCGCTTTACGCAAAGCGGTTTAGTCATGACATCGATTTCGAGGAATACCAGCAACTTGCTCTGGTTGGCATGCTTGACGCCATGGACCGTTATGATCCGCAGTTGGGTATGCAGTTCAATACCTTTGCCGGTTCACGCATACGCGGCACCGTGCTGGATGGCATTGAAGTTTTCTCAGAAAGGCAACAACAAATCACGGTTCACCAGCGTCTGAAATTGCAACGACTACAAGCCAGTAAAAAAATGGCAGAAACGCCGAACGACACGGCGACAGATAGCGACGATGTTTTCCGTCGCCTGGCAGATGTGGGGCTGGGTTTGGCACTTTCATGGTTGCTGGAAAACAGTGGCATGGTTGCGGAGATGCAAGAGCGCATCACCGAACCGACACAATACCAGCGAGTAGAGCTAAAACAATTGCAGAAACAAATTCAAGCTCGGGTTGATCAGCTTTCGCAACAAGAAAAGAAGGTGATTCGCTATCATTACCTGCAGAATATTCCTTTTGAAGAAATTGCCGATATCTTGAAATTAAGTAAGGGACGGATAGCGCAAATCCATCAATCCGCACTCAGGAATTTAAAACAAAAGCTCTTGGCAAGGCGCGACTTTGAACTGGTTTGTTAGAACGTGTTTACGATCTTACTACGCGAGCGTGATCGGGGCTCATGCGCTGCTCAAAATGCTCATGTACTTAAGTACATTCCGCTTTTTGCGCTGCTCTTCACTCCCGCTGACGCTCGCTCGCTACAGATCGTAAACACGTTCTAAGATGGCCATGGCCTCAGGGGCTTTGTATCAGTTAGCCATCAAATGGGGCGGATGTTTCATCGTGGCGAATCTCAATAGGTATTCTTTTGCTGAAAACGGCTAATTCTGAAGTGATTGTTTGAAGAGCAGACTGTTTGTTGTCGCAGCACTACGCTGTTTCATGATCTGTCGCTGACAAGGCTGAAACCGGGCTTTTCAGACGGAAAGCAGGTCTGTTGCCTGTGGAAGTAGCAGCTTTTCCCCGTTCAAAATCAAATTGTTAAATTAATTTTTTAAATAAGACACATTTGTTTTTCGCAAGTCGTTGATAATTCATGGAATTTTGTTTATACTTGCGTTTTTCCAATTTCGGAATGCACTGAGGAGTTAAACATGGCACGTGTCTGCCAAGTGACTGGGAAAGGGCCAATGGTTGGCAATAACGTTTCCCACGCTAATAACAAAACAAAACGCCGCTTTTTGCCTAATCTGCAAAATCGTCGCTTTTTCGTAGAATCAGAAAACCGTTGGGTTTCTCTGCGCTTGTCCAATGCTGGTCTGCGCGTCATTGACAAAATCGGCATTGATGCTGTTTTGACTGACCTGCGCGCTCGCGGCGAAAAAGTTTAAGCTAAACTATAGTTAGGAAAATATCATGGCTAAATCTGGTCGCGACAAAATCAAGCTGGAATCGACTGCTGGTACAGGTCACTTCTATACAACCTCCAAAAACAAGCGCACTATGCCTGAAAAAATGGAGATCATGAAGTTCGATCCTAAAGCACGTAAGCACGTCATCTACAAAGAAACCAAAATCAAGTAATTTTGCTTTCTGCTTAAAAAAGCCCTGCATCGCGGGGCTTTTTCTTTTTTTGCCTTCACTTCACGACAACATACTTCATGTCATGGCTGGTGGCCATTGATGGCTTTCTGCCTGACAGCTTTTACACCATGCATACAGGGCGTCATACATGACCATCCCCTGCTTCAGCATCTCATGGTCATCACTGAAATTCTGCGACAAGCCAAGCGACAGGGCATATAGCCCTGCTGATTGTGGCGTCAAATCCAGTCGTGAGGTGTCAGCACCACGGACAATCACTGCCAGTTGTTGCAGCGCCGGGTCGCTAAGCTGGTATTTGTCGAGGAAGGCATCAAAACTGCACAATTCACCGACGTGTGTCAGTTCCACACCGGGGATATCATAGGGAATGGCACCGGTTCTGGCGGCAATGCCGGTGATATCACTGGCACGGACATATAAAAATTCTGCTGTCTTGTCGATAAAACGGGCAACCAGCCAGGGGCAGGCGATGCGGTCTATCTTTGGACGTTCTCTGGTAATCCATTGCATGTCAATTCTCCTTGGTCTGTAAAGGCAAGCCTGCAGTACGCCAGGCTTCTATGCCGCCATTCAGAAAGCGTGCATCAAAACCACGTGCACGCAGGGACAGGGCGGTTGATCTGCCGATGTCGAGTCCATGCACGCAATAAATCAATACTGGCTGGGATTGATTGAGGTCTTTGCTCCAAAACCCAACCTGAGATGGATCACGCCATTGCGCACCTGGCAGCATATCCTTGCCTTCAGCAAAAAATTGCGCTCGCCGTACGTCTATGATTTGTGTCTCAGGTTTCATTTGCTCGCAGGCAGCAACATCAACTGCCCAGGCAGCAGCATCAGCAGCCACTGCCGCACCATAGCGTCGATAAATACGGTCCCAGTCTAAATTCTGCATGAAGGAATCCACATAGGCTGCTGCTTTGGCACCAAAGTCCATGTGATAGGCATGTTCATACATATCCAGCGCCAGCAAAGGTGTGGCCCCTGCCAGCAATTGCGTATGGTCGCCAGCCCAGTGATTGATCAAGCGTCCTTCCCGCGCCGACCATGACAACAATGCCCAGCCAGAACCGCCACCCATGGCCTTGGCCAGGGATGTAAATTCAGTCTGCCATTGGGCGACAGAGCCAAAGTCACGTTCCAGCGCACTGGATAAACCGCAAGAAGGCAAGACACCGTTCCCACCCAGCGCATCAAAATACAGTTCATGCAGATAGGCTGAATTGGCGGCAATCAATTCTTCGCGCTTCAGTCCGTTGACCGTAAACACGGGTGTCGCGGCCCAATCCAGCGTCGATAAATGGCGGCGTAAAGCATTCAAGCGTTTTACCGCACCGCTATAATTGTTTTCGTGATGGCTGAGTATCAGATTGCTGCTCAGGCCCTTGAGTTGTGTCAGGTCCAGCGTCAGCGGGCGTAATGTCATGTCCATGTTTCCACCTTTAAGTATGGGAAAGTAGCGGGTAAATCAGCAGGCCCAGCAAGGCCGCCACGGCGACGACGACAGGCTCCTGCAATTTCTTGAATTTCCACAACAACGCGATGGTGACGAGGGCAATTGCGGCAGTGGGTATATCGATGATAGAACGTCGTGCAATCACGATCACAGAGCCGGCAATGGCACCGATGGCCGCAGCGGTAATGCCATCCACAAAGGCCAGCACACCCGGCACCTTGCCGTATTTCTTGAAGTAAGGTGCGGGGATAATGGTGAACAGATAGCAGGGTAAAAAGGTCGCCAGTGCAGCAACGCTGGCACCTGGCAAACCGGCCACCAGATAGCCGATAAAACCAACCGTAATCACCACCGGGCCGGGAGTGATCATGGCCACCGCCACGGCATCGACAAATTGCTTGTCAGTCAGCCAGTGATGTTCGGTCACTACGCCACCATACAGAAACGGCACAATCGCCAGACCAGAGCCAAATACAAAAGCACCCGCCTTGGCAAAGAACACGGCAATTTGCGTCAGCAGCGGCACATCCAGCGTTCCAAACATCGCTGCCATCAATGGCAAGGAAACACCGACCGAGTTCAGCTTATTCCGGTTCAGGAATTTGGGTGGGGCACGCAACAGCCAGACCAGCACGCCGGCTGCGATAAACAGCCAGGCAATTTCAGATTCCGTAATCACCGTCACTGCAGCCAGCAAGAGATAGATTGCCCACAGCAATTTGTCCTTGCCCACACTTTTTTCCGTCAGCTTCCTGGTACTCATGACGATGATGCCGATGACTGCAGCACCCACACCATAAAACACCGACTGCATCCAGGATAAACCGCCATACAGCACATACGCCCAACCCAGTGCCACTACCATGAAAAAAGACGGCAGCACAAAAGCAATGCCGACCAGGGTCGCCCCCACGATGCGGTAATGCACATAACCCAGATAGATCGCCAGTTGTGCGGCCAGCGGCCCAGGGGCCAACTGTGCCAGCGCCAGCCCTTCTTTATAATCGGCCTCGCTGATCCAGTTGCGCTCGCCAACCAGATCACGATGCATGTAACCGACCAGTGCAACCGGGCCGCCGAAACCCAGTGTTCCCAGGCGCACGAAATAGGCGATGAGTTGCCACAGTGTGTAGCTTGCAGAAGGCGTGGCAGACATGGTCAGGTCTCCTTTGGTGATATTTTTTGGAACGATGCCAGTAAACCATCGAACACGGCACTGGCTGCCGCCAGTAACTGGTCATCATCGGGAATGGCGGCGCGCATGCCCGCCAACACACTTTCTATACCCACTGATTCGGGTGGTTGTACCCCGCCCACATCCAGGTAATGGATCAGGGCCGCCAGTTGCTTTAAGGCTGGGGTCTCCAGCGCAAAACTTTCCAGCAGCACTTCGAAACTGACGCGATTTCCCACGTGGCTGAAGCTGGCACCGTCAAAGTCAAAACCCAGCGCATCTACGGGGCAATCGCTGGGAGATGCCAACCACAATATCCGGGCATGGCTATCGATAAAACGACGTATCAACCAGGCACAGGCCAGCCGGTCGACCCAGGGGCGGCAACGGGTTGCCCATACCCGCCCCTGGTAGGCAGCGACGGACAGTTGCGCTATCTGCGCATTGACGGCATGGGGTTCATCCGGTGCCAGCACACGGGCAATCTTCAGTTCCAGCTCTTGCAAGGCAGCATCGGCCTGCGCCTGTGCCGCGCCGGGGAAAAAATCGATGTCTGCCAGACTGGCAAACGCCTTGCGCAGCTTGCGTGCCTGTTTGATGCCTTCCGCCAGGGTGTCGGCAGTCATGGCCTGGTTGGCCACGGCGATATCGGCCAGCAGGCCGGCGTAATCTTCATTGCGATCAAACAGGCTGGCGAAATGTGCCTGCTCTGGCTCTTCCACCCGCAGCACAGTGGCAGAACCACCACCAGTTGACACGTCGGCAGCAATGGCCTCCAGCGCTGCACGGCAGGGGGCGCGCTCCGGCATCAGGTAGACACCATCGCGCAGTACCACCGCCCCCGAGGCTTTCAGGCCACGCCATGCACGCATCCTGACGGTCGCGTTCTCTGTTGGCAGGCTGATAATCAGTAATATCCATTCCATAAAGTAGATTATTCTACTAATTTGTAGAATAGTATACTTATTTTTTTATATTTTGAACTGGATAGCAAAATCATGCAGGCTTGGGCTGGCGGCCCTCTCCCAAGCCCCCCAGGTTAGTCTGCTACCCTATTCATGATCCAGATCCCACACCAGATGTGCATCTACCAGCAATAAGTAGTAAGCCATGCTGGCCGCGACCTTTGCGCCAAGTGCATTTTGTGCTGCCGACGTGGCCTGGCGTCTGGCCGCCAGCAAGGCTTGCAATTCCACTTCCCCCAGGGCATAGGCGCGCTGGACCAGTTTGGCATTCGTCTGCGCTGCGGCCAGGCTGCTTTCAGCCAGTTGCTGGCTTTCATAATATCCTTCGGCATTCACGATGGTGGCGTTGATGTCGGCTGTCAGTTGACGCTTTCTGAGCTCCAGTTCATGCCTGCTCATCGTCGCCAGATGGCTGGATTTGGCAGAACGCTGGCTGCGTATACTCTGCGATCCCATTGATCCCACTGATCCCAGCGATAGTGGAATGCTGATGGAAATACCCGTCACCCGCTCGCGCCCACCCACCTCTGACGACGTAAACACACCGACAGTAGGGTCTGGCGTTTGCTCGGCACGACCCCGTTCTGCATGGGCTTGCGCCTTGTCAAACTGTGCGATGGCTATTTTTAATTCATCACTTTCACCGAGGATGCGTTCACGCCAGAAACTGGCTTCCTGCCTGACCTGGACAGCGGTCGGCAAGCGATTGAATTGCCTGTCAAAGTTGGGGAAGCGTGCCTGCAAGCGTCCCCAGGCAATCTGCGCCTGCGTCCTGGCGTCGGTCTCGCTGCGTTTTTGTTCCGCCAGTTCAGCTTGTGCCAGGTTCAAATCCAGCCTGGCGACATCCCCGGCCTTGACGCGTTTTTCGACGATAGCCAGATTCTCCTGTATCGACGCACGATGCTGGCTGGTCAGTTGCAATGCCTGTTCAGCAGCCAGCCAGTCCAGCCACAGCTTGAGCAAATCACGAGCGGTTTCGTGCAGGGCTTCGCCATAATTTGCCTCGGCCTCGGCCAGCACGGCCCTGCTCATCTTGCGATCTGCTGCAGCCTTGCCGGGCAGGCGTATGCCGCGTTCTATGCCGGCATTCCATTCACGATAAGTGGATTCATGTTGAACCGCACGCCGCTGGGCGGTCACTTTTGCGGTCCACTCATAGGGAGATGCTTCCAGCAAACCGGCTTCTTGCCGGGCGGCTTCCAGTCCGGCCAGTGTAGCGCTGACGCTGGGGTCTTGTTCCAGCAACGCCCGCACTACGGGCGTGGGTAGCAGGCCGGGTGTTTCCGGCGTGATCGCCTGACTGCAGGCTGATTGCGAGGCAAACAACAGGCTCAATACACTGGTGATAAATAATGCGATCTTCATACAATTTCTCCTGCTTCTATGACCGGGCTGATCCAGTAATGCAAACCAGCACCGGCAAATTGTTCTTGCAGGCAGGACAGCAATGCCGCCTTGCCCTGCGCTGGCAACAACACCTGCACCAGCGTGATGAAAGAGCGCCCCATCACTTGTTCGCCGGCGCTCATGCGTTCATGCGACATGCCATGGGCGGCGGTGGGTGTGCTGGTGAACAGGCTGATGCCGGGGAACACCAATAAACTGTCGAGTAATTTTTCTTCCAGCCTGGCCGGACACAACAGGCTTACACATAATTCAGACATGGGATTTCTCCTCAACAAGCGTGCTCTCGATGGGTTTGGCAAAAGCAAAACGCGCATACAATATGGGCAGCAACATCAGCGTCAATGCCGTGGCTGTGATCAGGCCACCGATGACGACGATGGCCAGAGGCCGCTGGATTTCAGAACCGGGGCCGGTGGAAAACAGTAGTGGTATCAAACCAAATGCGGTGATGGATGCCGTCATCATGATGGGGCGCAGGCGACGACGTGCGCCCTGGATGACGACTTCGGCCAGTGCCATACCTTCTTCCAGCAATTGATTGAAATAACTGACCAGGACCACGCCATTCAAGACCGTGATCCCCAGCAAGGCAATGAAGCCCACTGACGCCGGCACCGACAGATATTCACCGGTCAGCGACAGGGCCAGAATGCCACCCACCAGCGCAAACGGAATGAGGGATAAAATCAGCAAGGCCTGACGGACGGAACGGAAGGTAGAAAACAGCAAGACAAAAATCAGGCATAGTGCCACCGGCACCACCACCATCAGACGACTGGCTGCGCGTTGCTGGTTTTCAAATTGCCCGCCCCAACGGATGTGATAGCCGCTGGGCAAGGGCAGCTTTTTGGCAACCTCTGCCCTCGCCTCTTCTACAAAACTGACCAGGTCGCGTCCACTGACATTGGCAATCACGACGCTATAGCGACTACCCATTTCCCTATCAATCTTGACCGGGCCGGCGGCTCTTTCCAGTGTGGCGACGCTGGACAAAGGGACACTGACACCCTCTTTGGTGGTGATGCGGGTGGCGGCAAATTCAGCAGGCGACAAACGCACGGATTTGCTGGCGCGCAAGAGGATGGGCGTACGGCGATTACCCTCTATCACCGTGCCGGCCTGCTGGCCTTCTATCTGCATGCGCAAGGCATCCTGAATTTCTTCCACCGACAAGCCAAGGCGACCGGCCTGCAAACGGTCCACCACCACGCGCAAATACTGCACGCCATCGTTTTGCACGGTATAGACATCCTGATTGCCGTTGATGGTTTTCAGTACCGCTTCGACCTGGCTGGCATAATGGTTCAGTTGATCCAGCTCTGGTCCGAAAATCTTCACGGCGATATCTCCACGCACACCGATGATCATTTCCGACACCCGCATTTCTATCGGCTGGGTAAAGCTGTATTTAATACCGGGCAAGGGATCAAGCACCTTGCGGACTTCATCCATCAAGGCTTCCTTGTTTTTTAGCTTCCATTCCTTGCGCGGCTTCAATAACAGGTAGGTATCGGTCTGGTTCAAGCCCATCGGGTCAAGCCCGATTTCATCTGAACCGGCACGGGCGACGATGCCCGTCACTTCAGGAATCGCCTGCATAATGGCTTGCTGGATTTTTAAATCCAGTGCGGCGCTTTGTTCCAGGCTGACAGAAGGCAGTTTTTCTATGCCGACGATCAGATCACCTTCATCCATGGTGGGCATGAATGTTTTCCCCACCTGGGTATAGACCGCACCGGCACCAATCAGCATCACGACGGCAACCAGCGCCACCACTTTCTGTTGGCGCATGGCCCAGTCCAGCAAAGGTTCGTACAGGCCCAGCAATTTGCGTGGCAGCCAGGGTTCTTCGTGTTTAACTTCACGCAGCAGATAGGAAGCCAGCACCGGTATGACCGTCAATGACAACAGCAGGGACCCTGCCAATGCAAACACGATGGCCAATGCGACCGGGCCAAAAAATTTACCTTCCAGACCTTCCAGCGTCAGCAATGGCAGGAACACCGTGATGATGATCAAAATACCCGATGTCACCGGCACACTTACTTCACGCACAGCACGGTAGATGCTGTGCAGGCGCGGCAACTTGCCAGCAGTTGGGTCGTGAGCCAGACGTTGCACGATGTTTTCGACCACCACCACGGCGGCATCCACCAGCATGCCGATGGCAATTGCCAGACCGCCCAGACTCATCAGATTGGCAGACATGCCAAACAGGCGCATGAGGATGAAGGTGATCAGTGCAGCCAGCGGCAATACCAGCGCCACCGTCAGCGCAGCCCGCACATTCCCCAGGAAAAAGCCGAGCAGGATCATGACAATGACCGTGGCTTCGAGCAGGGCCGATGATACTGCCCCTACAGCCTTGTCCACCAGTGCGGCGCGGTCATAAAACACCTCCAGACGCACGCCTTTTGGCAAGCCTGGTGTCAGCTCGGCGATCTTGTTGCGTACCCCTGTTACCACCTGTTGTGCATTGGCACCGGCCAAGCCAAGTACCAGGCCTTCTACCGCTTCGGCCTTGCCACTTTTGGTGACGACACCGTAACGTGTCATCTCCCCTATTTTGACTTCGGCCACGCTACCCAGGCGCAGAGGATGATTGTCCTTGACCATCAACACCACGGCACGCAAATCTTCCAGGGTATTGATACTGCCTTCACTGCGCACCAGCAAGACTTCATCACCCTCTCCCAGTCGCCCGGCGCCATCGTTGCGGTTATTGGCACGTATGGCTTCCTTCAATTGGGCAATGCTGATGCCTGCTGCCGCCATGGCAGCCGGATCAGGTATCACTTCAAAGGCACGCACCACACCACCAAGGGAATTGACGTCAGCCACACCCGTCACCGTGCGCAAGGCGGGACGAATGACGGTATCAAGCAGGCGCCTTCTTTCAGCCAAGGGCAAGTGATCCGCCTCAACGGTGAACATGAACATTTCACCTAGCGGGGTGGTGATCGGCGCCATGCCGCCACTGATACCGGCAGGCAGGTTTTCACTGATGCCGGCCAGTCGCTCACTGACTTGCTGGCGCGCCCAGTAAATGTCGGTACCATCTTCAAAGTCGATAGTGACATCCACCAGGCCATACTTGGTGACAGAACGCAAGATGCGGGTTTTGGGTATGCCCAGCATCTCTACTTCTATCGGTACGGCGATCCGGGTTTCGACTTCTTCCGGCGTCATGCCGGGTGCTTTCATGATGACTTTGACCTGGGTACTGGATACGTCAGGAAAAGCATCAATCGGCAATTGCCTGAATGCCAGCCAGCCGGCACCGGCCAGCAATAAGGTCATCAGCAAAATGAACAGCCGCTGTGACAAAGAAAATTGTATGAGGCGGGCTAACATCAGCTACCTCCTTTTTCACCGAGCCAGGAACCTTTGAGGGCGATCACACCGCTGACGGCGATCTTTTCGTCTGCCTTCAATGGCGCCTGTGCACCTTGCGCACTTTGTATACGCACGTGCTGGCCCGCACTGCTGAGTACCCTGACTGCCCGCGCTTCAAAACCATCTGCCGTGCGGACAAACACCAGCGCCTGTGCCGCATCATAGGCGACGGCCGCCAAAGGCACATCGAAGCTGTCGCCACCGGCGCTGTGGGCCAGCGGCAACTGTACGGTCACCAACTCACCTGGCCGCAAATCTGAATTGCCATCTACCTCGGCACGCAGGCTGACCGTCTGGCTACCTGCAACAACCATGGGGCTGATACTGACGATATGACCTGTAGCCGTGCGTCCCTGTACCTGTAATTTACTGCCAGTGCGCCAGGCTGTGGCATCCGCCAGTGGTGCCTGTATCTCCAGCAACAGACGGTCGGTCTGTGCCAGGTGCAGCAAGGCCATGGATGGGTCCACCCGCTGACCGGGCTTCACTTCCATCTGGGTGACGATGCCAGCCCGGCTTGCATGCAGGGTCAGGCCATCTTCCGGTTTTCCGGAACTGGCGATGCGCTCTATGCTGGCAGTTGACAGGCCAGCCAGACGTAACGCGGCTTTAGCCTGACGCAATACAGCTTCGCTTTCGGCCTGTGCCGCTTGCGATTCCTGCACGCGGCGCTGGGCAATGATGCCTTCATCGAACAAGGCTTTTTCACGCTGGGCCGCCTGACGTGCCAGCGTAGTGCGGCTGACAGCCTGCATCAGTTGCAATTGCATGGGCCCCAGTTCCTGACTGCTGATGCGCAGCAAGGGCGTGCCCTGCTTCACCTGTTGATTAGCTTGCACATATAACTGTACGACCAGGCCGGTCAGCGGTGAGCTGACGATCTGTTCGCGATGCGAAGGCACGGTGACCTGGCCGGGCAGGCTTAAGGTCAGCGCAGCGGCATCGCGTTGTAATGGTTTGACCTGAATATTCAGGGCCTGCATTTGCTGTTCTGTTACAGCAAATCTGGCTGGTCTTTCGGCGGCCAGGACAGGGATAGCGGATACCACTGCCAGCGCACAGAGCAAGGGCGCGAAGAAATTTCTGTTTGTCATGATTCATTCCCAAATATTGCATAGGACGATGCGCCTGAGGCAGCATCAAATAATTCAGATAGATCAAATAGATCAGATTGTTAATGCAAGCGGTCGCACAAAGGCATGCGCAAACCAGTTGGCATTCACGTGATCGATAGATCGCTAGATCGATTGGAAGAGTCTGGCGTGTACAGACAAGTATTTGCCTGTAGGTCCCTAGTGAGCAAGCAGCAGGACATCAGAAAAATCAGAAAACGGAATCATTTCCATTCGCAATTTATACCGATATGCTGCCTGAATAAACCTGGAAAACCAAGGACGGCTTACGCCAGAGAGTGCTCGCCGCAAGGTGGGCGATAAGGGGTGTCGTAGGTGGAGAATGGCAGGGTTTGTTGAGTAAAATACCAACTGGCAGCACTTGCCAACGGTGCGTGAAAAGCCAGCAGGGATGTGGTATCAGGGAAAAACTGCAGATGGTCTACCGCATGCAACATCTGATGCTCTACCGTCGCCCGCTCAGCGTCCCGGCTGGCATTTTTATCATGCAATAAAAACGCATGCTGATGGGAAGCAGCACTCACCTCAGGGCGGCCATCGTGTTCAAGCTCATGCTTAATCCGGGTTGAACTCAAATTCCATGCGCCAAGATTCGTCATGAAAATGACGAGCATCAAAATTGCCAGGCGCTGGATGAAGGGCTTACTCATGGGCGGAACTTTAACATACTTGACATCGCTTCGTCATCCCCGGCGTACATCAGGCATTATTACTTTTTTTCAGCTTGGCCAACAAGTACGGCAAGAATTTTTCTGTCTCGGTTTCCAGTAACTGGAAATGCTGACCAGCCTTGTCCAGGTCCCCTTCCATCGCGCACAACTCCATTTTCCTTGCGCATTCAACAATTGGCGTCGCCCCAAAGTAAGCGATGATACCTTTCATCGTATGGGCAGCACGCTGGGTATCCTGCAAATGGCCGGTACCCAGCGCATGGGCAATGTCAGCAATTTGCATGGGGATATTGCTGAGTGCCAGTTTGCCGACGATTTCCAACACCTCTTCATCGGTTTTATCCAGGGCGCGGGCATAATCAAATTCAGGCAAAAGCTGTACGGTATCGACAGGTATCATAGTACTTTCCATATTGAAGGTTTGCTGTTTTAATACGCTTGCAATACAGTCCATCAGTTTCTTCGCTTGTATGGGCTTGGATAAATACTCATCCATCCCTGCAGCCAGGCAACGTTCCTTGTCACCATCCATGACATTGGCCGTCACGGCAATGACGGGCAGATGGTCGCCATGCGTCGCTTCTCGCGCACGTATGGCCATGCATGCCTGTATGCCATCCATGACCGGCATTTGCACGTCCATCAGCACCAGGTCAAATTTTTCTGCTTCAATAAGACTTAATGCTTCTTTGCCGTTGTTACAGATCTTGACGCTATGGCCGGCTTTTTCCAGAAGCTTGGCCGCCAGTTGCTGGTTGATCAAATTATCTTCGGCCACCAGGATGGACAGGCTTTTGGTGAACCGTGGCTTGCCGTCTGGCTTCGCCAAGGTGCTGGCTGTGTCGTCCCTGTCCATGCCGAATGCATGCATCAGTGCGGTACTCAAATCATGTGGTCTGACAGGCTTGTTCATGTACAGTTCTATGCCTGCCTTGCGGCAGCGATCGGCATCAGCACTGACAATGGCAGAAGTCATCATGATGATTTTTGACGTCAGCGGTGGTATCACTTCCGCCATTCTCGTTCTCAGGGCAAAGCCATCCATGTCGGGCATATGCGCATCCAGCAAGAGCAAGTCGTAGGCGCTACCGGCGCGCCGGGCGCGTCCCATCTCATTCAGGGCTTCCTGGGCAGTTTCTGCAGTGACTGGCTGAATCCCGATTTTCTGCAAACAGTTGACCAAAAACTGTCGGTTGGCTGGACTGTCATCCACCAGCAATACCTTGCGATTGGGCAGGCTGACAGGTGTCGGCATTAACTGGCTCGGGCCGCCTTTCATGAGACGGACGACGAAATGAAACGTGCTGCCATGTCCCGTTTCACTTTCGGCCCAGATGCGGCCCTGCATCATCTTCACCAGACGTGAAGAGATGGATAAGCCCAACCCGGTACCGCCATGTTTTCTGGTAATGGATTTATCCAGTTGGGAAAACGAATCAAAGATACTGGCGATCTTGTCTTGCGCTATGCCGATGCCGGTATCAGTCACTTTACAATGCAATAGCACATCACCGCCTGGCAATGCATCTTGTCTGACATGTATCACCACTGAGCCATGATCGGTAAACTTGATGGCATTGGTCACCACATTAAATAGAATCTGGCGGATGCGGGCTGGGTCACCTTTCACCGCATGGCTGCGCCCTACATCGATATCGGCAACCAGTTCCAGGCCTTTCTGTTCTGCCGGTATGGCCAGCGCCCAGACCGCCTCATCTAACAGGGAAGGCAGGTCGAATACGACACTTTCCAGTGCCAGCTTGCCAGCTGCCATCTTGGATGAATCAAGAATATCGTCCATCACGGTCATTAATGATTCAGCCGATGACTTGATCATATTCAGATACTGACGCTGGTCGCGATTCAGATTGGTATCGAGTACCAGATCAGTCATTCCCAGGATGCCATTCATGGGTGTGCGGATTTCATGGGACACGGTTGCCTGGTACAAGCTGCGGGCAATATCAGTTTCCGCGGCCATTTCTTTTACCGCCTGCAATTCTTCTTCACGCTGCCGTTGTTCTGTGACATCCAGCACGATACCGGCCAGATAACTGGATTGATGCGCTGCGTCCTGTATGATTTCTCCAAAGGCCTGTATCCAGCATTCCCTGGCATCTGTTGGCCGGACGATTTTGTATTCACAGCTATACCTGCCCACTTGTACTATGGCTTCGGTCATGATTTTACAGACGGTAAGCCGGTCTGCAGGCGACACCACCTGCAGCCAGTTTTCAAAGGTTTTTTCAAAACCAGAGGGCAAGCCAAAAATGCCGGTCATGCTGTCAGAGCAGTTAAACCTCATGCTCTCGATATCCAGCGAATAGCTGCCTGTTTGCGCCAGCTCTTGCGACTGGCGCAAGATGGTTTCTTGCTGCGATAATTGCTGCGACAGGTGCTGTTGCGTCTCATCCCTGGCATTCAATGCCCTATGCAGCATGCCAAACAACAACATGGCGCACAAACTGATAAGGGTGGCACCGCCCAGCACCTCATTCCTGTGTGCGGCATACGGCAGCAATACCTGGTCAACTGATTCACCAACCAAAAATGTCAGCTGATATCCGGGCAGGCGGTAGTAAGCATAAATGCGCTCAACATCATCACTGCTGGCTAAACGATGGAAGTTTCCAGACAGGCTGGGGGTGGTCAAGGATGTCAGCAAACGGGTATCCATCACTTTCCCCAGCATGGTTTCAGCAGCGGGATAGCGCGCCATTAACTCACCACTATCGCGCAGCACGGATACTATTCCACCTCCGGACACATTGAATTTCTTAGCGAAAAAAGTTAATTGATCAGGGCTGACAGATACCACCAGCACGCCGTCGAACTTGCCTTGTTTTAACAGGGGTCGGGTAAATTGCAAGGACCATTTGTCGGACAGGTTTTCTTTCACAGGTTTACTGATGAAAAGTGTGTCGCTGTCAGGCATGTCCCTGTGCACACGAAAATACTCGCGCATACTCAGGTCCATTTTTTCGCTCTGTTTGGACAGGCTTGAAAACTGCATCATGCCATCTTTGTCCAGCACCGCTACCTGGAAAGACATATCTTCCAAATTTTCCTGGCGACGCAATACCAGGTCTGCGAATTCTCTGGCGCTGCCATTCCAACCATTGCGCATGTCCATCAAGATTTCGTCGATGCGCTTGACCACGGACTGTGCATATTCAGCAGATACCTGTGACTGCAGGTTGGTACGCAAGTTCGCCTGTTCCAGATAGTGGCTACGACTGCGTATCAGGTCATAGGCCACCAGGCTCCAGGTCAGCAACAGCATCAGGCCGCACATCAGTATCAACTGAGGGCGAAGGCGTTTTTTTGCTGTTTTCATAGTCGATGCTCCACCAATTTCACTCATTGCAGATGATTTAAAATTATTCGTCAGGTTCACAAAACAAAATCTGGGTTTTTCTCATTCATCTGTCTTAGCTCCGGCAGCAGAAAAACGATTTTCCTGCGTCTGCTGTCCAGTTTGTGCTGCCTTTTTTTTCTTGTACTCATCCAGGTAAACAAGCATGCCGGTAGCAGTTTTTTCTCCGTGGTCGTAGTGCACCTCTGGTGTGGGCATATGCTTGAGATCATCGTCCGCTGCATCAGGGGTAAGCATCGCGGCATCCTCGAATGGATGCTTGAAGTTGCGAGAAGAAAAGTAAGCCAGCAATGCACTGACGGTGCAGATGGTGAGGGCCAGGATCATGATCGTTATCAAGAGCCTGGTGCTGGCGACCTGCCTTGCTGTTTCTTCTGCCATGGCCGTCATGCGCCCTGACTGAAACTTAAACAGCTTGTTGACGTCATCCGTCAAATCTCTTTGCACGGGCCACAATTGATTCAGCAACAGCTCTTGCGCCAGTTCTTTTTTATCCTCACGTACCAAGGACAGGAAGCTGGAAGTCATTATCAAAAATTCTTCTCTCGCATTCACAGTTGCATGCAATAGTTCCCTGCCCCTGGCTGAATTGACTGTCTGGTTCAGGGTTTCCAGGGATTTGCCTATGATGCGATTGCTTTCTTCGATGCTGGCATACTCTTTCTTGAGAGCGAGGGCATCTGTCGTCAGCAAAATACTGCGCATGTTTCTGGTGATTTCACCCAATTCATCTCTGATGGTATGCGCCAGTACAATTTTGGGATAACGGTCATTCGCAATGCCATCAATATCAAGCGCCAATTGATTCACTCGCATATACGAGAGGCTGGTCAGGATAAGCAGCAAGCCAATGATCACGCTGAAAATCAAGCCCCATTTTTGGCCTGTTTTCATGTTTTTGAGATTCATTTTCACCGTAGTGAGGAGTTGAGTCGCTGTGAACATTGCTGTTCCTTTCAATCCGCTCACGCTGCCATGCGCAAGACAAAACATGGTTCGTTTGCGCGCGCAGGAAATAGGCGTGCGAGACAAAACGACACTATGTGATCAGGGAAAGGCGGCGGTTCTGGGCCGGTGAAACTGCCTGCAAGTCGCAGTAGATGGGCGACAACCGACAGCTGTCGATGTGGCATCTCATGACGGGGGAGTGGTGATGAGATCGCTTATGTGGTTAACAATCTGTGAACCTATGCGCCTGTGCTACATCGTCTTAACTACAGGATAGCTTAAAATTTCCTTCGGGCAATCAAGGGAAACAAGATTTAACCTTCATCAGGGTTTACGCGAAATCACCGCAACCGTCTTACAGCGCTCGCTTTTTCTCAAGCCTTGTACTTAATGTATTGCCTTCGCCACGCCCCTTTTTGCAGTGGCAATCTTTCATCAGCCCTGATTTTAATTGGAGAATTTATTGTCATTGAACAGGTGCTTGAACTGATTGATGGTTTCTTCTGCCTTCAATAATTCATCTGCCACTTCATGGATAGTCCTGCGATTGGAACGTGCATGGTTACGCAATACTTCAAAAGCAACTTGCCGGTTGGATTGGAATTTTGCCATCAGCAAACCGACTGCCATGCTGGTTTCGCGCCCTGTAGCCAGGGCAGAGGTCAGGTTGACTTCATTTTTTTTCAGCTTCTTGATTTCATTGGCACGGGCCAGGCTGGCTTCAAATGTAGGGACGATATTTGCCACGTCGACCGGCTTGACCAGATAACCGACCGCACCATATTCGACGGCCTGCTTGACGATTTCGCTATCAGAAGTGGCAGACAGGAACATGAAGGGCACAGTAGTATCACTACGCAGATGTCCTGCCAGATCCAGGCCAGACATGCCAGGCATATTGATATCGAGCAAGGCAATATCCGGCTCTTGCATCAGGATCACATTCAATGCATCTTCACCGCATTGCGCCTGAACCACGTCGTACCCGGCATGCTCAAGAATACTGCTCAGCAGCGTGAGTGTGAACGGGTCATCATCTACCAGCAGTATCCTGCTTTTTGCTTTGACGGCGGCAACCATACCAGGCCTTTCCTTTGTTCGTGCTGTTGTTCGTGCTTTAGCGCAAGATCAGGCAGAATGCAGAGCATGCCTGATATAAACCCACTCTAGCAACAAACTCAGCAGTAGAAAACCATTAGTTGCGGCACTGATGATATCCAGGCTCGCTTGCCACCATTGTTAACTATTTTCTACACAGACTATCCTGCACCTGCAGATGCGACAAATACTGAAAGCAAAAAACAAAAACGGCACCGAAGTGCCGTTTTTTGAATTTGCAAAGCTACTGCACGCCGTCAGGCATTACGCGTAAGTGCGCAGCCTTAAGGAAAATTCACGCAGGGTGTGGATGCCGGATGCTTCGGCACGTACGCACCAGTCTTGCAGTTGCTGTACCAGTTGCTCGCGGCTGACGGTGGAGCGTTCCCAGATCAGGCCCAGTTCCACGCGCATGTCGTGCATGGTTTTCAGGGCGCGGCTATGGGCCAGCACTTCAGACAATTGCTGCTGTTGCGGCGCTTCTAGCTTGGTTGGCTCGCGTTGCAGCAGTTTCTTGGTGGACCTCAGCAGATGTGCTTCCAGCATGGCTTTTTCGCGCAGGCTGGCAACTTCATCACGCCAGGTGCGGCGCAAGGATTTCGCATACTTGGCCATCACGTCATAACGATTGGTGATGACGGCCTGCAGGGTTTCCAGGTCAACCACGGATTTGATTTCGGCAAACTTCGGTTCCGGTGCCACTTTCTTGACCTTGGCCAGGCCGACGATTTCCATACTGCGGATATACAGCCAGCCGATATCGAATTCATACCATTTGGAAGACAGCTTGGCAGAGGTGCCAAAGGTGTGGTGATTGTTGTGCAGTTCTTCGCCGCCGATCAGAATGCCGATAGGCAGGATATTGCGCGAGGCATCGGTGCAGTCATAGTTGCGATAACCCCAGTAATGACCAATACCGTTGATGATGCCGGCAGCGGTGACAGGTATCCACAGCATCTGCACGGCCCAGACGGTCACGCCGACCACGCCGAACAGGATGAAGTCAATAATCAGCATCAGGGCCACGCCCTGCCAACTGAAACGGGTGTACACATTGCGTTCCATCCAGTCATCCGGTGTGCCATGGCCATATTTTTCCATGGTTTCCAGATTTTTGGATTCGGCGCGATACAGTTCTGCGCCTTCGAGCAAGACTTTCTTGATACCGCGTGTGACCGGGCTGTGCGGGTCTTCTTCAGTTTCACATTTGGCATGGTGCTTGCGGTGAATCGCAGCCCATTCCTTGGTGACCTGGCCGGTCGTCAACCACAGCCAGAGACGGAAAAAATGACTAGGAATGGCATGCAGTTCCAATGCACGGTGAGCCTGGCAGCGATGCAGGAATATAGTCACACTGGCAATGGTGATATGCGTCACTACCATGGTGAAGATAAATACCTGCCATCCTGTAGCCCGGGTCAGGCCATTGGACAGAAAATCCATTACTGTATCGATAAAAGTGCTCAAAATGACATGTACTCCATTGTTATTGACGGCATCTTGGTTGTTTTCGCAAAAACGATCAACCTGTATCCATTATAGACATCGGACGGCATTGTACGCCGGTTTAGAGGATGTATCCCAATTTTAGAACTAATTTTATTGCCTGGCCTCAAGTTTCTTGAGGTGGATTGTTAATTAAGGTGATAACCCTGTGCGCATACGGCAAGACGACTTCCTGTTCCTGCAAAATTTTCCACAAGGCACGGTTTACACTGGACATCACACTGGAACGGCCGTTTTCCGGGTCACTGATCCAGAAGCCGACGCGAATCTCAAAACCGTCAGCGCCAAACTTCATCAGATAAGCTGACGGTGCCGGTTCGTCACACACACGCTCCACTTTAGCAGCGGCTTCGCCCAGCATAGGTAAAATCTTGTCAATATCGGTCTGGTAATCAACTGTCAGGTCGGTCCACATGGCAACCGTGCGATCACTGAGGGAATAATTCTGTACCGGGGTCGATACCAGCATTTCATTCGGAATCACGGATTCGCCGCCGTCCTGGCCCTGCAAGACGGTGTAACGGGTATTGATCTGGGTCACGCGCCCGCTGAATTTGTCGACCGTGATCATGTCACCGATGGACATGCTACGGTCCAGCAGGATGATGAAGCCGGACACATAGCTGCTGGTGATTTTTTGCAGGCCAAAGCCCAGGCCCACGCCCAGCGCACCACCAAACACCGACAGCACGGTCAGGTCTATGCCAACCAGGGTCAGGCTGACGAGGATGGCCAGCAAGATCAGCACCGCCCGCCCCACGCGTGACAACACCACTTTGAGTGAGGTATGCGCATTCGGCAACTTCATCAGCCGGGCTTCCAGCGCCGCGCTGGCCCACATCGCCACCACCACCGTCACGACCACTGAAGTCAATGCCTGCAAGATGGTGAGCATGGATACCTTGTTCTTGCCCAGCGGCAGGCTGACATCATCAAGGGCGGTAAACAATTCCTGCCACAAACCGGTGAAATACAAGACCACGCCCAGCCAGACCAGGCCAGCAAACAGCTTTTCAAACACCGTCAGCAGGTTGCCGATGTAACCGTCGCGGGCAAACGTCCTGCGGACGACGTAAAAGCCAAAACGTATCAGCGCCAGTGAACCAATGATGGGGACCAACAAGGTCAGCAGATAGGTATGCTGCCATTTACCTAAAATCACTTTGGCAATCAGTATGAAGATCAGGGCCAGTGCCGGTGACAGCACCCGGGTGAAACTTTCCACCCCCAGCTTGACGACATCAGAATCGGTTTCTTTGGTCGTCACACCACGCCTGAGCGTGCGTGACAAGACCCAGGCCAGGCCAACACAAAACAGTACGACGCCTACCTGCCAGTAAAAATCTGGCTGGCCCACATCATTCGATAAATCAGACAATAAACTGGCGAGTAGTGGCGTGCTCATGGTGCGTGCTCAAGAGTAGATTTGGGATGCATCCCTGCCCTGTTGAATCGTGGTCAGGGATGCTGGCGATCAGACTTTGTTGCGTTCCATAATGGCGGCAAAGAACCCGTCCGTCTGGTGCAGGTGCGGATACAGTTTCAGGTAGTCGCCCATTTCCAGCTCGACTTTTTGTTCTGCCAATACCTGGGATGCAGGCACCAGCGTGAAGTCAGCGTGTTCAGCCAGGAAAGCCTGGACGATGCCTTCGTTTTCTTCATCGAGGATACTGCAGGTGGCATAGACCAGACGGCCACCCGGCTTCAGCATGCGCGCTGCACTGGCGAGGATGGATGCCTGCTTGACGTTGAGTTCAGCCACGCCTTCCGGGGTCTGACGCCATTTGACATCCGGATTACGGCGCAAGGTACCCAGACCGCTGCAAGGTGCATCCACCAGCACGCGATCGAGCTTGCCTGCCAGGCGTTTGATCTTGGCATCTTTTTCATGCGCGATCACCACCGGATGCACATTCGACAAACCGCTGCGCGCCATGCGTGGCTTGAGCTTGGCCAGACGTTTTTCAGAAATATCAAAGGCGTACAGGCGACCGGTATTGCGCATCAATGCACCCAGTGCCAGGGTTTTGCCACCGGCACCGGCGCAAAAATCTGCCACCATTTCACCGCGCTTGGCACCGACCAGTTGGGCCAGCAACTGACTACCCTCGTCCTGCACTTCTATCGTGCCATCTTTGAACAAGGGTAAATTTTGAATCGACGGTTTTTTTATTACACGCAAACCCGTGCTGGAATACGGCGTAGGTTCGGCAATGATGGGGGCCTGCGCCAGAGAGGCGATGACCGTATCGCGGTCACCCTTGATGGTGTTGACACGCAAATCCAGCGGTGCCGGGGTATTGAGTGAGATGGCCAGTTTCAGCGCATCTTCTTCGCCAAAACGTTCCAGCAATTTGGTCCATATCCATTCAGGCAGGTTGGCCTTCATGATCAGCGGCAGGTGCGTGCGGTCAATTTCCATCACGCGTTGCAGCCAGGCGGTTTCATCTTCAGTCAGACCACCAAGGGCATCGACACCGACGGCATCGACCAGACCCAGCAGGCTGAGACGACGCATGGGTGAACCTATGCCGGATTCAGAAAAATTGGTGTACACCGATTTGTTGCGCAACAAGCCATAAATAGCCTCCGCAATCACGCCACGTTCACGTGAACCCAGGCGTGGGTGATCACGAAAATAACGCGACAAAGTGCCATCTGCCGGACCGGTAAAACGCAAAATCTCACGCAATACTTCTTCCGTGTTGACGAGAATGGCTGGAGGTAATCTCATGCTGCTTCCTTCTATATGCTGATATGACCCGGATGGGTCTTGTTACTATTTTGGACTGCCAAAAAACAGCCCCAGCGGCTTTGCCGCCCCTGGTCCTGACAATTTTGTGCAGGTCCCACTACTGATTTTACCGATTAAAATGCATCAATCACTGATACGGACACGATTGCCTTCTATCCGCAATTTGCCTTCGACAAATTGCAATACGGCACGCGGATAAATCTGGTGTTCCTGCTCCAGCACGCGGTGTGACAGGCTGTCTTCGGTATCATCGTACAGTACTGGCACAGCGGCCTGGGCGACGATGGGGCCATGGTCCAGCTCGGCAGTCACAAAATGCACGGTCACACCATGCAATTTAACCCCGGCATCGATTGCCTGCTGATGCGTTGCCAGGCCGATAAAGCTGGGCAACAGGGAAGGATGGATATTCAACATCCTGCCGGCATAATGTTCGACAAAACCTGCGGTCAATATCCGCATGAAACCCGCCAGCACCACCAGGTCAGGGGCAAATTCATCAATCTTCGCCTTCAATGCGGCATCAAATGCTTCACGCGAGGGGAATTGTTTGCTGACAACCACAGTCGTCGGTATGCCACGACTGGCCGCATAATCGAGGCCACCGGCATCGGCACGGTTACTGATCACGGCAGCGATTTGTGCCGGCCATTGCTGTTTTGCGGCGGTTTCAACGATGGCTTGCATATTGCTGCCACGACCAGAAATGAGGATAACAATCTTTTTCATGGCGGCATTGTACCGCTGACACAGGGTAAGCCCCAAATAAAAATGCCGACTTCAGCTAGTCGGCATCATGTCACCTACCTGCAAAATCTGGTATTTATTGGATACTTACGTACTCAAATGCCTACTCAAATGAATAAAAAACCCGGAAAGCGACTTTTTTTTCCGCCCAAAAATCGGCAGCATCGCGGAAGACATCGAGCAGGGTTTCTCTTGCTTCCCTGTCAAATTTTTGCGTATTTGGCAATTGCTCAATCACCACCACAAAGCCCGGTTGCGCACCGGCCTTGTAGATCATATCGGTCAGGCAGTCGGACAGCGCATCAAAATTCCGGCAAAGTGGTTTGGGAAAACCAAAAGATAAGGCAATCTTGCCCAAGACCTGCTGCTTGGTGACGGCGTCCAGGCAATAGGCATACAGGAAGTGCTGACCCAGCTTGGCAGCCTCTGCCTGCAGGTCAGGCACGCGAAAAGCCCGTATCGACTGCACGACATTTGGCGTCACCGTTGCCAACAAACTCGTTTCTCCCTCTGTTGCTGAGATCATATTTACTCTTTAATTCGTCGAAAACTTTCGTAATGGTCTTCTGTGTAATAGTATTCACCCGACGTCTGCGGGTTAGCGCCGGCAATGATGCGACGAACACCGCGACTACGGGCGCGCGGCGTTTTTACCGTGTATTCATGGTAATAACCGCGTTTCTGCTTGGGAAGTCTGGCTTCATAATTACCAAATACGACGCCATCTTTATCGTAGGGGAAAGGTCCACCCTGCTTGATCAGCTGTAATGTCGTTTGTGCTTCTTTTGGCAACTCAGCAACATTGACATAGCCAACATTCGACAGGCCGCCCGTGTCTTTCGCAAAAGAGGTAGCGGCGAGCAAAGCAAGCGCCAGAAATACCAGCCATTTTCTAAAAAATGTTGGATTTACCATTATTTTCAAATCCGCACGTGCTTAAACAGGGCATAGAGTAACGGTTTGTCCATGATGAATCAATCATTGTTGCACTTGTTACAATGTAAAAATGCGTGGATTTGTCATATTTGTGACAGAAAAATGCTTGTGAGAAATGAAAGCATGCGAAGTGTATGCGATGACCGTGCTTGACCGTTTCCCACGGTCAACAATGACGCAATGACGCAATGACGACCTCAGGCGGCAGCCTGGCCTTTTGCCTCGGAATTAAAAAAGCACAAGACATCGTCGCTGCGGGCACGGGTATCGCGCCTGCCGAGTTCTATCAGTTCCCGCGTATAGCTGGATTCAAACAGCAGGTAAGATGCCAGTGCCGAGCCGCGCGCTTCGGTGGCACCGATGCCACCCAGCATGGTGCGGACTGGTAAAGGCAGGCTATTGGTATGGCGGCTGGCGATTTCATCCAGCCTTTCGGAAGGGGCAATGACCAGGATATCCACCGGGCGCAAGGGGGTTTTTTCCAGTAGTTCCGGCGGCAGCATGGACAGGGTTTTGTTGACCCGCATCAATCTTTCTATATCCACTGCCAGACTATCCAGGAAAATGCTGGACAAGGCATGGCCAGCGATCTGCGCCAGGCTGGGGTAACGGGCGGTTTCGGTACTGACGCTGGGTGGTTCGGCCAGGCGACCAGCACCGACGATCATGATTTTCTTGGCACCCAGATGGATGGCTGGCGAAATCGGTGCCAGTTGGCGCATGGAACCGTCGCCGCAATATTCCATGTGGCCACTCCAGTTCAGCGGCACCGCAGGAAAAATGAAAGGTATCGCCGACGACGCCAGCAAATGCTGGACGCCGATGAAATCGCGCTGCGCCAGGCGCTGGCTCCTGATCCAGGGTTCAATATCGGCCAGGGTCTGGTAAAAGGTCAGATGCTGACCCGCCGTGTAGGATGAAGCAGTCACCGCCAGCGCATGCAGGCTGCCATTTTGAAAAGCGCTGTCAAGGCTGGACAGATCCAGCATGCGCGTCAGCAATGCTTCCAGCGGTGAATTGTCGAGCAGGGAATTCGGTGGTGCCTTGCGCCATTTATTCAGCAACCAGCCAAACGACCATAAGGTCAGCCAGCGTGCGCCGCTACGCATCACACCCAGCGAATCGGCACGGTACACTTGCGCCGCTTCAAAGTTTTCCCAGATATGCAGCATGCGCTTCAGCGCATCGCCAAAATCATCCGCACCGCAGGCCAGCGCGGTCGCATTGATCGCCCCGGCTGAGGTGCCGCAGATAATGCCAAACGGATTTTCCGCCGGATGCCAGCCCGCCTCCGCCAGAATCGCTGCGATTTCATTCAGCACACCAACCTGGTAGGCAGCACGCGCACCACCCCCGGTCAAGATCAATCCTGTCGCAGCATTCTTGCTATATGGTGTAGGCATAAAAAAAGGGCAAATCCAGATGTGCCCTAGTGTAGTAGCCTACTGACAATTTGTCATGCTGCATGGCACAGTGAAAACACTGCATTCGGCAAATACAACATCCCGTCATTAGTTGATGGCGGAATTCAAAGATATCCACCGACATCCACTCGCTCATGAAGAATGCGGGCAATCCGAATTTCATGCTCACCAATTTCATAAAAAACCAGATGAGACCCAATCAGATGTAATCGGCAGCCATCAAACAAATCATCCCTGATACGGCCAATAGCCGGGTGGTTTGCCAGCAAGTGTATCCCCTGCTCTAATTTGTCTGCATACGCATCCATCTTATTTTCACCCCAGGTCTGAAGGGTATATTGCAAAATATCGCTCAGATCCTGTTGCGCCAAATCGGAAAGAACAACTTCAAAATTATGGGTTATCTGTTGTGACAAGAGGATTCACCTTGCGCCCTGTTTTTGCGTTTTTTATGGCTTTGGCTTTACTTGCATTCATGTCGAATACGGTCGTTTCCCCCCCATGAAGTTGGGCGACACCACGTTCAAGCTCCTTACGCAAAAGCGTATGCTGATCACGCTGCTCCATCAAGCGTAAAGCCTCACGCACGACTTCACTGGCGTTGTTATACAAGCCACTTTCAACCTTGGCCTTCACCAAGGACTCCAACACTGGAGTCAAGCTAACATTCATAGTAGCATCCTCAAGAAAAATTCAGACCCAAGAAGAATAACAAACTTTGTCAAAGTTTGACATAATTTTCCCAAATCAACCTGATATTGCTGAATTAAATTGCCATGAAGTGTTAAGAAAGCGTAGCGAGCGCAAGTTTGAGTTAAGAAGCGCAGTAGTTTTTTTCTTGCAGCACACTGAGGCGCAGTAAGTGCTGAGAAAGCGTAGCGAGCGACGCTAGTTTTGATTAAGAAGCGCAGTCGTACTCAGGTACGACGACGAATTTACAAAATAGCAGATCAAAAATCGCGCCGCGCAGTAGCTTTATCAGCATTTACTACTTGGGCTGCATGCTGGTCGCATGAAGTGTTGAGAAAGCGTAGCGAGCGGCCTTAGTTTTAGTTAAGAAGCGCAACCGTACTTTAGTACGGTGAGCATCGCAGGCTAAAAATAAGGTCGCGCAGTAGCTTTATCAATACTTCACTTGGGTTGCATGCGTATGGCTCCATCTAAGCGGATAGTTTCCCCATTCAGCATCACATTTTCAATAATCGACTTGGCCAGGCTCGCATATTCATCCGGCTTGCCCAGGCGTGACGGGAACGGTACCATCTTGCCCAGGGCATCCTGCACTTCTTGTGGCATGCCCAGCAGCATCGGGGTTTCAAAAATGCCGGGGGCAATGGTCATGACGCGGATGCCGCTGCGTGACAGGTCGCGCGCCATCGGCAGGGTCAGGCCAACGACGGCGGCTTTGGACGAGGCATAGGCTGCCTGGCCGATCTGTCCGTCATAGGCCGCGACAGAGGCGGTATTGATGATGATGCCGCGCTCGCCATGTTCGGCGGCGTCGGTCTTGCCCATGGCGTCTGCTGCCAGGCGACACATGTTGAATGTACCGATCAGGTTGATGTTGACCACACGCTGAAATACGTCCAGCGGATGGGGGCCATCCTTGCCCACGGTCTTGACGGCAGGGGCAACACCGGCGCAATTGATCAGGCCACGCAGGGTACCCATGGAGGTAGCGGCTTCCACCACGGCTTTGCCATCGGCTTCAGACGTCACATCACATTTGACAAACTTGCCAGCCAGTTCTGCCGCCAGCTTTTCACCGGCTTCGACCTGCACGTCTGCCAGCACGACCTTGCCGCCATTGGCAACGATCATTCTTGCGGTTGCTGCACCCAGGCCGGAAGCGCCGCCGGTGATGATAAATACATGATGTTGGATTTGCATGGTGGTCTCTCTCAGCGAATGATTTCTATGACGCGGGTTGATAGTGGGTTGATAGCGAGTTGATAGCATTGGGAAGATGATATTTCCTCTTATTTACGTTTACGTAAACGTCACACATGCTTATTGTAGCGAATATTCTTCTCAAGACAAAAATAAAAATGGCAGCGACTTTCTCGCTGCCATTTTCAATGCTGACTACCATTTGGCTAAACACACCTACGCACAGCTAAACTGCAAGCCAGCGGTCTGCCTTATTTGCTGGCAGAAGCCGGTTCAGCCATGGGCGGTGGTGGCGGTACATCCATAGGGGCCGATGCTGATGATGCTGCTGCCGTGGGCACCACTGCTGCAGCAACCGATGCAGAGGCCGAAGCTGCCGGTGCCGCCATCTGCGCAGGCGGGCTGGCGTGACTGCTGGCTGCTGCTGTAATGCCGGTAGCAGGCAACAGAGGTACCAGCAACAGGGCCACAATGTTGATGATCTTGATCAGCGGGTTGACTGCGGGACCGGCGGTATCCTTGTAAGGATCACCGACGGTATCGCCCGTTACTGCTGCTTTATGGGCGTCCGACCCTTTGCCGCCAAAATGACCATCTTCTATGTATTTCTTGGCGTTATCCCAGGCACCGCCGCCGGTGGTCATCGAAATAGCCACAAACAGACCGGTGACGATGGTTCCCATCAGCAAGCCACCGAGTGCAGCCGGCCCCAATAACATGCCAACCAGAATAGGCACGATGACAGGCAACAGCGAAGGAATGATCATTTCCTTGATGGCCGAGGTGGTCAGCATGTCCACCGCCTTGTCATATTCGGGTTTGCCGGTGCCATCCATGATGCCCTTGATTTCCTTGAACTGGCGCCGCACTTCCACCACCACCGCACCGGCTGCACGGCCCACGGCTTCCATCGCCATGGCACCAAACAGGTAAGGGATCAGGCCACCGATGAACAGGCCGACAATGACTTGCGGGTTGGACAGGTCAAACGAAGTGCTCTTGCCAACCGAATCCAGGGCATGCGTGTAATCGGCAAACAGCACCAGTGCCGCCAGACCGGCAGAACCGATGGCATAGCCCTTGGTCACGGCCTTGGTGGTGTTGCCGACGGCATCCAGCGGGTCGGTAATGGCACGCACCGAAGCAGGCATTTCCGACATTTCGGCAATACCGCCGGCATTGTCGGTAATCGGGCCATAGGCATCCAGGGCAACAATAATACCGGCCATGGACAGCATGGATGTGGCAGCGATGGCGATGCCATACAGGCCAGCAAGTTGAAAGGAAACCAGTATGGCGGCACACACCGCCAGTACTGGCCAGGCCGTCGATTTCATCGATACGCCCAGACCGGCGATGATATTGGTGCCATGACCGGTAGTCGATGCCTGGGCCACATGCTGCACGGGTTTGAAGTCAGTGCCGGTATAGTATTCAGTGATGTAGACCATCAAGCCGGTGAGGACGATACCGACCAGGGCCGAACCCATCATCTTCATGCGCATGACTTCATCCGGCCAGACTTGCCAGGTGACGACGGCAAAACCAATCAGTGACAGACCGGCAGCCCACCACAGACCCGTGTACAGGGCCGACATGATTTTCTTGCCCGGTTTGGCCTTGACCATGGAGCAACCGACGATAGAAGCCAGTATGGACACCGCCCCCAGCAACAGCGGATAGACGATGGCTTCGGTCACATTGCTGGTCACCACCAGGGCACCCAGCAGCATGGTGGCGATCAGGGTCACCACATAGGTTTCAAACAAGTCAGCGGCCATACCGGCGCAATCACCGACGTTGTCACCAACGTTATCGGCAATCACGGCGGGGTTGCGCGGATCATCTTCGGGGATGCCGGCTTCGACCTTGCCCACCAGGTCGGCGCCAACGTCAGCACCCTTGGTAAAGATACCGCCACCCAGACGGGCGAAGATGGAAATCAGCGATGCACCAAAGGCCAGGCCGATCAGGGGTTTGAGGACGTCATGCTGGGTCAGCGTACCGCCAGCCGCATTGGCCACCAGTACCCAGTAAAAAATGGTCACACCCAGCAAGCCCAGGCCGACTACCAGCATGCCGGTGATCGCGCCGCCTCTGAATGCGACATCCAGGGCTTCATTCATGCCCTTGGTGGCTGCCTGTGCAGTCCTGACATTGGCCCGCACCGATACATTCATGCCGATGAAGCCGCAGGCTCCTGACAAGAAAGCACCAATAAAAAAACCGATGGCGGTGATCAGGCCCAGACCGGGCATGGCGGCAATGGCAACAAACAGCACCACGCCAACAATGGCAATGGTGCGGTACTGCCTGGCCAGGTAGGCGGCTGCGCCCTGTTGAATAGCGGTGGCAATTTCCTGCATACGCGCATTGCCGGCATCCTGTTTCAAGATCCAGCTACGCGATATCAGGCCATACAGTACGGCAATGACTCCACATGCGATGACAAACCAAAGACTTGCTGCCATGTTGACTCCTCCTGTTGTTATGGACACGCCTGCCTTGTGGGCAAGCATGCTTTTTTGACGACAAAGTAAAACAAGGACATTTCTTCATTCTTACGATACGGCGCTATCAGAGCCAAATCAGAGCCAAATCAGCTCTTGGATAAGAATGAAACCTGCACACTGCGAAACTTGTTCGTTACCCATATTTTTGGAGTGTCATGTGAGTGACATGACCTGGCTTGGGCTGGCCAAAAAAAAGCGGACAATCGAGTCCGCTTTTTTAAAACTTATTCTGCCAGCGCAGCAAATGCGCTGTCGCGGATAGTGTCTACCGGTCCGACGCCAGCGATCTTGCGATATTTAGGCGCGCCAGGCTGACCGGATTTAGCCCAGTCGCCATAATAAGACAGCAGCACTTCAGTTTGTTCGTGATACACGGACAGGCGTTTCTTGACGGTTTCTTCCTTGTCGTCGTCACGCTGTATCAGTTCTTCACCGGTGACATCATCCTTGCCTTCCACTTTGGGTGGATTGAATTTGACATGGTAACTACGACCAGAACCCGGGTGTACGCGACGGCCACTCATACGGTCAATAATGGCTTCATCAGGGACAGCAATTTCCAGTACATAGTCTATTGTGACGCCGGCATCCTTCATCGCATCCGCCTGTGGCGTGGTGCGTGGAAAGCCGTCAAACAAATAACCATTGGCGCAATCTGGCTGTTTCAGCCTGTCTTTGACCAGGCCGATGATGATGTCGTCGGACACCAGGCCGCCTGCATCCATCACCTTTTTGGCTTCCAGACCCAGCGGTGTGCCTGCCTTGACTGCAGCACGCAACATGTCGCCAGTAGAAATTTGAGGAATATTGAATTTTTCTTTAATGTAATTGGCTTGTGTACCCTTGCCGGCACCCGGCGCTCCCAACAAAATAAGACGCATTTTTAATTTCCTAAGACGAGTTTGAATTTTTTTGTGCATGTATGGAACATGCCACCATTTATTTTTATGGTCGGCACGGCTATTTTGCTTTTTTTCTTATTTAGCAGTGATAACACAGTATCTTTTCACGAAACTTACCACAATTTTCCCGTTTCTTGATGCTTTGCCACGAAATCCGGGCTAAGTTCACCGTTTTTTTATTTCTTATCAATAAAGAATTGCCTGACCCGCAGCAAGTCTTCTGCCGTGTCCACCCCTGGCGCAGGGCTGGAAGCGGTCACGTGGACGGCAATCGCGTAGCCATGCCACAAGACCCGCAATTGTTCCAGTGCCTCGATTTGTTCCAGTGGGGAAATAGCAAGTTGCGGATATTTTTTTAAAAAATCGTTGCGGTAGGCATACAAACCAATGTGACGCAAAGGTGCATAGCCAGCCGGGAACCCGCTACGGCTGACAGCAAATGCATCCCTGTGCCAGGGAATGGTGGCGCGCGAAAAATACAGGGCGCGGCCATGTTTATCCAGGACCACCTTGACCACATTCGGGTTAAAACCGTCGTCGACTGCATGGATGGGGTGGGCGGCTGTTGCCATGGGTACATCGGCATTCACCAGGGCGGCAGTGGCAGCGATCAGGGCCGGGTCGATCAGCGGTTCATCGCCCTGCACGTTGACGATGACGGCATCATCGGCCAGGTTCATGCCAGCAGCAACTTCGGCAATGCGGTCCGTGCCAGATGGATGGTCAGCCCGTGTCATGCAGACGGGCACGCCATGGGCCTGGCAGGCGGCCACAATGTCAGCATGGTCAGTTGCCACCATGATGGCGCTGGCACCGGATTCCAGTGCGCGTTCAGCCGTGCGTACCACCATGGGTTTGCCGCCGATATCGGCCAGCGGTTTGTTCGGCAGGCGGCTGGACGCCAGCCTGGCCGGTATGATGGCAATAAAACTCATGCCTGCAAATCCAACATCATTATCACACTTAGCATACTCAACCTATCCAGATTCAAACTCAGACTCTTGCCGAGACTTCTTCTGGCGTCAGCGCACGGGCCTGGTCTGCCCACATGATGGGAATATCGTCCCGAATCTGGAACGCCAGTCTGTCTCCATAGCAAATCAATTCCTGGCTGGCTTTGTGGTAGACCAACGGTCCCTTGCACAAAGGACAAACCAATACATCAAGCAGACGTGCGTCCATGCTTTTTCTCCGAAATCATTTGTATCAGCGATGCGGCAAAGCCGGCATCCAGTTCTGCTTCCACCGGCACGACCCAGATACGGGTATCGTCCAGCAAAGCCGCAATTTGCCTACATTTTACTGCATCCTTTTCCGTGATCAGGATGCATTCTGCATCTACCCGGCTAAAACTCTGCGCGTCATAGGCATGATGGTCAGGAAAAGCCAGCCCCTGGCACACCAGCCCCTGGCCCGCCAGCATATCAAAAAACCGCTGCGGATTGCCTATGCCGGCAGCGGCCAGCAGATGTTTACCACGAAAATCTCCCAGTGGTTTTTGCTGCTGCCTGTCATTCAAGCGATAGGCAGCCCCGACCTGCAAGTGCATGCGCACCGCATCTGCCGGTACGCCAGGTGCTGACAGGCTACTGCCAGCAGGCAAATTACATACCGTAAAATCACGGCTGCGCTGCACCGGTTCCCGCAAGGGGCCGGCAGGCAGCAGCCAGCCATTGCCGACACCACGCTGATCAAACAAAATGATTTCGACATCGCGTGCCAGCGCATAGTGCTGCAAGCCGTCATCAGCCACGATCACATCCACTTGCGGATGGGCTGCCAGCAAAGCCTGACCTGCCATCACCCGATTGCGCCCTACTGCCACCGGACACTGGGCACGTTCAGCAATCAGCAAGGGTTCATCCCCCACCACTTGTGCAATTGAATGCGGGCCGACCAGGTTAACGCTATCCGCGTCAGCGCCATAGCCGCGTGAAATCACACCGGGATTCCAGCCCGCCTTGCGCAATTCCTGCACCAGCCAGATCACCAGCGGTGTCTTGCCGGTACCGCCAACGAAGATATTGCCGGCCACCACCACCGGCACTGCCAGTCGGGTCTGCGGCTTGTAGCCCATGACAAACAGGCCAAAGCGAAACATCACCAGCAAGTGGAACAGTTTTGATAGTGGCCACAACAGGCAGGCCAGCACGCCACGCTTTTGCCAGGCTTTCAACAACAGGCTTTCCATGCGGGTTCCCATGCCATGTTCAAAAAAAGAAACCGGGGAGCGATACACACTCCCCGGCTACCTGACTATACGGTTATCAACAATACAGACGGTGTCCTTACTTGGACCTGGCCGATGCCTGCGCTGCAAAGGTGACCTTGGACATCCCTGCCAGCCGCGCTGCTTCCAGCACATCAATCACCGACTGGTGCGTGGCCGCACGATCAGCATTGATGATGATGACCGGATCAGGTTGGTTGCCGGTTGCCGCCGGGTCGAGTGCCGCTGCGGCTTTTTTCAAATCTTCTGCCAGGGTCAGGGTGTCGAGGAAAGACACTGCCTGGTTATTGATTTTGTAGCGCCCCTGCGCATCAATACCGATATCGATCTGGTTAGGCTTATCCTGCGCCTTTTCGGCATCTGCCGTCGGCAAGGTGATCTGCAATTCGGTAAAACGGCTGTAGGTCGTGGTCACCATCAGGAAAATCAGAATGACCAGCAAGACGTCAATAAACGGGATCAGGTTGATTTCCGGCTCTTCCCTACCCCTTCCTTTACGAAAATTCATGACTACTTCCTGGCGCTGTGAACAACGTCAACAAACTTGATGGCCTGCTGTTCCATGTCCACCACGATACTGTCCACCAGGGCACGGAAATGACGCCAGAACACCATCGCAGGCATCGCAATCATCAAGCCAAAGCCGGTATTGTACAAAGCCACGGAAATACCGTGCGCCAGTTGCGCCGGGTTGGCACCAGATGCATTTTGTGAACCGAAAATTTCTATCATACCGACAACGGTACCAAACAGGCCCATCAAGGGGGCGAGTGAAGCGATCGTACCCAGGGTCGTCAGGAAACGTTCGAGGTCATGCGCAACGGCACTGCCGGCTTCTTCTATCGACTCTTTCATGACATCGCGTGGTGCATTGACATTGCGCAAACCCGCAGCCAGCACCTTGCCCAGCGGTGAATTGCCCGCCAGTTGTTGTATCACTTCGGGTTTGACCTTGCCGGCCTGGTACACGCGGATAACTTCAGCCAGCAGTGTCGGTGGCAAGATACGACTACGACGCAAAGACAGACTGCGTTCGATGATTAATGTCAGCGCAATAACTGAGGCAATCAGCAACAAATAAATTGGCCAGCCTGCGGCTTGAATGATGGCGAACAAATTAACTCCTTGAAGGTTCCTAAATCCAAGCCCGCAATGTAGCGCGTTGTCTGCCTGCGGGCAAGAGCAGGCAGCAAAAAACTCTACACAAAATTTATCACCTCCCACAACTGTTTTGCACAAAATCTGTGTGCAAGCTTGTGGATAAGTCTGTGCAATCTGACTAAACCCATGATTTGTATGGATTTTTCATCACTGCCAAAGAATTAGGCACAGCCAATCTGTGGATAAATTGGTATTTTCAAGCCAGTTTCCGGGCGTGGTTCTGCACATAATTTGTGGACAAGTTTGTGCAAAAGCCGGGTACAGATTGCCAAGCCCATGATTTCAAAGAAGATTATCGCCATGCCAATAATTTAGGCATGGCGCTTATTTGGCGCTTTTCTGCACAAGTTTTCAGCAGTTCAAAAATCCCTGGGGAAAACCCGTTTGTTTTACACAAAAATTGTGGACAAGATTGTGCATTACCCGGGGGGAAAGAGTTAAGTCCATGATTTATATACAGGAATACCCCCTGCCAGAAAAACAGGCAAATCACTCATTATCAGCTTTTCAACCGTGTTTTAATCCATAGACCATGTAAAAGTGTGTAAAACAACAAGAGCGAAACAGTGCTCTGGGGAAAAACCCCATGTTTTGCACAATTTATGTGGACAAGATTGTGTAAAAGCCTCGGAGATGTGATCAAGTCATTGATTTATAATCATAAAATTGCCACGCCTAAAAAAGTGGCACGAGGCATAAACAGTGGAAAACAATTATTTAATTGTCTTTTTCAACATTTTTCATGAACACAAAGCTGCTTTCTGCACAAAATATGTGGACAAGTTTGTGTAAAAGCATAGGAAAACATGGCAAGTCATTGATTTTATTCAACATTACTTCAGTGCCCGTATTTTGAGCAAAGGCAGGACTGGCCTCTGGCAAAAAGTTTTCAACAGCTTAATCACAATTTCTGTGGATAAGATTGTGTACAAGCTTGGCAAATCAAGCCAAGGTCTTTGATTTGAAAGAGAATTTTCATATTGCCTTTTTCTTTTGCAGATTGATTCATATTAAAAATCAATGACTTAGAAGCTAAACTTTCATTTGTTTTGACATTGCAGAGGCAAAATGACATGCTGATGACCAATCCACGCTTCTGTGGACAGAATTTACGCCGCCAAGCTTTATGAACACTGATTCTCGTTTTGCAAACCCAGTAAACACGCCGTCCGTGATGACAGTTTCGGCGCTGAACCAAGCTGTGGCGCAGCTTTTGGAACGCAACCTGCCGCTGACGTGGGTTTCCGGCGAAATATCCAACTTTACCCGCGCCGCTTCTGGACATTGGTATTTCACGCTAAAAGACAATGCGGCCCAGGTCCGGGCCGTCATGTTTCGTGGCCGTGCCCAATATGCCGACTTCCAGCCCAAAGAAGGCGACAAGGTGGAAGTACGCGCCCTGGTTACCCTATATGCACCGCGTGGCGATTACCAGCTCAGCGTGGAAGCCATACGCCGTGCCGGTGTCGGCAATCTGTATGAAGCCTTCTTGCGCCTGAAGGCGCAACTGACACAGGAAGGCCTGTTTGACGTTGACCGCAAACGCCCCCTGCCCACATTTGTCCGGACCATAGGCATAGTCACCAGTCCGCAGGCAGCTGCCTTGCGTGACGTACTGACCACCTTGCAGCGGCGCGCACCGCATGTGCATGTGATCCTGTATCCGACCCCGGTGCAGGGTGACGGTGCCGGTTCCAAAATTGCGCAGGCAATCGCCTCTGCGGCTGCCCGGGAAGAATGCGATGTGCTGCTGGTCTGCCGTGGTGGAGGCAGCATGGAAGACCTGTGGGCTTTCAATGAAGAAGTCGTCGCCCGCACCATCGTCAACTGCCCGATGCCTGTCATTGCCGGCATCGGCCATGAAACCGACTTTACCATCGCCGATTTTGCCGCCGACGTCCGCGCTGCCACCCCCACGGCAGCAGCAGAACTGGCAGCCACGCCCAGAAGTGAATGGATGCAGTTATTACAGCGCCACGCACAGTTACTCAATCGCAGCATGCACCGTCGCCTGGATCACCATGCCCAGACCCTGGACTGGCAAAGCCGCCGTCTGCTCAGCCCCAAAGCCGCGATTGCCGCCCGCCGCCTGCAAGTCAAGCAACTGGCACGTTCCCTCAGCTACACCGCCAGCACCAGCCTGAACCAGGCCAGGCATGAACTGGCACAACTGCGGCAAGCATGGCAGGCACAGCGCCCCGGCGTCGCCACCCCCAGGCTGATACTGGCCGAATGGCAAAGACGCCTGCAAAACGCTGCCAAACGCAGCCAGGATGCCCATCGCCAGCAATTGCAGACCCTGCAAGCCCAACTGGAAATGCTGAGCCCCCAGCGCACGCTGGAACGCGGCTATGCCATACTCAGTGATCATAAAGGCAAGGTTTTGCGCAACACCGCTGAACTGAAACCGCAAACCCTGCTACAGGTAAGACTGGCAGAGGGCACAGCAGATATAGGTATCAGCAGCGTGCAAGCCAGTCTCGACTGAAGGTGGGCTGACGAAAAAATGCTCCAGCTATATTGGAACTCACCGGATTGATCGTTTTGCCAAACGGCAGAGCACTTTGTATCAGTCTGCGTGCAAGCTTTTGTACAAAAGCTTACAATGCTGGTCTGGCTTTTCCGGATTGCCGGAAATGGATAGACTCACGATAAAAGGACGCGATATGGAACATACCTTACCGGCACTGCCCTATGCACTGGACGCTCTGGCGCCACATATTTCCAAAGAAACGCTGGAATACCACTATGGCAAGCATCACCAGACCTATGTGACCAATCTGAACAACCTGATCAAGGGTACAGAATTTGAAAACTCTACACTGGAAGAAATCGTCAAGAAATCTTCTGGCGGCGTGTTCAATAACTCAGCCCAGATCTGGAACCACACTTTCTACTGGAATGGCCTGAAACCTAACGGCGGTGGCGCACCTAGCGGCAAACTGGCAGATGCCATCAATGCCAAATGGGGCTCTTTCGATGCATTCAAAGAAGCGTTCACCAAATCCTGCGTAGGCAACTTCGGTTCTTCCTGGACATGGCTGGTCAAAAAAGCCGACGGCACACTGGATATCGTCAACACATCCAATGCAGCCACGCCACTGACAACAGCCGACACACCGCTGCTGACTTGCGATCTGTGGGAACACGCTTACTACATCGACTACCGCAATGCACGTCCAAAATACCTGGAAGCATTCTGGGCACTGATCAACTGGGAATTTGCGACAGCAAACCTGGGCTGAGCCAACTTGTCATGATGCCAGTCGCTTCATGACAGATGAAAAAAAACCTGCGCTTGCACAAGCACCGCAGGTTTTTTTTCACCCATCGTTTCAAGTGTCTGTGCGAAGATCATGCCTCTTCATGCGTTGACAGATCTACATTCTGGACAACTTTTCGCCCCACTACTTAAGCACATGCACACCAACGCCTCACCTTTATTACGTTTCCTTCCCGCCATTTTTATTTTCATCTGGGCATCCGGTTACGTAGTCGCCAAATTTGGCCTGCCCTATGCCGAGCCGCTGACGTTTTTATGTCTGCGCTATCTGGGTGTGATCATCTTCATGCTGGTGCTGGCGCTGGCCATGCGTGCGCCGTGGCCAGAACGCCGTGCCTGGCTGCCGATTGCGATTGCCGGCGTCATGATGCAGGCCATGTATCTGGGTGGTATCTGGTGCGCCGTCAAGCTCGGTATGCCAGCAGGTGTGGCAGCGTTGATCGCCAATACCCAACCCATTTTCACAGCCTTGCTGGGCCCCATCATCGGTGAGCGTATCTACGGCAAACAATGGGCTGGATTGGCACTGGGTATTTGTGGCGTGGCACTGGTGGTGGCCAACAAGATTTCTGTCATCGGTTTATCCGGCAGCAGCGTGGCACTGGCCATCATGGCGCTGACTGCCATGACCATAGGCACCCTGTACCAGAAAAAAACCTGCCCCAGCTTTGATGTCAGGACTGGCCAGGTCATACAGTTTGCTGCTTCCCTCATCGTCACCCTGCCATTTGCACTGATGCTGGAAACCCAGACCATCATCTGGACACCGCAGTTTTTTGCCGCCATGGCCTGGTCGGTATTTGTCTTGTCCGGCGTTGGCATCTCGGTGCTGTTCATCATGATACGGCATGGTGAAGCAACCAAGGTCACCAGCTATATGTACCTGGTACCGGCAGTCACTGCCGCCATGGCCTGGCTGATGTTTGGTGAAAAACTGACGATGACGGCCATACTGGGCATGGTGGTCGCCCTGGCTGGCGTGGCGCTGGTGGTCAGGCCTGCAAGATAAAATCTTTTGAAGATAGAAGTGCAGGCCCCGCACTTCTATAATTGACTTCTTGAATATGTATTTCAGCTCATCCCACGTCTCTGGCGCAGGTAAATTGCCATGCATATCATGCCTGCGCCAAGAACTACGCCATACCAGAGTTCTGACTTGTAAAGCAACTCCCATGAGGGACTGATCATATCATTTGGCCAGCCAGCAAAAGAATGTATGAAGTTTACTCTCTCGTCACTCACTTTTTCATAGGCAAACCAGGAAGCGGGAAAGATGCTTAGCAGACCACGTCCGAGCAGATTGAACTGTAGCCAGCGCACATTCAAATCCATGCCTAAATTATTTTTCATGATACTAGACAACAGAACGGTCACCACTGGTATCCCTATCGCCCATAATGCAGGTTTCACCCTGGCCCAAGATGAGATCAACATTAACCAGCCTACACCTGGCAAGGCCCACAATACATAAATCGGTAGCAGTGCCAGGGTATTTAAAGGCAACAAATATGTTCTTGAATCGGTCACTAAAGCAGTAAAAACATCTGTATGTAATCCGCCGAATTTCAACTTCACGACCAGGATAATGACAATCAATACCGACGCCAACAAGGCATACAAAAACGAAGCCAGAGGTAGCACCAACAAAGCAAAGATCAATTTGGATGCGACGGTACTGGTAGCAGAAATGGGCATGGATTGCCAAAACAAAATACTTTTGTCATGCCTGTCGTTATAGAGCGAACTTAGACAATAAGCGCCAATTAACAGCGGTAGCACAAAACCAAAAAAGGTCGCAGATATAAAAAAAGTCTGAGTCAGAATGGTCAACATATACCGGAATTCCGCGCTATCCATATCTGCAGGAACCACAAGTTTTCCATAAGCCCGAAAATTACTAAAATTTGAAAACGTAAAAATCAGAACTATAAGCAGTGCCAGAATTGCATTCACCCACACGAGCATGGTTTTATTTTCCCAATACTCACGGCGTAGTAACCAATAAACTTTCTTAATCATTGCGCTCCCCTCATCATGGCCACATAAATATCGGCGATTCCAGGTTGTCGCAAATCACCAAGTTTACACAAAACGTCTTTTCCAATACCGTCAAATAACATAATGGATCTACCAAATACTGAACGTTGATCAACGGGGCTAAGAGACTTTGCTTGCTCCAAAGACTCAGGATTCAAACTGACCTCGACAAACCGCGCACCCAATTGCTCCATGCTGGTATCAAGCACGATTTTTCCTTCATTGATAAAGATCACGTCACTGAGGATATGTTCCACCTCTTCCACCTGATGAGTGGTGATGATGATGCTCTTGTTTTCATCAAAATAATCTTCCAGCAGGTTTCGATAAAACTGCTTGCGGTAGACCACATCCAGGCCCAGGGTCGGTTCATCCAGCACCAGCAATTTGGCGTCGATGGCCATGATCAGGGCCAGATGCAGTTGCGCCACCATGCCCTTGGACATGGCCTTGACCTTCATGTCCGGTTTCAGTTTGGTATTGGCGATATACTGCTCGGCTTTGACACGGTTGAACCTGGGGTGTACGCCTTCGACAAAAGCAATCGCGTCTTTGACCTTGAGCCAGCGCGGCAAAATGGCGACATCGGCGATGAAGCAGACATCATTCATCAGCGCATCACGTTGGGTGCGCGGGTCCAGACCCAGTACCTGCATGTCGCCATCAAAATCACCCAAACCCAGTATCGCATTGAGGGTGGTGGTCTTGCCCGAGCCATTCGGCCCTATCAGGCCGACGATGCGACCTGGCGCGATCTCGAAGTTCAGGCCATCAAGCACAGGCTTCTTGCCATAGTGCTTGCTAATGCCACGGGCTGAAATGACGCTATTTACTGTGCTATTTACTGTGCTGTTCTCAGAGCTATTCACTGAACTGGTCATTTTGTGCCCCCCTTATCCTGCAAGCCCGGCAATTGCTGTACATCCAGCCCCAGTCTGCGTATGCGTTCCAGCATGGCTGGCCATTCTTCGTCAATGAAACGCTGGCGTTCATTCGCCAGTAATTTATCGAGCGCTGTTGCTGTCATATACATGCCCACTCCTCTTCGTTTTTCGACCAATTCTTCATCTACCAATTCCTGATATGCCTTCAAGACGGTAATCGGATTGAGCTGATACTCTGCCGCTACCTGTCTTACCGAGGGCAAGGCATCCCCCGGCCTCAACAAGCCATCCAGCATCATGCCCAGCACACGCTGTTTCAATTGCCGATAAATCGGCGTCTGGTCATTCCAGTTAACACTCATGCTTACACCTTCCTTTATGTACCAAGTGAGGCAACACAAATCCTGCTTATTCCATGCCTTACCGGCTGTTGATTAGTGTTGTAGTCAACTATAACACCAACTCAATCGTTATGTACAAGTTTTTTTGTGGGCTTATGACAAGACTGGTCTGGCGTGGCAAACTTGCTCATTTTCCTACCATCTTTGATACGGACATTCACCATGCGTCACCTGAAGTCATTGCTCTGCCTGTGGACACTATTGGCAGTAACTGCAACCGCCTATGCCGATTGCCAGCCAAACTCACCTATGCACAATGAGTTGAAAGCCCTGAAAGCGGATGGCTGGAAACTGGCCGACGACGACAAACGCCAGCAACTGGCGCTGTCGGCAGCAGATTGTCTGGGTGTGAGCAACCCGGAACTGCGCGATGAACTGGCCTTTGATGCGCTGTCAGCCTGGATGCGTGCCGAGAAGCTGACAGTGACTACCCTGACAGCTTTGCGCATCAGGATGCTGAATGCCGTGCAGGCACCCGCCGCAGAAGAAACCAGTTTCCTGCGTCCGTTTGCCATCCTGACACTGGCTGAACTGGTGCGCGTGGACAGACGCAAACCCTATCTGACAGCCGAAGAACGCATAGATATTGTCAATGCCGGTAGCCATTACCTGACTCACCTGCGCGACTATCGTGGCTTTGATGAAAAAAACGGCTGGCGTCATGGCATTGCCCATAGCGCCGACCTGATGCTGCAACTGGCGATGAATCCGGTGATAGAAAAACCGCAGCATGAAACCATGCTGGCGGCGATTGCCTCGCAAGTTGCGCCATCCACGCATTTTTACCAATATGGTGAAGGCGTGCGCTTGATGACGGCGGTGTTTTTCCTGGCAAAGACACCCAGCTTTGGCGTGCGTGACTGGAATGTATGGTTCAATAAACTGATGGAAAACAGCATACAGGCTGGCCCCAATACCCAATATACACAGGCAAGGCTGGCACAAAGACATAATGTCAGCGCCTTTTTGCTGCCCCTGTATTTTTCTGTCAGGGAAAACACTGATCCGGCATTGAAAGAAAATTTCTTGCCGGCCTTGCGGGAAGCGCTGCGCAAAGTAAATTAAAACGCCCTTCCGTTCATACCAGGGCCCATTCAGCAGCAGCGCGTGCATGAATGGCCGTGGTATCAAACAAGGGCACACCGGCATCTTCCTGACTAACCAGCAGACAGATCTCGGTGCAGCCGAGGATGATGGCTTCGGCACCATTTTCTATCAGCCCCGCCATGATACGACGGTAGTGTTGACGCGATGCCGCATTGATTTTACCCAAGCACAGTTCTTCATAAATAATCTGATGCACGATGTCACGGTCGGCCAGTGCAGGCACCAGCACTGCCAGGCCGTGCTGACTATGCAGACGTTCACGATAAAAATCCTGCTCCATGGTAAAGCGCGTGCCCAGCAAGCCCACCTTGCCAAAGCCTGCCTTCTTGATGGCATGTGCAGTCGGGTCAGCAATATGAAATAGCGGGATCGTCCCCGCTGACTCGATACTGGCTGTCAGTTTGTGCATGGTATTGGTACACAGCACCAGAAAATCTGCGCCCGCCAGTTCCAGTGAACGAGCGACCTGCGCCAGGATGACAGCAGCCGCATCCCAGTCACCCGCCGTTTGCAGTTTTTCTATCTCGTGAAAATCCACGCTGTACAGAATGATCTTGGCCGAATGCAGACCACCCAGTTTCTCTTTGACAGTTTCATTGATCAGGCGGTAATAAGGAATGGTGGATTCCCAGCTCATGCCACCGATCAGGCCTATGGTTTTCATTACAACTCCTGTAGTTTGATTCAGCCCCTATAATAGACAGAGCATTTTTTCTATGCTATCAGGAAATTTCAGCCAGAAGCTTTTACCAGGAATTTACTCAGGAATAGCAATTTGTCCATAGCTGATATCGCAATGGATTGCGGTTTTGCTCATCAATCCCATCTCGGCAATCATCTCAAATCCAGCCTGGGTGTAAGCCCCAGCAATACCGCAAATCAGCGCTGATGTACGCAAAAAACTGAACCGATCCGCGTTCAGACAAAGCAAAAGCAAATTTTCTACCGATTTTTATCAAAAACATTTTCGCGAGGAACTGTTTCCACAGGCATTTGTCTATAGAAAATGCGTTAATTCCTGCTATCGAGTAATAAAATCGGCGAGTACGCATCACACTTATATCCACCCCATACCTGCTAATTAAACTAAAACCAAGGTTTTCACTATGTCCCCGAAAATTCTCACCGTCAGTATCGCGCTTGCTTTTAGCACTGCGGCCAGCCTGCTGTTGCCACAAGAAACAGCGCAAGCTGCACCTGCCATCGCCAATGTCAACAATGTTGCCAAGATCAAGCCAGCCGATCTGACACTGGAACAGGTCTATCGCGCTAAAGGCTATGCAGGCCAGGCCGCACGCAATATGCTGTTCAGCAAGGATGGCCGTTACCTGGCCTACACCTGGAACCCTTTCGGTGAAAATGGTTTTGATTTATACGTGCATGACACCCAGACCGGCGAAACCAAACGCATTACCTCACCCGCCCTGATGAAAACCTACGATGCGCCCGAAGACTGGGAACGCTTCGATAAAAAAGCGGCGCAAAAAGAAAAAGAAGAAGCCGAACGCCAGGCCAAGGCCGAAGCCCAGGCCGCCTATCTGCGTGGTGAAAAAGTGAACCTGATGCAGTGGGAAGAAGTGGCACTGGAAGAAGTCAAACATGAACTGGCTGAGAAAAAAGCCAGGGACGCCGCAAAAAAAGCCGAAACGGATGCCGAAGCAGCCAAGGAAAAAGCCGCCGCCGCTGCCGCCAAAACTGGTACCGCCAGCGTAGCCAAAGCCGACGGTGACAAGAAAGATGAAAAGAAGGAAGTCAAAGACGACAACAAAGTCAAGGAAGTCTGGGAACTGCGTGACGAACTGAAAAAGAAACTGGAAAAAGAAAAACTCAAACCCACCGATCTTTACCCAGGTGTCGATGCCCTGGTCTGGGCGAATAAAAAGAATGAACTGATCTTCCAGTACCGTGGCGACCTGTTCCGCCTGAACATGGCAGATGCAAAAATCGAACGCCTGACCCAGACCGACAAGCCAGAACGCATCATCGCCTACCAGGCAGATGACAATGGCTATATCTACATGGATGAAAAACGCCTGTACAGCGCCAGCTTTGACAACAGCGCTATCCGTCAATTGAACCGTGAACTGATACACCCTGACGATGCCGACAAAAAATACCGCATCGTCAATACCGTGCTGAGTGAAGACAAGCAATGGATGGCCATCTCTGCCGAGGCACCAGATGCCAAGCCAGAAAACGGCAAGCCAGTACCACCGGCCGAACGCCAGGTCGAAATCATGAACTATAGCGAACGCTTCGCCACTGCAAAAAAAGTGCCACGCGAAGTGTCGGATGACAAACGCAAGATACTAGCCACGGCCCTGTACATACGCCGCGTTGGCGATGCCTCTGCGCGCCAGCCACAACCGGTCTTCACCAATGACGGTGGTGATGTCTGGTTTGAAATGAGCGCGGTTAATTGGGCCAAGGATGGCAGTCGCTACACCTTCTCTACCTGGGAACGTGAAAAAGACTTGCTGCGCATCTACGTTGGCAAAGCAGAAGAAGGCGTCAAGCCACAAATGGTACTGGAAAGACGCGGCAATGTCGGTCACGAAGTCGTGAACGTGCTGGCACCCCGCTTTACGCCAGACAGCAAGCAACTGATTGCCGTGCTGGACGAGCAGGGCTATCGTCAGCCGTATGTGATTGATGTCAGCAATGGCAGCGCCAGGCCGGTACTGAAAGGTGATTTTGAAGCCCACAGCATCATCGGCTTCAGTGACGACAGCAAAGCCATGTTTGTACTCGCCAACAGGGATGATTTCGCTGCCATGAATGCCTATAAGGTAGACCTGGCAACGGGTGACATGAAGGCAGTGGGCCAGGCCGGTGATTTCCATCGCGCCAGCAGCGTCACCGACAGCGGCGACAAACTGGCCAGCATGGCCGGTCAATGGGCCAGCCGTCCTGAATTGAAACTTATCGATATCAGCAAAGCCAAATCCACCACGCTGACACAAAGCCATGACCCGCAATGGAATGCGGTAGACCTGCAACGTCCTGAACGCTTCAGCTTCACTAACCGCCATGGCGACAAGATCCAGGCGTATGTCTTCAAACCGGCCGGGTTGAGCTCTTCCGATCACCGCCCTGCCATCGTCTACACCTACGGCGGCCCGCTGAATGACAGACATACCGTCGAGACCGACAGCTTCCAGCAAACCGCCTATATGTTTGGCATGTATATGGCCGCCAAGCACGGTTATGTGACAGTGGCTGTGGACCCGCGCGGTCATTCCAATTATGGCCGCAAATTCAGCGATGCCAACTGGGAACAGGCGGGCAAACCACAGACAGAAGACCTGGAAGACCTGACCAAGTACATGCAAAAGAACCTGGGGGTCGATGGCAAACGCATAGGCCTGACCGGTTGGAGTTTTGGCGGCTTCCAGACCCAGTACGCGATGTATACCAGCCCTGACACCTTCGCCGCCGGTATCGCCGGTGCTGGTCCGACAGAATGGGAAAACTACAATAGCTGGTACAGTGGCCGCACCATAGGCAAGACCGAACGCAGCAAGCCCACCCTGCGCAAATACTCACTGCTGCCTTTGACAGCTGGCCTGAAAAAGCCGCTGATGCTGGTACACGGCATGCAAGATCCAAATGTACTGTATCAGGATACGGTCAACGTTTATCGCGCCCTGCTGGAAAACGGCAAGGAAACCCTGGTGGACCTGTTCCTTGATCCGGACGGTGAACATGGCCTGGGTGGCGCGGTCAAACCCAAGGCCTTGCACAAGAAATATGAAGCTTTCTTCCTGCAGCATTTGGGCAAGGCTAAATAAGTAAACATCAGGTAAAAATACAGGTAATAACGCAGATAAAGAAAGCGGCTGAGTGGTAACCACTCAGCCGCTTTTTTGTTATCTATCGCCGTGGTAATGTTTTGCAAAGATTACCGTAGATCATATCTGCCTGAATTCAGATAATACGATCTGCCCTCAACCCCTATCAACCCTTAGCTGACTGTTCAAACATGAAACCCTATCTGATACCAGGCATCATATTGCTGATGACAGTCGGCCTGCATGGCAACGCCCATGCGATGACCGAAAAGGAAGCTTACAATAATCTGATATTTTTTCAGGCAGCCGCCAATGAGGGGGAATTCTGTGAAAAAAAACTCAACATCCAGGCCCTGCCTGCGCTGAAAAAATGGCAGCGCGAGAATGCCAGCGTGCTCAATCGATCCATCAATGCCATCGAGTATCATCTGATGACCGACAAAGGCTTGTCAAAACCGGAAGTCAAACTGGCCATGGTTGAGGTATGGAAAAAAATGGATGACATAGACCAACGCAGGCTGGCAGACAGGCGCACGCATACAACCTGTAGGCAATTTGCGCAATCGCTGAAGTTTTATGAATCCAGACTCACGCAATAAGCTTCCAGACTTGAAGTATCTGCATCAGTTATCGGCAATTCCCCATGAAAATTACCGTAGACTATATACGGCGGCATACTGATAATGACAACACCGCTTAATTCCAAGCAAGCACCATCTCAGGAGTACCTCATGAAAAGTAGCGCCCGCCAATACCTGTATTCTGTTTTCAGGCAAGTAGCACAGGAATTTCGTCAGATTGGACAAAAAGTCGGCGAACGCCTGTTGCGTACGCCTTTGCCAAAAGTGCTGATGATCTGTGTAGGCATCGCCCTGCTGATCGCCATCATCCCTCTGGTCATTACGCTGTTTATCGTCTTCGTGTTATTGAAACTCTTGCTGGCCGTGGTGCTCATGAGCATGGGCCAGAGTCCAGCCAGGGCCAAACCGAAGAGCAAACCTGTTCAGACCATTTATGTTGAACAACATACGGACAGGCAATAAGCTAAAGAGATGATCAGGTCTTGTTTTCCGCTTTGTTTACGGCTTTGATTACGGCTTTGATTTTACCAGTCTCAGCCTTCGCGCCTTTCTTGCTTTCCCGCTTGAGCGGCGCGCCCACAGGGCAGATGGAAAAGGCAAACTGCGTCAAGGTATTGACCAGACTATCGCCATTTAATTTATACATCACAAACTGTCCCTGACGTTCACCAGTGATCAGCCCGGCATTTTCCAGTACTGACAAATGACGGGAAATTGCCGGCGCACTCATTTTAAAGCGCGCAGCAATATCCCCTGCAGTCAATTCCTGCTCCGACAAATAAGCAAGAATCTGCCTGCGCGGTGACGATGCCAAAGCTTCAAAAATCTTATCAGAAGACATTATTCATTTTCAAAAGACCGTAGCCGCGCAATGCGCGGCATAGGGTTTTATTTCAAATATTCAGCTTAACGAGCTGCAAGATATTAAGCAGGTGCAGAAATTTTTTCGGACCCCCGCATATCATTGACTCTCACCCAGCCTGTAACAGTTCGGCCAAACTTGGCAATCATGACCATGTTGAAAAAATGCATGGCACCCAGACAAAGTACCGACACGCCTATTTTACTACCAACATACGGGATCATTCCGCCAGGCGAGATTTCCCAGCCATCCAGACGAATTGCAATCAACCCAACATTGATCAGATAAAACCCAACAACCAGCAAGTGATTTGTAGATTTTGCCAGCACTTCATCCTGACCAAAACATTTTACCAAGAATACCTCACCGTTTTTTGACAATGTTCTTGCTACCCATATTGTCATGATGACGGAAACGATTAAATAGACCAGATAGCTAAGTTCCATGCTCATTTCATACTCCTTCAAGGTTTAACAACAATTCAGTAATTAACTAATATGTTAATAGCTTAATTAATTAATGTCAATATTAAATAACAGCAAGCGTTGACAAACATTGACAAGCCACATCGATGAGCACGATAACGGCAAACGCTGGTATTCATACCTGGAAAGTCTCGCATCGGATTTTCTTATGGCAAACTGAGGGGCAGTCTGGTCCAGCGTTTAACAGAACACTGGCAATTATTCCCGACAAGTCACCCGCTACAAATTGATGACAATTTGCAGACATTTCGGGCGGTATTTTTTTCTCAACAGCTTCTATGATGGTGTCAATTCATCATAAAAGCGGGAACAAAATGAAACCTCAATATCTACTTGGTCTGTGCACGATGGCGGGCATACTGGCGGCCTGCGGTGGTAGTGGCAGTGTCGGTACGGCAATCAGCACCCCTGGTGCCAGCCTGGCTTTGCGTGGTACAGCAGCAACCGGCATGGGCATTTCAGGTGCCACTGTCAGCGCCAAATGCCGCAGCGGTAACGGCACGGCCAAGACCGCTGCCGACGGCAGTTTTGATTTAACTGTCAGCACTGGCAACAGCACAGCGGCGGCCCTGCCTTGCGTACTGGAAGTCACCAACGCAGCCGACAGCAGAAAACTGCATGCTGTCAGCATTAATGGTGGTGTCGTCAATCTCACGCCTTTGACCGAGATGTTGTCGACCAGATTGATGCGCACCAGTATGAACACAGTGTTCGCCAGCCCGGATGCGGATGCCATTGCCAGGGCGATCACCGTCAACAGCAGCAAGGCCGCGCAGACCGAGATCACGCAGTCCCTGATCATGATGACGGACACCAGCAAGATCGACGATTTCATCACTACGCCACTTAAGGCCGCCGTACCTGGCAGCGCGGGCACTGGCGACGCGCACGACAAGGCCTTGGATAACCTGAAGCTGAACATGGATGGAAAATTGTTTGACCCCTTCCTGCTGATGCTGACCAAGGCCGCTACCAGCAAAGATATTGTCGTCCTGGGCCAGCCTGGTTGCTTGCTGAGCGACCTGAATGGCCTGCCCCTGTCATGCAGCACACCTGGTGTCTGGACCAGTGCACCGAAGATCAATATCACCCCCGGCGCGGTCTTGCTGGCCCCTGGCGGCAAACTGAATTTCAGCGCAGAAATGAATTACCCGCCGAATGTCAACTATGTGCGCCAACCCGTGAAATGGGTAGTACTGGAAACCGATGGTGGCAGCATCACCATCAATGGCGAATACACAGCACCCACCAAGGCTGGCACCTACCATGTGCAGGCACAAAGGGAAGATTACCCGACGGTCTCAGTGAATGCCACGGTGGTAGTAGACAACAGTTCGCCCGGCTTCGTACCGGTACTGAGTGTGCCCGGCCGCCTGATCACCATGATGCCAGGCAGCAGCACGACACTACAGGCAAACATTAATTACCCGCCGAATGTCACTTACCTCGCCAACATCAGGCAGCCTGTGACCTGGAGCGTGGTGGAACCCGATGGCGGCACTATCAGCCTGCTGGGCGTGTACACGTCACCACAAAAATCCGGGATATTCCATGTCGTGGTCAGAAGGGATGATTACCCTAACCTGTTCGTCACGCTGGATATCAATGTCACTTATCTGGACGACTGAACCGTCAATTAGCACAGGCTGAATACCGACATAGTTACCTTAAAACGTATTCAGCACGCATTTGTAAGCTATCTGGAACTCATTTCTTCCTCAGCTTTGAAATGAGTTCCAGTTAATCCTTGTTCACAATTTCTGCGACGGACTGATGGGTATAATCCTGCCTTATGCAATCTGAAAGACATTGTAATATTTACTATGTTTTGGCATGAGCACTGCTAGACTGATCATCATGGAATAGCAGGGTGACAAGGATTTTTATCGCATCTTGGTTTTGTCATAAGCCCTCAGAACCTGTTTGCGATCTTACTGCGCGAACGTGATCGGGGCTCATGCGCTGCTCAAAATGCTCATGGTCTTAAGTACATTCCGCTTTTTGCGCTGCGTTTTTGTTACCCTTACCCCGCTGACGCTCGCTCGCTACAGATCGTAAACACGTTCTAAGTAGAATTATTAAAAAAAGTTAAATTAAGAGTTGCTTTTGAGAATTTTATGTCTAAGATACAGATTGCAGATGATTCCACACAGCAATTTCTTAAAGACGCATAAGTAGGCTGTGGCTTGAACAGAATGTCGGGTGTTGCTGGCCTCAACCCCTACAAGCCCATTGAGGAATCACCGTATCCATATTGGGAGATATTCATGGACAAGCTGGAAATATTTAAAACCATCGCCGCCGAGGTTAACCGGGGTGACCTGGTCTTCCCGACCAGCGTCGATTCATCGCTGCGCCTGCAAAAGGCACTGGATGATCCTGACTGCCACGTCGATGCGGCAGCCAAAATGATCGCAGCCGACCCGCTGTTGTCGGCACGTACCGTGGCCCTGGCCAATTCCGTTGCGTATAACCGTTCTGGCAATGAAGTGACCAATGTACGCCTGGCCGTCAATCGCCTGGGTTTTCGTACATTGAAAGCCATGCTGGCATCGGTCATCGTGCGTCAGTTGAACAGCCAGGTCAAAGACCCGGCACTGAAGGCTAAAGCAGCGCAATTGTGGGAACATTCAGCCCATGTATCCTCGCTGGCGCAAGTGATTGCCAAGCAGGTGACCAAGGTTGATCCTGAAACCGCGATTTTTGCCGGCATCGTGCATGAGGTCGGTGGCTTTTACCTGATATCGCGCGCTGAAGAATTCCCTGGCCTGCTTGATGGTGAACCGGCTACCTGGATAGAATATGGCGAACGCCTGATCGGACGCGGCATCATGCGCCGGCTGAGCATACCCGAAAGTGTCATGCAGGCCGTCGAAGCCTTGTGGCATGGCGTCTGTTCTTTCCCACCTGAATCTTTGGGTGATACCCTGATCCTGGCGAATGACATAGCACCGGTACTGTCGCCCTTGCATAATAGCGAAGGCGACAAGATTGCCCGCTTTTCACGTCGCATCAACTTTGAATTTGAAGACGGCAACTTTCAGGATGTGATGTCTGATTCGGAAGAACAGATCGATTCGCTGACCGCAGCCCTGATGCTGTAAACAGCATCGGGTGTCACCCGGCATCGCACAATCCCAGGCGTCAGCAGCTATCAGCTTGCTGGCGCTTTTTCATTGGTGGCCTGCAGTAACTGGCCGCCCTTGCCTGTGTCGTTTGAAGCAAGATGCAGACCGGTTTAGCGCACTGCGAAAGTCACGCTGACGCGCAAACCGGATGCCAATCTTTCATCAGAAAAATCAAGCTGCACACCTGCACCGATACGTGTGGAAATGGCATGAACGATAGCCAGGCCGAGACCGGAGCCAAGCTGGTCATTCCCCAGCACGCGGTAAAAAGGATCAAATACCCGTTCCCTGTCCGCCACAGCAATACCGGGCCCGTTATCTTCAACCGTCAAGGTGATCGCAGCATCAGTGCTTGCTACCGACAAATCGACACGCCCTCCATTCGGGGTATAACGGATAGCGTTGTCCACAAGATTTCTGATGAGAATGATCAGATCAAGTTCGTTGACCATGATGTCGGCATCCTGATCACCAACCACGCCAATGTCGAGTTGTTTCGCATCGGCCAGCAGCATCACTTCTTCCAGAACACGTCGATAGATTTTTTGTACAGACACGCCGGTATCGGATGTACTGGTGGTAGTTTGCACACGCGCCAAAGTCAATAACTGCGCCAATAATGTTTTGCCTCGCTCAATACCCTGGCGCAATACCTGTAGACGCTCCCGCGCATTGACAGACATGTCAGTATTGGCCAACAGCTCAGCCTGCAGCGACAAGGCTGTCAATGGAGAACGCAGTTCGTGAGCGGCATCCGCAACGAAACGTCGCTGTGTCCCCATGAATTGTTCCACACGCGTTAGCAGGTGATTGATGGCGACGACAAACGGGCGGATTTCACGAGGCAGTGTCTCGCAAGAAATCGGATGCAGCGCCTGTTCATCACGCCTGTTTATTTCAACAGACAGGCTTGCCACGGGCTTAAAGATGCTGTGCACGATGTTGGCCACCATCAATAGCAGTATCGGCATCAATAGCAGGAAGGGCATCAAAGTACGCAATGCACTATTGTTAGCGATTTCATCCCTGACAGACATTTCTTGCGCGACAGCCAGGCGTTTTCCCATACTCAGCGTATGCACCAATACACGATAAGTTTCCTGACCGTTGTTGAAGGTCTGCATGCCATCTTGCAAGGTTCCAGGTAGTGGCAAAGGCGATTTGACGGTAATGGCTGCAATAGCACCACTGCGTGCTGCCACCGGCAGCAACTGCACAAAAACCCGGGAGTCCCCGTCAACACCGTCGTTCGCGTTTTTGCCTGCCTCTGTGTCTGTTACCTCAGCCCAATTCTGGTGTTCAGACAAGGCAGCAATCTGGCGTAACATATCGTCCTGAAGCTCATTAACCTCGTCGAGTGCAGAGAAAAAAGCAAATACCCCGGCGATCAGCGCCACGCCGCATATCGCCACTGCCAACCACACGGACAATCTGACCTGGATAGAATTTTCTATTCGTTTTTTGATACCATCCATCCAACACCTCTTACATTTTTGATCACTGCATTGCCGAGTTTCTTGCGCAGCCCATGAATCAGAAATTCGACTGCATTGCTCTCCACTTCCTCACCCCAACCATACACCCGGTCTTCGAGTTCCCTGCGGGATAAAATGGCACCTGGGCGTACCATCAGTGATTGCAAAACCGCGAATTCCCGGCTAGATAATTGGACTGCTGCGCCTTGTTGCACGCGTGCCTCGCGAGTCGCCTGATCAAGTGCAACGATGCCATTGCTCAATTCAGGATTGGCAACACCGCCCTTCCTTCTGATAGCAACCCGCATGCGTGCCAGTAATTCGCACATTTCGAATGGCTTGAGGATGTAGTCATCCGCACCACCATCAAGACCACGGATTCTGTCTTCCACACCGTCACGCGCTGTCACGATCAGCAGCGGTACCGGATTGTCCCGCATGCGGATGGAATGGAGTACGTCCAGCCCATCTTTGCCTGGCAAGCCCAGATCAAGCAGGACCAGGTCATAGTACTGGCACGATAACACCTGAATGGCAGACAAGCCGTTGCGCATCCAGTCCACTGCATAGGATTCCTCTTTCAGCGCTGAACACAAGGCGTTTCCTATCATCACATCGTCTTCGACCAATAACACGCGCATCTGTCCGCCTTAGGGTCTTTGCCACATTTAATCAGTGAGTCGGTACGGTGGTGATGAGTATCGTCATCACCACAACTGCGTGATGATGACGAAAAAGTGGAGGCCTGAGTGAGTGTCACGCCTGCCAAGTCTTCTGCTTTATGTCTTTACTCTCATCTTCTGTCGATCATACAAGAACTTTACTTCTTGTTTGCATCTCCTTTTTTGTCAGCTTCTTTTTCTTGCGCTTCCTGCTCCGGCGTTTCGTGTTTTTGCGAAATGACCTGGCCCGAAACCGCATCAATCATGATTTCTTCACTACCTTCAGCGGATTTAAGCTGCAAGTCGAAGGAATATACCAGGCAGTTTTCTTCAACCTCCAATTCCCTGCTCATTACTTTCTTCAAATCGGCTTTGCCAATCAGTTTAAGGGCCGTTGCCTGCGCATCAGCCATGCTCACTTTGGCCATTTTCTTCATTTCCTTGTTCGTCAGGGTACCGTTCACTTTAGCACTGCATTCCGCCTGAGCTGCACCGGCAACCAGCGAAAAAACAGCAATGAGGGCGAATGCAGTAATGCGGACAGTACGACCAAATACCTTGATTTCAGACATGCGTTTCTCCATTTGATAGCGTAAAAGATGTAAGACAAATTAATTGCAAGGATTTACGCCAGACCATTCCATTGAGTTTTGTGGAATAATTTTGCGTAAGTCCCAAGCCTATACAGAGAGAATTAGCGCAAGCTTAGGTGCCTGAAATAATCAACTGCCGGAGATTGAAGATAATTTTTGCAAAGACCCCTGATCAGTGGCAAGACCAGTCCCAAAATACCAATTCCATTTTTCCAGACTGCGGCCCGGTAGAAAACCCCTGGCCCGGCAAAACGATAGCGATAATACCAGTGCCAAAATAAAACAAAGTGGTATTGGTTGTGAGTTCAAATACTGCAGGTTTTCATTACCATCATGTGACATCAGCGTGGCTTTAAAAAGTCTGTGCAAAAAGCCTTGTTTTTCCCATTCAAACAAAGCTGACGCGGCGTTGACAACGATGCACTGGCACTTAAGTGGCATTATAAATATAAAACCAGTTGACCAGTTTTTTTGCGCCTAGTATGTTGTGGCTGCGTGCCTGAAAAAGGCAGATAAAAACATCGCGGTAGCCAGAAATGGTTTCAGAACATCATTCAGCAGAGACATACACTATGCGTACAGAAAAAGACCAGCCCCAGCACCCCATGCGATGGGTACCCAGCCTGTATCTGGCATCCGGCATGCCGTTTTATGCGGTCGCCCTGATCGCTGGCCTGATGTACAAAAGCATGGGCGTGCCGAATGACCAGATTGCCCACTGGACTGGACTGGTGGGGCTGGCCTGGGTATTCAAGTCTTTGTGGAGTCCTTTCCTGGAAGCCGCAGGCAGCAAGAAAATGCTGGTGGTGCTGTTTCAGTTGATCGGTGGTGCGGCACTGGGCCTGGTGGCAGTTTCGCTGCAATTGTCGATGTATTTTGCCATCAGCATTGCCTTGCTGGGTGTGGTGGCGATTGCATCCGCCACGCATGACATCGCATGCGATGGTTTGTATATGGCCAGCCTCAACAACAAGCAGCAAGCCACCTATGCAGGATGGCAAGGCGCATTTTTTAACGCCGCGAAATTCCTTACCCTGGGCCCCATGGTGTATCTGGCTGGTTACCTGGAAAAAACTCTGGCACCGGCGCAGGCCTGGACCATCATCTTTGCCATCATGGGCGTGCTCTTGTTCGGCCTGGGTTTGTACAACAGCTGGTCACTGCCTGGTACTAAAAACACGACATCCAAAGCATCCATGCACAGCATCTTTGTGACCTTGCAGGACGTGATCATTGAATTTTTCAAAAAACCCGGCATCTGGCTGGCAATCACCTTCATCATTTTATTTCGCGCCGCCGAAGGCCAGATACAAACCATAGGCCCGCTGTTCTTGCGCGAAGCCAGGAACCTGGGCGGCCTGGGCCTGACTACCGATCAGGTCGGCATTGCTTACGGCACCGCCGGCACCATCGCCTTCCTCGGCGGTAGCGTCCTCGGTGGTTACTTCGCTTCATGGCTGGGTTTGAAACGCGCCCTGCCCTGGCTGATACTGGCGATGAATACCCCCAACCTGGCCTTCTTCTTTTTGAGCAGCAGCCTGCCAGAAAGCATGACCGTCATCACCGCTGCGCTGGCCTTCGAGATGTTTGGCTATGGCTTCGGTTTTGTCGGCCTGATCCTGTTCATCATGCAGGTGGTGGCCCCCGGCAAATACCAGACTGCCCACTATGCACTGGGCACCGGTGTCATGCAATTGGGTTTTGTCTTGTTCAAGACCATCAGCGGCGATATCCAGGTGTCACTGGGCTATAAGAATTTCTTTATCTGGGTATTGCTCAGTGCCATCCCGGTATTGATACTGACCCGCTTTGTGTCGCATGGCGATGCCCCGCCGGGTGCCAGCAAATCCGGTGAAACTGAAGGTTTGGTGAAGACAGCGGATGCATAGAATCTCCTGACTAAAATGCCGTGGCGCAATGTAAAAATTGCGCCATTTTTTTCGTCCGCGAATAATTTTTACTTATTTAAAAAATAACACTTGACGCTCCCTGCAAATGGGCGTGCAATAGACAACATGCGCAAGAACGTGTTGACGATCTGGACGCATGCCAACTTACACCGGAGACCTATCTTGCAACCAAGGACAAAAAAATTATTGCGCCGCCTGAGCGCCATCAGCGTCATGCTGGTCAGCACCAGTCTGCTGGCACAAAGTTCAGGTATTACCCGCACCATCGTGACCAAGGCTGATTCATCCATTCCCGGCAAGGAAGATATCATTGCCCGTATTGAAATCGCCGCTGGTGCCGTGGTCGGCTGGCATACCCATCCCGGTGATGAAATCAGCTATGTGACGGATGGCGAGGCAGAATTACTGGTCGCCAATCAGGCACCACGCAAAGTCAAGGCTGGTGAAGGATTTGTCATACCGGCCGGTGTCGTCCATAGCGCCAAGAACCACGGCAGCACTCCCATCAAACTGGTCGGCGTATATGTGCTGGATAAAGATAAACCACTGGCCTCACCTGCACCTGCACCGGCATCTGTACCCGCCGCAACTTATTAACAACCGGTAGATTAATGGGTGTAACGCCGGAATATGGCATCCAGCTCGCCGCTTTTTTTCAGGGCGGTAATCGCCGCATTCAGCCTGGGTAGCGCCGCTGCCCGGGATGGGTGTACGCGCAGCATCATTTCGCTTTCATCGATCATGCGGCCTTCATCGCAGGCATAGCGTTGTGCATCGACTTTTGTCCAGTATTGCCGGACATAATTGCTGATGATGATCTGGTCAAAGCGCTTGGCTTTCAGGGTCAGCAACAGATTGGGGGAATTGAAAATGTCAGCGCGCTGTATATCCCCGCTGGCAAAAGCTGCTTCAAATTCGGGATAAAAGTAGCCGGAAATCACACCGATTTTCTGCCCAAAAAAATCGCTGACGGCCTGCTTTTTTGGCGCTTCGCCCGGCCTGAAACACAGTACCGCTCGGGGCAAGCCAAAAGACAGGCTATACAAACCAGGTAATGACGAATTGCTGCGCCATTTGGGATTGGCACCGACTTCAATATCCAGTTGCCCATCTTCAAAAGACTTCAACAAACGGCGCATGGGCAGGTATTGCTGATCCAGTTTGTCGCCACTCAGGCGAACGATGGCCGCCATCAAATCCGGGAAGATGCCGCTAGGCCCTTTGTCCCCTACCAACACAAAAGGTGCGTCACCGCCTTCATAATAGGCAATGCGAAAGGTGTCTGCCATTGCTGGCGATGCGATCAGCACCGACACTGCAAACATCCATTTCCTGATCATTACGTCCTCGAATTCCTTGATTGTTCTCCAGGTGGTGACCTGAAGATTAGGGCTACCAGGCAAGTGTAATGTGAAAACATGACAGGATACTTGCAGAAAAGAAATCAAATTTGCAAACGATGGTTAAGAACCTGCTTACGATCTTACTGCGCGAGCGTGATCGGGGCTCATGCGCTGCTCAAAATGCTCATGTACTTATAGTACATTCCGCTTTTTGCGCTGCTCTTCACTCCCGCTGACGCTCGCTCGCTACAGATCGTAAACAGGTTCCAAGCCAACCCGGGTAAGCGCAAGGCCACACCGTCATTCAGCCCCCGAAAACCGCCACCCATCGCATAGTCAGGCGGGATGACTTGTCGAAATTTACAGCAAGGGCTATCTTTGCTGCATGCAAACCGCACATGCATCCTCTCCGTGCTGTCCTGCACTGCCAAGACCTCGACACATCGTCGTGGTCTTCATGGTGCGAAAAATCGCGCAAAAGCGGCGGAAAACGGAAACATTTATTCTAATTTTCAGTTAAAAACATGCTCTCGCGAGCATTTTTATGAATGAGTGGCATTTGCTTTCGAAGTTTAAGAAAATTTGAATTGAATCAAACGTTCCTTAAATAATCCGATGTGTTTATGATGCGCTGCTAATTAACTCATGCGCAATATGATATTTCTCCCAAAATGGGGAATCGGGCCAACGTTGCTCTTGTCGATAGTATTGCTTGCACAACACAGAGAATTGTTGATACTGCATTCGTATCGACTGTGCCACATCTCGTATCTCCCCCTTGTTCACGATAGCGTCTGCTGCCGCGATGGCGTTGGCGATGGCTTTGCAAATACCTTGCGAGGTGAGCGGGTCGTAGGTTGAAGCCGCATCACCGATTGCCAGCCAGTTTGCGCCATGGAGTTGATCCAGGCAATAAACGGGAGCAGGAAAACTGAGTATTCCATCGGACATGGGGATACCAGCTTGCGCCAATTTTTGCGTATGAGGTGCGGCGGCCATCATTGCATCCCAGGCCTGGATTTGTTGCAGTTGCTGAGCCTTGACTGTATTGGCATCGCTATAAAACGCTAGCAACAAAGTCGCATCAGGCAAGTTTGCGCCATACCACCAGCCATGCTGTACTGCTTCGAGGTGTGTTAAACCATTTTTCCCAACTTGAGTATCCGTGATTGCAAAACGCCTGGCCAGGCAAACCAGCGCCTGAGCATTGCGCTTTTGACTGCCGCACTTGCGCGCAAATACGGCACGTGGTCCACTCGCATCAATGACAAAATCGGCATGGATACGGGTTTGATCTGGCGTAGTCGATGTCTTCTCTGCCAAGTGAAGCTCATAGCCGGATGCAACACTGGAAATGACATCTTTGAGCATGGTATTGACGCGCAACTCGACTCCACGACTTTGCGCCTGCCCGGCTAAAAATCGATTAAATTTGCGTCGATCCAAATGCCAGCCATGTCCGAACGGATTCATCAAGGTGTCGTTATAGCCGCGTTTGTCGCTGCCCCAGTATGAACAACTGCCGTAGCAAGGCGCATGGCCTTCACGCAGAAATGCCTGATCAATTTCGAGCGTCTGAAACAGGCGCAGGCTTTCCGGTGGAATGCTTTCGCCTATACAAAATTGGCTGTAATCATGCGCTTCAATCAGTACTACATTCGACACCCCACGTTGCGCCAATGCCAGTGCGCATGCACTACCCGCCGGGCCGCCACCGATAATGGCGACCCGGAATCGCGAGGGATTTTCTATTGACACTTATTTTTTCTTTTCTGGTTCAGGTGCATAGAGTTTGTCGATTACCGTATTTGGCCAATACTCAACCAAATTGCTTTCATCGGTTTCGAATTGGCTACTCACTTCAAGAAAATAATCCTCGCTTTTCAGAGATGGCGCATCAGCATCCTGCGCTATCGCCCGACTTTGCAGGATGAAACCGATACGACTCCAGTTCAATAGGAATTCTTTGCGGTCTTGGTAACGCCCTGTGTTCATCGCTGGACGGTTAAAGCCCTCATTCTCAAATCGCCTTGCCTTCGTACCGTTACCACGTACAGAAAAACGCTGAACTGCCTTTTCCCCATCGCGAGAGACAACATAGCCATTGTTTGCAACCACATCGCGATAGGTGTACACCGCAACCGGTCTTTGTGCAGGCCAGGATGCGAAGGTAAAAGTATTGAGCCCAGCAAAATTCATGTCTGTTGCAGCGTCGATATTTTCATCGGTCAATTCACCGCCCGGGTTGGGGTCGGGAAGGTGGGTTGCGCAAGAGTTGTAATCGGTATGCCAAGGCAGCGCCATGAATTTGCAAAAATCCCCAGGTTGCACAGGGGACTTGCGTAGTGGCGTATAACCAACTCCCAGAAAAGGCGTATCCTTGCTCGCCTTACTGTAATCCAGTACTTGCATATTGATGCGGAATGGTCCTGCGCTGCCAGGCGTGGCCCAATTTGCGTGATAGAGATTGGGGTCACGAACACTAAAGCCCATTTCTATACCTGGACCAAAGCGTCCACCCAGGCAATTGAACAGGATGGTCTTATCGAGCAATTCACCAGGCCCCAAGGAAGCCGATGGCGTATCGTCGGGGCGCTGATAAATATCATTAGCCCATTGCGACATGAAAAAGTATTGGCTGGTAGTAAGGCTTAAAAAACTTTTTCCCTCATCGCCCAGAGACAGGGGCATCAGCGGAGAACCTATTGTCGAACCATCCGCATAATTTGGGTCGCGGATAAAATTCATGATCGGAAAATCCAATCCATCCGCAGGCAAGTCCCCAAGGAAATCATGTCTCTCCACAGCTTTGTCCGGCAAACTGACATTCCATTTCTGTAAGGATGCTGCGCGCAAGACAGGAAATACATCTTGCACATAATTGGGCTTGAAACTCACTTGATATTTTTGATCTTGATACACAGCGGGCTGCAGTGCGAAATTTTCCAGCCAAGTGGTATACAACTCGCCCCACAATGTCACGACGTTCGTCGTTTGTGGCGCATAGGCTGGGTCGGTTGAAATCACCCAGGCACTGCCGTCAACTGGGCGCGTACTGCCATCGTCGAATATTAAAAATGCTGTCACTGGGCCATCGGCGGTATCGTCCAGCCAATTGTCGTTATTGACGTTTTGATTCAAACTCGCATGCGGCGCGTAATTGCCTTGCGCGTCGAAGCCGCAAGCCAAACCATAACCGCCCAATACCAAAAGACGCCCATTACTTTCGGAACTCAATGCACCCAGGGTTTGAATTTTGCGGCTATAAATTTCTGGCTCAGTGTGTGCATCTTCGCTGGCGGGAAACGAGATGGGGTAGTTGGCCAGGTCGATAATCGCCCCTGTGCTCACCTGACCGTAACAGGGTAATGTCATGTTGTCGAAACGGATACTGCCACCACTCGCCGCATGCAAGGCGCGCGGACCTGCATCGATAACCAGTTTCTTGAGGCGCTGCGGATCGGCGGGATCGGCGCAGTTTGCAAATGTGGGATTGCGTAACTTCGGAAACTTACCCTGTTCGAACGGCGTGACACCTTCACCACCTAGCCAACTGTTGGCTTTTTTATTCGCCAAGTGCACAGTCCACACGATATCTTTGACTGTCTTTCCATCCACCATGCTGCCAATCTGAATTTCATTTCCGCCGCCATTGGGATAAGTTTCAATACTGCTGTGATCGGGGAAGTCATACTGATAAATTCTGAAGCGCGCAGCTTGTCGCTTCAACTTGCCGCTAGCATCGCGCAAGTCGCTACTCATGATGGGCGTCTGTTCTGTACCGGGTTTGATCGGCAAACCACCTTTCATCGCCTGACCTGGAATATCCATGCCAGCCATGCTTTCCGGGCCAAGATAATATTCTTCGCTATTGCCCACGCGGGCAATACCAATGACGGGATGGATGCGTAAATTCGTGTGTGCCATGTATGGCTCCTGATGGGGTAGATGATATCTAATTTTTCTGATGGGAAGTTATGGGAGCATGCCTTCCCTTACCCACTGGTCGTATATATTGATCGCTTCTTGAGGCAGTTTTCCAGATGGCGGCATAGGATGTGGTGCCGCTTTGATGAACTCATCATGCTTGCCACCTCTGACTGGTAAACGCTCTTCAGACTTCACCAACCACTTGCCATTTGCCCGATCATAGTCATAACCATGAATGGCTACCTGTATCTGGTAATAGAAAAATTTCACACTCTCATAGTTGCCCAAGTGCAGCGTTTGTGTTCCGCTTTCCGTGGCCAGTTTCACCTTGTCCATTTCGGCAGCGTATTTTGAAAACAGGCATTTAATATCGTCTTTAAAGCTTAGTTTTTTCACTTTTCTATCCTCGGCACTTTCTTCATTATTTGGATACTTTGGAATAAATCAATATTTCAGGCGCACTGAAATCCTTATCCATGATTGGAGCCGTTTTGGTGCCGCTGATGGCTGCCGTGACTTTCCATTCCTGTCCTTGTTTTTTACCAACCAAACTATTGATGATGCCCGTGATATCTTCGCTGATGACAATATCTCCATGCGCGTGATGGCCAACCAATGCCCAATATGCTGTGCTGGAAATCAAGTAACGGTCGCGAAAATCCTTGTCGGAAATCGCTTCTTCAACATTCGCTGGATACAGGTATACGTCCGCTTGAAAGCTGTAATCTTTGGACTGATCAATGCGTGAAAATTTTACGTTTACTTTGTTCGGATTGCCCACTATTGCGTTGGGAATGATGTACTTGCCAGTGCGCTTAACCTTTGGATTGGCGACAGCTTCGCTTTCGCTATGGCTTAACAAGGCACTGAACAGACTGATTTGATTATCGCCAAACACATAACCGGCTTGCGCATGTCCATCGATCAAAGCCTGAATTTCATCTCTGCGCAAAAATTCATCGCCAGTTTGCGACTGAAAACCATAGCCCAGTTTGATCGTATTAAAGTAAATACCGGCAGCCCCCATATTTTCCGTGTACGAACCTGAATCGCTGCGTTTTTCGCCTCCACTCCCTGTATTGAAACCTATCGGTTTGAGCAGACTATCGTCTTGTTCGCCGCGCAGATAAGTGTTTCGATTACTGCCACTCATTTGTTCCGTACCATGTTCCTGAATCCATTTTTCCAAGCTGTAATCGAGGAAATTATGGAAGACATAAAAAATCGGATCCAAGCCTGCTGTCGTGTTTTGTCCCATGTTGCCATTCACATAGCCATAATGCATTTTATTGTGAATTTGGGTTTCCAATTTACCGCCAGTGCTGAGTCCATATTCGTTACCACCAAAAGCATTCCAGTCTAGATAAAAAATCTGGTAGGCCATTAAATAGGGCGAGGTTTGCGGCAGGCTACGGGTTAATTGTTCACGGCTACGCGTCGTGTCGTAAAGGGGGGAATTTATATTTTCAAACGCTTTTGGATAGCGCACGCCGCTCGGTTTTTTTGTGAAATTCCAATATGGCAGGGTGACGTTCTTTGTGCTTGGCCCGAAAATCCCTTCGGGATCCGCAGCTTGCAAGGCTAGTTCATAATAATACAATTCTGCACGATGCCATTGCAAAAAGGTATTCTTTCTATGCTCGCATTCACCCGGGTATTCCTGGTGGGTCTTCGTGCCATTTGGAACATTGAGAAAATTGCGCACATTGCAGCTATCGAGATTAGGGTTGCCCAGCAACCTTGTCATTTTTTCTGTGGACAAGGAAGCAGTGCGTTGATCGAACACATCAATCGATGCGCAATCGTGCACCCATGCCTGCCATAGAAAACCAGTACGATCAAAAACATTCTGCTCACTTTTGCGCTTCATCATTTTTACAGCATGTTCATATGCTGCGAGTTCTGCAGGCGTTAAGTCATCAATGTTCTTACGATATTTGACTTCACGCGTAAGGTTATCGTTGACTTTGAGCTCAATCATGGATGCTGGCAAATCGGCTTTTTGCGCAAGTGCATTGGTGCTGCTTAATCCCAGACATAATAGCGCCGCAAGCAATCGATAATTCGATAGTTTCATTTCTGGATTCCTTCTGGATTCGGTATGAATTTTTAGCAACTAGAAAAAACCTCCACAAAAGTACACATTTTAGTGACGATGTGGAGGTGTTTTATTTGTAAAAATTTGGGTGACTTTAGTGTGACTCAGTGTCCAGCATGTCCACTCTGTACGTCATGTGCACCATGTGCGCCAGCAGAAGCCCCGCCTTTTCCATTTGGAACGACAACCTTGACGTTTTGCATCATGCCCTGGTCTTCATGTTCAAGAATATGACAGTGCAAGACGTATTCGCCGATGTAACGCTGGTAGCGGGTTGCGATTTCGATTTCGTAATTTGGTGCCACCAGAAGCGTATCTTTCCAAGTGCCAATTAAATTTTGATACTGTTGATAGGAGTCGCTGTTCTTGTCTTCAGGATCTTTGCCCACCCATTTGATGCCAACAATTTGAAAAGGGTTAACGTGGATATGGAATGGATGGCTACCTACTTTGGATCTGAGTGTCCAAATCTGCTCGGTCCCCAAAATCAGAGTGTGGTCAACACGGTCTGGTTTATAGGTATAGTCAAGACTCGGTTGCAGATTGGGATCAAACTTTCCCTCAACCATAAAGCGTGTTTTTTCTTCTACCTTGGCACTATCAAAGACCTTGGCAATATCAAAGGTCACGTATTCTTTAGGTTTACTATTCAGTACAGCCAGCTTTTCAGGAGTAAAGCTCGGATGCGGCACAAATTTATTGAGTTGCAAATCGTTCCTTAAATTCTCTTTGACTTGTTCGCGCACAGAAGGCGGTTGTGTTTGTGCCGCCGTGAGCAACTGCTGAGTCATGAATTTGGTTTGGCTCGCTTGATCTGTTGCGTGGTTTGCTTTGCCGATGGCTTGACCAGGCTTGCTCGCGTCTATCACTGCAAGCAAGCGTGCATTTTTGGCCGCGTCATTGTTAAGCGAAGAAGCTGCTTTGTCATCGTAGACGCAATATTTACCTGCATTGGGCAGCGCAAACAGAATATCGCTGCGATAACCAGGCTGTAGGTAATTCGTGTTTTTTGAAATAGCCTTGGCATGCGTCAATCCATCGCTGGCGACTTCAAATTGCCATACATCGCTGCCATTGCAAACTTCCTCTATCGACTTCTTCCCACTCAATAAGGCATCGACATCATTGATGCTGTCGATCTGCTTGATGCGCAATTTCACAGTATCTTGAAAGCCTGCATCAATCAAACGCCAGCGATATACAGTATTGTCTGCCATGACGATTTTAGGCTGTACCTGACCATTGATCATCGTATTACGCCCTGAAGTACGCCAGATACTTGGATTCTCCACTTGACCAAAGCTCTCCACCACACCGACTTCGTTTTCGCTGCAAGTCCAAGGGCCCACTTCTATTGTGTTGCCTTTTTTATCTTTGCCATAAGTAGTATGATAATTTGAATAGGGTTTATCCGGTGTATTGTCAAAGCAAGCGTAAGGCACTTGCTGCAGCATCATGACTTCAGCACTGCTACCACCCTTAGGTTCGAATTTCTTTAGCAAAGTATCCAGATCACCATTTCCTGTGGGACTGGGATAGCGATCACCTTTTACAATCAAGGCACCTGTCATGCCACTGCCTACTTGCATCGCTGTTGTGCCATGCACGTGCGGGTGATACCAAAACGTTCCTGCAGGATGGTCTACCGGAACATTGTATTCATACTCAAAACTGACATTCGGTTCGATCGACAGTAATACATTGTCGCTATTCCCGCTCGGCGAAATCCACAAGCCATGTGAGTGCAGATTGGTGATATTAAAACAGCCAGGACTACCAGCCGCATTCAATGCCGTTGGCGTACATTGAACTTCGGTTTGATCCGTATGCTCAGCTAATTTTTCGACCTGTTCTGGCAATTGATTATGCAGCTTATAACGTACCGTTTGGCCGGGTACAACCACAACACTGGGTGCTTGAAAGCGTGCTGCACCAAGCGCATCGGCAGCCCAGGACTTATCGGTTTTTTGCTGGTAGGCGCGCAATTTAACTTTATCCGCTTTGCCTGTCAGCGGGTTGTAAATGCTACCTTCGGTATAGCGAATAAACAGGTCGTAGGATTTTTCGAATTGGTCTCTTGCGCTAGGTGTGTGACCCGCAGGTAAGTCATTTGGAGTCAACAATGGCGGCATTTGCAACAAGCGATGATTAAGTGCATTCAGTGTCGGACTAAGCGCTACATTTTCCTTGGCCAGGACAGGAGCAGAACATAATGCAGTGACCGCAAGCCAAAAGAATGTGTGTTGATACTGAAATGATTTTTGGTGTGACATTTAGGTATCCCAAGTTAGACCTGGAAACGGCAGTTGACCGCTCCAGGGAGTTAATAAAGTCTTCAATTATTGTAAGAATTCAGAGCTGAATATCCACCCCAGGCAAAGCTGGTGTAAAACTTGGCGCACCAATTAAGGTCGCTTTTCTGCTTATCACTATCAGTTGCTGCTATTTTTAAAGTTGATGCATCAAGAAATTCAATGCTGCGTGACCTTTTTATCAGCAATCAGATGATCGAAGTATAGAAATATCGTCGAATAAGGACGCTGGGATTGCGATATATAGCATTATATCAATTATCTAAATGCATTTCAAAAGATACACTATTTACTCCGAATTTACGCTGGGCAATATTACTTTAACAAAAAAACTCCAGGGAAAAACGAGAAAAAATTGATTCTATTGCTATAAAGTTGATTTTTCGCAACACTTTCCGTGCGAAAGCGTGATGGGGTATTCAGTAATATATTTCACATTGGCAACACGTCGATTGATCTTACAAATCTCACGAAAGAAAAGGCCAGATCACATGTCTAATGAAGAAAAAGTCAAAGGCCCAGCATCTTATTTTCCATCAATAGAAAAGAAGTATGGCAAGCCCATCCAGCATTGGCTGGACCTTGTTCAACAAAGCAAAGGGTTGAAGCACATGGAGATCGTGAACAAACTCAAGACAGAACACGAGTTAGGACATGGGCATGCTAATACGATTGTCGCCTATGCCTTGAGTGAAGACAAAAAATAGACTGGTCGTTGTGGTGGCTAACATCGACCCAGGGCCCCGCCGGGTTTAACCCCAAGACCTTTGAAGGGCCATTCTTGAGCTTCCTGTCATTTGCCAATTCGCTGATTCCCCTGCTGGTACTGGAACTGTATCTGCGCGCACAAGATAGCAAAAGTACAGCCGCCCGATACAGCATGGCAGGCGTGCTGCTGGTGTTGAGCGTGGCCAGCGGCATTGGCATTGGCATTGCCGTAGCCTTCATGGGTATGTGGCGACCACATCTCTGACATTTTGCAAATAAAGCCAAATGCATGGGCAAGTATGCACCGGGCTACTGAGTGTAAAGGCAGAGAATAATGGAAATTATGCCTTCACTGCAAAACCCAAAGCGGCCAGCGCAATTTCAGCGGCTTGCTGGTCTTGCAGCGCATTGCCGCCGGATATGCCTATGCCACCGATGACGACGCCATTATCGATGATAGGGCAGCCACCGCCAACGGCAACCAGGCGCGGCCTGTGGGCCAACTGGGCTACGACATCATTGCTGATGATGGCATTCCAGCTGTGTGTGGGTATGCCAAAAGACGCCGCCGTCCAAGCCTTGTCAATGGCCACATCCACCGTCAGGAAAGCGGCATTGTCAGCCCGTTCAAAGGCTTTCAAATGACCGGCATTGTCTGTGACAGCGATGGTGACAGTAATGCCAATGTCGCGCGCAGCAGCACTGGCCGCAGCAATCAAAGCCGCTGCTGCACTCGCCGTGATACTGGCTGCGGGAAATGATTTAGTGATTTGTGTCGTTTGCATAAATTTTTATCCTATTAAAAGAAAAGTTGGGCCTTGCCCCCTACCCACGACGAAAACTCACCAGCCTGGTGGATTTTTTGGTAGAAGCACTAAGGTAGAAGATGCTGGCTCAGCCTCACTGGACTGCATGCCTGAAATCAAAACCCCTGCAATACAATCTTGCCCTGTGCCTTGCCGCTTTCTATCAGGGCATGGGCCTTGCGCAGGTTGGCGGCAGTGATACTGCCAAAATTGGCGTTGACTGTGGTGCGTACCTTACCGGCATCGACCAGTGCTGCCACTTCGGCCAGCAACTTGCCTTGTTCATCCATGTCCGGTGTCTGGAACATCGAACGGGTAAACATCAGTTCCCAATGCAGGGAAATCGATTTGGATTTCAACTGCATCAGATCCAGTGTTGCCATATCATCGATCACACCCAGGCGACCTTGCGGCTTCAGGCTGGCGATAATTTGTGCATAGTGTTGCGGCGTTTGTGTCAGGCTGGCGACGATATCCACGCCATCAATACCCAGCGCCTTGAGTTCTTCGCTAAGTGCTTTTGAATGATCGATGACCGCATGCGCGCCAAGATCCAGGCACCATTGCCGTGTGCCGGGGCGTGATGCAGTGGCAATCACCCGCAACTGCGTCAACTGACGTGCCAGTTGTATGAGTATGGAACCGACACCACCGGCACCACCGACGATCAGCAGTGTCTGCCCGGCACCACCATCCTTGGGTAGGCCCAAACGATCAAACAGCAATTCATAGGCCGTAATGCTGGTCAGTGGCAAGGCGGCAGCCTGCGCATCGTCCAGGCTGGCTGGTGCCCTGGCGACGATGCGTTCATCCACGGCATGCAATTCACTATTTGCGCCAGGACGGTTGATGGCACCGGCGTAATACACCCGGTCACCCACGCTGAAATTGCTGACGGCAGAACCGACAGCCTCAACCACGCCAACCGCATCCCAACCCAATACTTTCAGTTGGCCTTCAGCAGGTGCGCTGCCTGCTCTGAGCTTGGTGTCGACAGGGTTGACCGAAATAGCATTCACCCGCACCAGCAGGTCGCGTGCTTCCAGCGCTGGTGTTGGCAATTCCACATCTTCCAGGGATGCGCTGTTATCGATGGGTAAACAATGGCGGTAAGCAATGGCTCGCATAAATAATCCTTGAGTATGTCGCATGGTGTCCGGAACCATATCCAGATCAGTCCAGACATTGTAGAATCTGAAGCGTGAATTGATAAGCTCAATAAATAACTATCACTTTCAAATGAAAATTGAAAATATAGGCGACCTGCATGTGCTGGTGCAGACAGCGCGCTGTGGCTCACTGTCTGGTGCTGCCGGTGTGCTGGGCATGACACCGGCAGCTGCCAGCGCCGCCATGAAGCGACTGGAAACCCAGTTGGGTACACGCTTGTTTGAACGGTCAACCCGGGCACTGCGCATCACCGCCCAAGGGCAAATCCTGCTCGACTATGCGCAAAGGGCGTTTGATTTACTCGATGAAGGCGAATCGCAGGTATCCGAGGCCCGCACCGCTCTGGTAGGCACGATACGGGTCGCCGCCCCGTCCGACCTCACGCGTACTACCCTGCTGCCCTGGCTCGATGAATTCCTGGCCCTGCACCCGGGTGTGCAACTGGCACTGAATGTGGGCGACAGGCCGCTGGATGTCGTGCGTGATGAAGTCGATGTGGCACTGCGTTATGGCACCCTGACAGATTCACGCCTGGTGGCACGCCTGCTATGCCAAAACCACCCCCTGCTATGCGCCGCACCATCCTACCTGGCCCGCCACCCTGCCCCCACAAGCCCGCAAGACCTGACCCAACACAACTGCCTGATTTTCGAGCGCAATGGCCGCCTGCACAAAACCTGGCGCTTTGCCCAGCAAGGGAAATGGAAGGAAGTACGTGTAAGCGGTGACCGCAGCGTTGACGACGCCTCGCTGGCCCGCATGTGGGCAGTGGCCGGTGCCGGCATCATTTTCAAGTCATTGATCGACGTCAGGGCAGAACTGCAAGACGGCAGCCTGGTGCCATTGTTGACGGATTGGGAGACCGATCCCTATCCACTGCATGCGCTGCTGCCCAGCGGGCGCTTCATACCGAACCGGGTACGGGCGCTGGTGGATTTTTTAGCAGAGAAATTTTCAGTAGTACTACGCTGACGCAAATTCAGGCTTCCACACCCCACACCAACACTGCATTGCGTAAGTCCTGTTTATTCATTTTATTCATTTTTTGTTTCATTGCCATTCAACTCTGTATAACGTCGGAAACCGTCGCGTACTGCATCCAGCAAATCCTGGTCGTTCCATGGTTTGGTCAGGAATTTATAAATTTCACCGCGATTGATCGCCTCAGTCAGGCTATCCAGACCGGTATACCCGGACAAAACCATGCGTATGGTCTTGGGATACAATTTGCGTGTACGGGCCAATAATTCTGTGCCTGTCATGCCTGGCATTCTCTGGTCAGTCAGGATCACACCCACAGGGTGCAATGCCAACAATGCCAGCGCTTCTTCGGCACCGCTGGCAAGCAGTATATGATAATTTTCGCGACGGAATAAGCGTGACAGCGAAGACAGGATACCGGCTTCGTCATCCACCAGCAACAGCGCCAATCGCTCTTCTTCGGCCTGGGTTTCTTGCGGAACATAGGTATCCATGAAATCCGTCATGGCGTCACCGGGCAGGGGTTTGCTGATCAGATACCCTTGTATGACATCGCATTGCAGGGCACGCAGATAGCGCGCCTGACCTATATCTTCCACCCCTTCTGCAATGACTTCCAGGCCAAGGCTATGACCCATGGCAATGATGGCCTTGACGATGGACGCATTGCCGCTATTGCTCGTCATGTCACGCACAAAAGCCATGTCAACCTTGAGTTTGTGTACTTCAAGTTGTTGCAGATAAGCGAGAGAAGAATACCCCGTGCCAAAATCATCAATAGACAATCGCACCCCCAGCGCTTTTAAATCCGCCAGGGATTTGAAAGACTGCTCCTGGTCCAGCATGATGCTGCTTTCGGTGATTTCCAGTTCCAGCTGGTGGGCTGCGATACCGGTTTCTTGCAAACATGCCCGCACTGTTTCCACCAAAGTCCCGCGGCTCAACTGCAGCGCAGATATATTCACAGCAACCTGACGCAAATCAAAACCCATATTTGACCATTGCTTGATTTGCTGGCAAGCCTTGCGCAAGACCCAGGCCCCCAACTGCACGATAAAACCACTCTCTTCGGCCAGCGAAATAAAACTATTTGGCGGGATCAGTCCGCGCACAGCATGTTGCCAGCGCACCAGCGCCTCCAGCCCCACAATTTGACCGCTGATCAAATCCACCTGAGGTTGATAATGCAAGCGCAACTCGTCACGTTCTATGCTGCGACGCAAGTCGGCTTCCAGCGTCAGGCGCTCTTTGGCGCGACGGCTCATATCAGAAGAAAAGAAACGCAAGAGACCACGTCCCTGCGCCTTGGCCTGATGCAGGGCGGAGGCGGCATTGCTTTGCAGGGATTCAGTATCACTACCGTCATTGGGATACAAGGCAATACCGATACTGGCACCGACATACACGCTATGCGCGCCGAGTTCGACCGGTCTGGCCATTTCCTCTATCACACGCTGTGCCAGCAGATCTACCCAGGGCATGCCATCTCCTGGATGAAGGATGATATTGAACTCATCGCCACTGATGCGGGCAATGGCATTACTATCGGGCAGGAGGGTTGTCAGGCGTCTTGCAGCTTCTATCAATAATTGGTCACCCAGGCTATGGCCCAGGCTTTCATTGATGGTCTTGAAATTATCAAGATCAATATAAAGCAAGGCAAACTGCGTCTGTTCACGTTCAGCATTTTGCAAGGCATGAGTCAATAATTCATGGAACAGGGCGCGATTGGGCAAACCTGTGAGCGGATCACGGTTGATGAAAAAATCCAGCTTTTCTTCGGCATAGCGACGTTGCGAGATATCACGGTGGGAACCGCGCAAGCCCAGGTACTTACCGCTGGCATCGTGCACCGTCTTGCACACATGTTCTATCCAGCGCTCTGTCCCATCCTTGGCCTTTATGCGAAAAATCAGTGCGGAAGCATGTGCACCGCTTGGGTCATTGATGTCATTTGGGTCGCTTGATTTGCTTGATTCACTTGATTCGCCGGCGTCATTTGAATGTGGCCCATGTAATTTCCATGCATCCAGATCATCAGGATGAATGATTTTTTCTATCAGCCCTGCATCTGCGAAAAACTCTTCCGGGGTATAGCCAGAATCTTCCAGACAAGCGGGCGACACATACAGATAGCTGCCATCGGGTGCCATCCAGTATTCCCAGTTGGGTGAATAATCAGCCAGGATGCGGTATTTTTCTTCGCTCTTGATCAGCAATGCCGTACGTTGCGCGACCAGTTGTTCAAGAAAATGCCTGAGTCTGGCCAGTTCCAGATGGGTGCGCACGCGCGCATATACCTCATCGATGTCAAAGGGTTTGGTAATGTAGTCTGCACCGCCAACGTCAAAGCCTTTGAGTTTTTGTTGTTTGGTATCGAAGATGGTGACGAAGATGACAGGAATACGATTGCCGGCAGCGGTAGCCTTGATGCGGCGGCAAACTTCATACCCATCCATGCCAGGCATCATAATATCCAGCAAGACCAGATCGGGTGGCGTTGCACCAGCCACCATTTCAATTGCCTTGGCGCCGGAATTGGCAACCATGATGCGATAGCTGCCTTTTAGTGCTTCCAGCAATTCATGAATATTTTCCGGCACGTCATCCACCACCAGTAAGGTGGGTGGACGTGCCGGATCAGTATGGCGAGCGATATCAAAATTGATGGGATAGCGGCGATAGCGCTGCAATTCCAGTTGGTTGCGCACGCGCAGCAGCAAGAGATCTGGATTGACAGGCTTGGTAATGTAATCAGCCACGCCCAGGGTCAGGCCGCGTGCTTCGTCACCGGCATCTGAAATGGCCGTCACAAAAATCACCGGAATGTCTGCCGTAGCCGGATTGGCTTTCAAATGCACCAGGACAGAATAGCCATCCATCCCCGGCATTTTTATATCCAGCAATATCAGGTCGGGATGGGGTAGCCGCTGTGCCAGTTCCAAAGCTTTTTCGCCAGTACTGGCAGCAATGATGGCATAGTCGTCACGCAACATGTTCATCAAGCCATGCAGGTTTTCAACCACGTCATCGACGATGAGTATGCGCTGGCGGGTAGTAGCGGTGTGGGTAACGTGGGCAATATTGGCAATATCGGTCATGAGACAGTCACTCGCTTAATGGACTTAGACGTTTTTTCAGATCAGTCAGCAAGGCGAGCGCGGCATCAATATCAAACACATCGACGCTAGCCGCAATGGCTGCCAGATCCGCTTGCAAATGTGTCCCGCTGACCCCGGCTTGCAACTCAGCCAGTACCGGCTCGACACTACCCAGATCATACGCTAATGCCTCACCCAGTTGTTGCAATAGCACGTTAACTTGTGCAGCATCCAGGATTGCTGGCGCAGAGGCATTCGCATTCTTATTGGCATTGGCAGCCTCTGCCTCGCTGTCCAGTCTATCAATATTGGCAAACAGGTCTTGTGCCAGGCTATGCAATTCATCCAGTTGTGTCTGATCGGGCACTTCCCCCTGTTTTAGCAGCTTATCAATATCGGCTATTTTACTGTGCAATGCGACGGCAGCAACATTTCCTGTCACACCTTTAAGCATATGACAATACTCTTCAGCCTGCAGCAGGTTTTTTTGTTCCAGCAACTTTTGCAACTGGCTGGGCATATCCGCATAATTCACCCTGAAGCGCCGCAACTGCTTTAGATAGGCAGAAGTTTTTCCCCCTATACGACGCACCCCCTCGTGCGCGTCCAGACCGGCCACGGCCAGCCATGCTGGCGGGATTTCAAGTACCTGGCGCGTGGCGAGGTGTGCACCTGACCTGGGGTCTGGAATATGTATCCACTTGGCCAATACCGCCATCAGTTTGTCTGGCGCGATCGGTTTGGTGACATGGTCATTCATCCCCGCAGCCTGTGTCTTTTCTGCATCATGTGCCATCGCCAGCGCAGTCGTCGCAATGATGGGGAGTTGGGCAAAGCGTGCACTGCCATCCGCATTGACCAAGGCACGGATACGCCGTGCCGCTTCCAGGCCATCCATGACCGGCATCTGTATATCCATCAGCACGGCGTCATAGTCATGTCTTTGCACTTGCTCGATTGCGTCCAGGCCATTGACTGCCTGATCCACGTCTATCCCTTCGCTGCGCAGCAATTCGGTGACAAACTCACGATTGATATCATTGTCTTCCACCAGCAAAATACTGGCACCCGCCAGTTGACCGCTGACCGCCAGGTCGGGCAGTGTTACACGCAGCCTGTCAGCACTCCCCAGGATGCGGGCACGACCAAGTACCGTCAATATGCCATCCAATAATGCAGAAGGCGATACCGGTTTGATGAGGAAACCATCGACACCCGCCTGTTCGGCAAAACGGATCACATCCTCACGGCCATGGGCGGTCACCATCACGATCTTGGGTTGAGACTTGATGGCAGTATCACTACGTATGCGTCTGGTCACCTCATCCCCGTTCATGCCCGGCATGCGCCAGTCTATCAAGATCAGGTCGTAGGCTTTGTCACCAGCGTTTCTGAGCATGTCGAGCGCACTGCCACCATTTTCTGCGGTGCTGACGTCCACATGGAAATAGCTCAACATTTCTGTCAGGATTTCACGCGATACCTGGTTGTCATCGACCACCAGGATACGCAAATCATCCAGCAGCCGACCAGTTTGCTCTATCAGGCTGGTGGCGGCAGTCTGCGTCCTGGTCGCTATTTTCAGTTGAATGGTAAAGCAAAAGGTGGTGCCCTTGCCAAGCTGGGTATCCTCTATCCAGATCTGCCCACCCATCAACTCAACCAGGTTTTTACAAATTGCCAGACCCAGCCCAGTGCCACCAAACCGGCGCGTGGTCGACTGATCGGCCTGGGTAAATTTGGTAAACAAGCCATCCCGGATATCTGCCGGGATACCTATGCCAGAATCCCGCACATACACTTGCAGCCGTACATCCGTTTCAGTCAATGACAGGCATTGAAAGCCCAGTTCCACCTCACCATGTTCCGTGAATTTGACCGCATTGCCACACAAATTCAATAAGACCTGCCCCAGCCGCAAAGGGTCGCCTATCAACACAGGAGGGATGCTGACATCATAACGAATCAGGAACTCTATGCCCTTGTGTTCAGTCTGGTAGCTGATGGCATCGGTAAGCTGCTCAAGCACCGCTTCCAGCGAAAACTCAATTTTCTCAATGCCCAGTTTGCCTGCTGCTATCTTTGAAAAATCCAGGATGTCATTGATGATACCCAGCAGCGAACGGGCTGCGCCTTGTGCCTTGCTCAAATAATTGCGCTGAGTGGAGCTCAGCTCGCCTTTAAGGGCCAGATACAACATGCCCAGCACTGCATTCATGGGCGTGCGAATTTCATGGCTCATATTCGCCAGGAACTGTCCTTTGGCAAGATTGGCGGATTCAGCCTGCTCCTTGGCCGTCAGCAATTCCTGGGTACGCTCAGTCACTATTTTTTCCAGATTGTGATTGAGCTCGTCCAGTTCCTGCAAGGAGACAAATAATTGCTGACGGCCTTCATTAAAAGCCTTCACCAGTTCACCCAGTTCATCCCGATAAGGATAAGGAACATCTTCCATCGGCATATCGCTGGAACGAAACCGCCAGTTCGCCACTGCCGTGGCAACCGTGGTCACAGAATTGGACAAACGATAGCGTATGGTCCATAAAAAAATCAGCCACAAGGCACTGGTGACAATAATGGAATTCAGCAGCACGATCAGGAAACCGTACTTGACACGATTCCAGATCACATCATGGCCAGAATACATCTTCAACTGGCCAAGCAAGCGGCTGTCACCACGTGGAGCATGATAAAAAAGAGGAATAACAGTACGCTTGATCTGGCGCGTAAAAAAAACCGCTGGCTCTTTAGTTGTGGGCGGCACAGCGCCCATTTCCAGCAACATTTCTCCGGCAGCATTTTCGATCTGCACACCAGTGACGATGGCATTTTGGCTGGCACTTTGTGCGATGCTCACCAATTGTGGGCGATCCAGCTCCCATACCGCATTGCTCACATGCGGAGCAATTGTCTGTCCCAGGGAAGCCAGGTCACCATCAATATCACGGCTGACGCTGACATACTGGATCAGTAATTGTGCCACGGTCATACTGATGGCAACCAGCAGATACCATGGCAGCATCGTGTACAACAAACGTCGGGAAAGTGTCTGCGCCAGGAACATCGATTGTCCTTCAAGAGTTAACACTACGTTTTAGTGCCACCACCACCGGGTATCCGGCTCCAATGTACCTGCTGGCAAAACTGGATTAGCGAGCTTGATCACTTGACGCCGCTCGCTTGCCAATTGCTTTATTTCTTTTGCATGATAAGACTCGAACAACTGGCGAAATGAGCCATCTGCCAGCGCCAGTTTTAATCCGCGCTCTATTCTCGATGCAAGTTGTTTATTGTCTTTGTTCACCCAAAAATAAACCGGGTAAGGGAAATACAGCGCCTTGCTTTTTTCTGTCATCAACTGCGGAAATTGCGCTTTATGTTTTTCGATTTCCAGGTAGGCTTCATTCAAACCGCGCGTAAATGCATCAAAGCGCCCAGCCGCCAGCATGCCAAACAGGTTTTCATAGTTAGTCGAGGTCACTACCGTAAATCCATTGGCACGTAAAATCGCTAAATCCGCCCACTGGCTGTTCAGGCCGAAAGTCAGTTGCTGACGCAATGCCTGTTCATCCATCAGTGCAATACTGGCCTGGTCTGCCTTGCGAATCACCAACACCCGATAACCGATAATGCCACGCAAAATGTCAATTTTGATGGGCAACATCTGCGTCTCACGCTCGGTATTGGTGCCCAGCGCAATGACATCAATCACACCCGACTGCAATAAAGAAATACCACGATTCTGGGTCACGTCTTCAGCAAAAGGCTCCAGCCCGACATGGGCCGCCTCATCGCGGGTATGTGCGAGCGCCAGTTCAAGCAACTTCCAGCGGTATTCGTAGATAGGGCCAACCGGGAAATATTTCAGGCTGGATTTCAGACCCGCCTGGCCTGCATAGGAAAACGGGCTGGCACAAAGTAGCACGCAAAAACAGGATGCCAGCATAGCCTGCAACAGCCCAGGCACGACTTTACCCAGGCCCGTATGCCACCCCGCCATGCGCCTGACGTAATCTGAGGAAATGTGCAAAGCAAGGAACATAGACTTCCCACTTTCAAGCTGTTTCTATCCTGACTTGTCGATAAGTCACTAACAACGCCTGAATGCAGTATTCCCCAATTGAGCGAATATCACAAGAGCAACTTTCGTTTTTCACAATTCGTCAACAAAACCTGTCAACAGGGTGAATTCTACTTATTCCTCTCAATTGCCGAGTCTTTAGACAATGTTCTCGGATATTTTTCATTAGAAATCTGCGGAATCCCAATCCTCTTCATGTCCTGCAAGTGCCCGTCGCAATACAAATTCCATAGATAACAATATCTATTTTTTTGGCATTTTTTGAGAGATGTTGGCAATCCGATCAGATAACACTTGAAGGCAAAATATTTCGATGTAGCTCCAGCGTTTGCGATAGCTGTCTCCCTGACCGGCGAAAATATAAAGCCCATCCTCCATACCAACTTTACCTTTAATAAGGTCTAGCTCATCTATGTCTCGCCCTAACCAAGACGGCACGTCAACTACTTCACTGCCAAATTTATTCTTCGACTCGGAATCGGCAGAGTAAATGCAATTCAATTGCGAAATAATGGCGTCAGGTTCTGCATCTATTCTGTAACAATAAATCTTTTGGACCGCCACTGGAATTTGAGCGTTAAGGCGCACAAACAAATCTTTTTGCACATCGTCTGCACTCTTAGTAATATTTATCAAAGCAAGTGCAAAAACCAAGATTAACGTGATACTTACTAAGAGGGTTCGTTTTGTTTTCCAAAGTCGATAATTTATTTTCATGTGGATAACTTCTTTAAATTTTAGCGTTCCGTATCACCAAACAGGGTATTGCTATTCAAGAAAACAGAGGTGAACCCGCGGTGATTACTCTTCTAAATCCATATGTACGTTATTTGGGCTGCTGATCTAGGATTTGGCTAACCACGCTTAAATACCAATAACTATCAAGTCTGCTAATCAATGGATTAACGTCGTTTTTGGTATGGATTGAAATATCCATTTCGGGTTGCTTTGTTTGGTCATAAACAATATATTCAACTCCCACTCCATCCAGAAAGGACTCTGGTATTTCAACCTCTTTCGTTTCCACCTTATTTTTACTGCGAATTTTATAGTTACAGTCTAACAATCCGTGTAGATCCTTCCCTTTTACGAGGTGGTAACATTCAATCCTTTCGATGTCTTGAGATATACGAACAGAAAAGTGTTTAGTCATTGATATTGTTAAATCAGATTCGCTAATAGTTGGCCTCAAAAATGCTGTCGCAACACAAACTACAATCAAAATTACTCCACCTATCCAGGCTTTGCACTTCCATTTAGATACATTAATTTTCATATTTTTTGTACCATTTCAATTGAGATTTCGTATTAACTTTCCCATTCAAAATTAGGTTATAACACTCGTATAATCATTTCATTGAAGTGGTCTTTTTGATACCATTTTAATTAGCGTTGTCCCCGCTACGTCTTGTAATCTCACCGCACGACGTTATGATGTCCCATTCCTCCCACCGTCTAGTGTTACCGTTAGATTGTTTTGCTTTATCGGTCATTTCGTATCTTATAAATGCTTCCAACCGGTCATCAAAGAACCCTTCAAAAATACCTCCTAAACGAAAACCATTAGGTTCTTCTGGTTCGACCTGGCAATTGTCCGGATGATTTGCGTGGTAGTCACGTCCAGTCTTTTCTGTTGGACCCAATAATAAGTCTCCACGTTCTATCGTCTTGTCATATAGCTTTATGCACATTTCGTCTTTAGGAATAATCCGCTTTTCTTTTGCACAATAATCTGGAGGGCGAGCCGTTACATAGGCGTATAGCAAGTAGGTGATCAACAAGCCAGGTATGGCCACCTTGAGAGACTTCATGAATGCCAGGCGTTTCTTCAATGGTGTTTTCATACTGGTTCTCTCAAACAATGTTAATAAATGCTTTGGTTGTTATTTCGCATTCGTTGCACATTTTTTCTCACAATTACTCAAATTCTAATCAAGCACTTTCATGTTGAACAATTTTCAGTCAAGGCAACGAAACATCCATCACAATGGCACCACTCAGTGAAGCGAGAATGAAGGGAATGTGAAAGTCGTGTGAAGTAATACAGCTTTCTGAAACTGTTTTAGTATTTTCATTGCGAGAGCCAAATGCAGACGCGTTTTTAAGAAAAAATGCGCGCAAGACTATTCTGGAAAGATATGACCTCAAAAGCATTTGCCTGCCGGCTCAATTAAACTTGCTGCAGATGGCGCTCAATAAAGGATAGGTCGTCATTTGATGATTGTGACTTCCCACCAGGAAGTGCATTGACCGGAACTGATGCTGACGATGAGCTGGTTGTTGCGGTCTTGTGTTTGGGCGGATGGGGCTAGTGTAGTGCTTCGTTTTTCTTTGAACCAAGCTGGCGATTTGCGCGGATGACTTTCTGCAGAATGTCATTGGCCTTGGCGGTCCAGACAAAAGGTTTCGGATTTTGATTATGCACATTGATGTA
>NZ_JBMPOX010000026.1:0-79086 GCF_049340445.1 Undibacterium sp. Ji50W | reverse complement strand
ATCCAGAGAAGGCTCGTGTAGAAGAAAAGGCGTACATGAAGGCTGCTTAATTTAAATTGAGGCGACAACTACCTTGACACACACCGCTTCGCCAAAGAACGTATTCAAAGAAAGGCGACCGCAGACTTGCTCCCTTCGGGAGTGCCCATTTATGTAGTGCAAAAAATGGGAAGGTCCGAAACTCGCTACGCTCAGACACCGGACCTTCTTTTTCCATTTTCTGCACTACACAAATGGCTTCGGTGCAGCAGGGAATTCGGATTGCATGCAATCTGCCTGCGTAACGACATTGCCTTGCAAGGCAATGTGTCTCCCTTTAGGAACACAGGGCCCAAGCGGTTGAAATTCAAAAATAACAGCAACACACAGGTCAACATCAAAAACAACATCAAAAACAACGTCAAAGCCAACAGCAACGTCAACACCCAAAAACAAAAGCAGCACAGGTTCCAAATTTAATAGTTCCCTAACCAACCCAAAGGAAGATCATCATGCTCGAATCCAACATCAAAGCTGTCAACAAAGATATCAAGGTATTGCTCAAAGATGCGCAGGCGCTGTTTAGTGCGGCGGCTACGTTGAGTGGTGAAAAAGCCGACGAGGCGCGGGCGCGGGGGATGAAATTGCTGGATACGGCCATGGTCGCGGCGCAGGATGCGCAGGCGTCGGCGCTGGCTGCCGGCAAGCAGATGGCCGAGTGCACCGATACCTATGTCAAGGAAAACCCATGGAGCACCATCGGCGTGGCTGCCACGGCAGGCTTGCTGGTGGGTTTGCTGTGCTGTCGCAAATCATGAACCGCTAAGGAAAACCGCTAAAGCAAACCGGTATAGCAGACTGGTAAGGCAGGCATCAAAAAAAAGCAGCCCGGTTTTCAGGCTGCTTTTTTCTTTTCTTGAAACTGCCCAGCTTACTTGACCGGCCCTACCTGTTCCGCACAAAATCCCGTCAGTTGCTTCAGGGCCTGGGTAACGGCCTGGTTGCTGGCCAGGACACCGCCATAGGCGTCTTCGGTAGGGGTGGCAAGGTTGACTTCGAATTCACGCCAGGCGGTGATTTGCTGGTTTTTGGTGTCAGACAAATGCGCGCGCAGGACGAAGTGGACACGGCTGGGTGTGCTGGTGAAGTCTTGTTGCAGGCTGCGTATTTCCAGGTCCAGCCGGTAGGTGGTCTGCAGGGCTGTGGGTGCCTGTAACACCACCTTGAACAAGCCGCTGGATTCCAGCGCGCTGGTGACCAGCGGCATGAGCATGGCTGCCGGTGGTTTTTGCCACTGGCTTTGCTGAAACTCTTCAATCTGATGTGGCTGGCGCATGAATAGCATGTGGTTGCTGTCAAAACCGGCAGCAGCACGGATGTTGCCTATCAGGATACTGGCCGCCGGAGTACCAGTTGCCCTGGCAGGCGCAGTGATGTTGGGCACCGTAGCCACCGTAGCCACAGTATCCAGCCGGTACACCGCCGCCACTGGCACATTGGCCGGTTGCAGGGCGGAACAACCGGCCATCGACAAGGCCAGCACCGGCAGTAGTTGGGCTAAGTGGACAGGCTTCATGGCGTTACTCCTTTTGATTCCCCTGGCCCCGGTGGGGCTGCCTGTCGACCTCTGATCAGGCTGCTGGGATTATGTTCGGTCTGTTCAATCAGGCGGGTCAGGGATGCCGACAAGGTCGCCAGTTCAGCCATCAGTCTTTGTATTTCTGGCAGCGTGTCAGTACTGATCTGACGCACACCGCCACCCAGTTGATCCACGGCAGTTTTTGCACTGTCACTGGCCTTGCCTGCCTTGTCTGCCATGGCGGCAACGGCATCCGCACTCTTGCCTATGCGCTGGAACAAGGCATCCATTTTAGCGCTGGCCTGGGCAGTGTTATTGGTGGTGATGGCGGCATTGGCGATCGCGGCACGCATGGTGGCCTTTTGCGACGCCAGGGCATCCATCACGGCAGACGTGTCCTGCAAGATCTTGCTGAAGGCTGCGCGATTATCTTCATTCAGTATAGCATTCAGGTTGGCGGCGGTGCGGTCCAGGTTGGCCAGTACGGCGCTCAGGACATTTTCCAGCCGCGCGCTTAACGACGGCTTGGTGCGTATCTGTGGATAGCTTTGTCCGGGCAAGGCCTGCAATGCCGGTGCTGCGGGTGAGCCGCCGCTCAGTTCCACATAGGCGATGCCGGTCAGGCCCTGGGTTTTCAAGACGGCCTGGGTATCGGTCTTGATGGGAGTGCCGGCGGCAATCGCAAACTGCAGTTGCACCTGTTGCGGATTGGCCGGGTCCAGGCTGATCGCATGGACCTTGCCGACATTCACCCCCTGGTATTTGACCGGCGCATCCAGATTCAGGCCCGCTACCGATTCATTCACCACGGATTGATACAGGACCGTCTGCGTGCGCTTGCCCAGACCGACTGACAGCCACAGCACAGCGGCCACAAACATGGCCCCAAGCATCAATACAAAGGCACCGACAGCGGCGTAATTTACTTTGGTTTCCATGGGCTGTCCTTGGTTTTCAATTGTTCTTGTTGTCCGGCGGTTTGTGTTTGTGCCATTATTTGTGTCTGCGCCTGTTCCTGTGCCGCCCTGCCCCGTGCGCCATCAAAATAGTCACGGACGACGGGGTGCTGCAGGTGTGACAGTTCTTCCATGGAACCAATCGCCAGCACCTTGCCCTCGCCCAGTACCGCCACCCTGTGGGTGACTTGCCACAACAGATCAAGGTCATGGGTAATCATCACGATGGTAGGCTGATACAGCGCGTGCAAATGCCGCACAAGGGCATCGATACCCCCGGCACCGGCCGGGTCCAGGCCAGCCGTGGGTTCATCCAGGAACAGCAGTTCCGGGTCCAGCGCCAGCGCCCTGGCCAGTGCGGCACGCTTTAACATGCCACCGCTGAGTTCAGCCGGGTACAGGGTGGCCGCTTCTGGCTTGAGGCCACTCAAAGCCAGTTTCCAGGCGGCGACGTCGTTGATGCTGCCCTCATCCAATTCAATATGCTCACGCAGCGGCAAGCCTATGTTTTCGCTGACGGTCAGCGTGCCGAACAAGCCGCCTTTTTGAAACATCACACCACAACGCTGGCGCAATGCGGCAGCGTCTTCATCGCTGATGCCCGCCAGTTCCTGCCCCAGGATAGTGACCGAACCTGAATCTGGCGTATGCAGCAAAATCATTTCACGCAGCAGCGTCGATTTGCCAGAACCGCTGCCGCCGACGATGGCAAATATCTCGCCACGTCGGATATCCAGATCCAGGTTCTGATGCACGATCTTGTCGCCAAAACGGGTACAGACCTGGCGCATTTGAATCACGAAGTCATCGCTAGCTGAAGCGGGTGTAGGTGCGGGCGTAGGAACGGGTGCGGTTGCGGGCTCGGCTGCTGTCATTACAATCCTAATAAATTAAAAATGACAGAAAAACCGCCATCCAGCACGATCACGATAAAAATTGCCTGCACCACACTGCGCGTGGTCTGGCGACCGACACTGTCGGCATTACCCTTGGTACGAAAACCCTGATAGCACCCTATGGTAGCAATCACCACTGCAAATACGAGTGACTTGCCCATACCGATCAACAAGGTCTTGAGTGGAATTTCAGTCGCAAAACGGGTCATGAATTCATGCGGGCTGACACCCAGTTGATTGCTGGCCATCAGCATCCCACCCATGATGCCCAGCAAATCAGCAAACAGGGTCAGCAGTGGCAAGGCCAGTATCAGCGCCAGCAGCTTGGGGATCACCAGCAAATCAACCGGTGGAATGCCGACGGTCTGCAAGGCATCAATTTCTTCCGTCACCACCATGGTGCCTATCTGTGCCGCATAGGCTGAACCAGAACGGCCAGCGATGATGATGGCCGTAATCAGTGGTGCAAATTCACGCAGCATGGCGTAACCCACCAGTTCCACCACAAAGATATTCGCGCCATAGTGCTTGAGCTGGTCTGCACCCTGATACGCAATCACGATGCCGAGTAAAAACGAGGTGACACCAACAATGGGCAGAGCTTCAAAACCAGCTATCTGGATATTGTGCAAAATGGCGCGGCCACGCCAGCGCCGCGGGTGTCGTAGCAAACCCAGCATGCTGACCGCGATGGTCCCGACAAAACTCAGCCAAGCCAGATTGTCATGCCAGACGTTGACAGTCGCCTTACCAATTTTTTCCAGCAAGCCGCTGGCCTTAAGCACCGGCACCGCAACGGCTGGAATATCACCCAGGCCATCCAGCATATGCTGGTAAGCATCAGGCCAACCCTGCATGCTGATCTGGGTACCGCTGTCACGCAGTTTTTGCAGACGTGTATGCATGACCCAGGCCACGATGCTGTCTATCTTTTGGATTTGCTGGCCGTCCAACTGCACTACCGCCGGGTGACGCAGCAGCAAGGCATCCAGTTGACGCATGACATTACCCAACTGGCGGATAGTCCAGTTGCCTGACAGTTGCAAGACGCCTGGTGCGGTTTGCTGGATGCGCGCAGGCATATGGGCTAGCATATCGGCAAGCCGGGGGACTACGCTGGCGGCGACGCCTGTATCAGCTGGCAGGGCATTATTGTTGGTCGGGGCAGTAGGGGCAGGCATGGATGCTCATCATAGAAAACACATGCCTTCAGCTTGCCATTCGACGCGATTATTTTCTGTACGCTGGCGTACCAAGGGAAGGGAAAGAGATAGGGGGAAAGCAGAAAAAACTGCACCTGGCCCCGTAAAAATACTTACGCAAAACCGCTCCAGCGACGATACAGAAGATGCGTGGAGTTCTGTATTTTTCCGCCGCCGAAACATGCCGGAGCGATTTTGCGTAAGTATTCTTCGCTGTTCATTATATTTAAATTCGTTCGCAAAAAAAGGGGAATGTCTGTATCTGTTCTACGCTGCTGTCCAGACTTTGGCCAGACTTCGGCAAGAGAAAATACTGCATTCACCGAGCACAAGACTGACAGAAAAAGTTCTACCGCTCTGTGCGCTAGCTAACAGACCAAAACAAACTTTTATTTCAAGCTAGGCCTACCGTCAAAGCGGTATGCCGGGTGATTTTTAGCGGCCTGCCTGGCGTGTTGACCTAACCTACTTAAAGAAAGAAACATCATGCTTTATACCATTGCTGTCATACTGATTATTTTGTGGTTGTTGGGTATGGTGTCGGCCTACACCATAGGTGGCTTTATCCATGTCTTGCTGGTGATCGCCGTCATCATGATCTTGCTGCGTTTGATCAGTGGCAGAGGCGTTTGACCCTGCTGTATCGCGTACTAAGACCATGGCTGACTAAACAGCGGGCCATCCCTGGCCTGCTGGTAGCACTGGTCGGCATGATCGGTCGTGCCGTGCTGGAATGGGTACGCCATCGTGCTGCCAGCAAAGGCGCTGCGCTGGCATTTTATACGCTGTTTTCCATGGTGCCGGTCCTGATATTGGTGTTGGCGATTGCCGGTTTCTTTTATGGCGAACAAGCCGCACGTGGGCAATTATTCAATCAATTGCATGGCCTGGTAGGTCAAAGCGGGGCGACAGCGATACAACTGTTGCTAGCCGGTGCGCACAATGACGATGCAGGGCGTATCGCTACACTGATTGCCAGCGTGTTGCTGCTGATCGGTGCAACCAGCGTGTTTGCCGAGTTAAAAGAAAGCCTGGATGAAATCTGGCAAGTGCCGCCCAGCCGCAGCAACAGTCTGTGGCAGTTTTTACGCACGCGCCTGCTATCGTTTGGCTTGATACTGGTGCTGGCATTTTTGATGCTGGTATCACTGGTCGTCAGTGCGGTGCTGGCGGCACTGGAACATTACTGGCAAGGCAGCCGCACTGCAGTGGCACTGATACTGCTGCCGCTGTCGTCAGGCATTGGCTTTGCGGTGATTGCTTCCCTGTTTGCCGTCATCTTCAAGATGCTGCCGCAGGTGCGGCTGTCGTGGGGCGATGTCTGGGTTGGTGCGACGGGCACGGCAAGTTTGTTCTATGTAGGTAAATTGCTGATCGGCGTGTATATCGGCAATAGCGGTGTCGCCAGCAGTTTTGGTGCGGCGGGTTCCATCATCGCCTTGCTGTTATGGGTGTATTACTCTGCCCAGATCTTTTTGCTGGGGGCAGAATTCACCCGCCAGTATGCCTACAGCCTGGGCAGCTTGCGCACCGCCGGACTTGCTTCCAATGCCCGTGCTCAAACGGAATGACATGGCAGTGCATTTACGGTAGCAGTGCGCCTTCAACGGCTTCAAGCTTGCCGTCGGATGGCAAGGCCGGAACATGGATCAGCTTCATGATCAATGGATAGACATGCACATTGTCGAACGGCGGCAGCACTGTCGCCTGCCTGAAGGACGGGCCGTTGGCAATAAACAGTGCCTGCATTTCTTTACTCACATTATCGTAGCCGTGCCCTCCCTTGCCGGCCTTTGCTGCAGCCTTGGCATCGGGCTCCACCAGCCAACTCACTTCCGCCAGGCAGATAAAACGTGGCACACGCGGGTTTTGTCCATATTCAAAACGCGCTGGCAGGTTTTCTTTTTTCCAGCACTGCATATGTTCGTGGGCTTGCAGCAGCGCTTTGGCCACCGCTTCTTCTTGTCCCTCTTTAGGATTGATTCCGGCATAGCTACCATGGGTCACCACATTGGTGAGCAAGGGATTGACGATCTGGTCCAGTTGCACAATACGTTCAGGACTGGTCGCAGCCATGCCATGATCGGACACGATAATCAGGTCGGCGTCAATCTGCCGCGCACGCAGACCATCTGTCAGGCGGGCGATAGCGGCGTCGGCACTGGCTACCGCAGCTGTCACTTCTGCAGTATCAGGGCCAAATTCATGGCCGGCGTGATCCACATGGTCAAAGTACAGCGTCAAAAACTGGGGGCGGCTGGCACCTGGTTTGTCCATCCAGCCCAGCACGGTATCGACACGGTCAGCCGGGCTCAGCTTGTCATTGTAGGGGCGGTATTCCGACGGACGCACGCCGTGTATGGCGGCTTCGGAACCTGGCCAGAACATGATGGCTGAGCGGACATGATTCTTTTCTGCGGTGACCCAGATTGGCTCTGCCTGATCCCACCAGCGACGGTCAAGCACCGCACTGCTGTTGCTTAATTTAAAGCGCACACCAGCAATCCTGGCGTCATCCATGGTATTGCCGACGATGCCGTGATGGTCTGGACGCAGGCCTGTCACCAGGGTGTAATGATTGGGAAAGGTAATCGATGGAAAGGAGGGGCGCATAGCCTCTGCCCGCACGCCACTGGCGGCCAGTGCATTCAGCCGGGGTGTCACACCGCGGTTCAGGTAGTCGGGCTTGAAGCCATCTATCGATATCAGGATGACGGGATGGTAGGCGCGGTTGTCGCTGCTGGTACCAACAGTGTCAGCAGCAGTTTTTTGCGCCACTGGCGCACAGGCGGTTAGCAAAACCACTGTCCAGGCCATTGAACAAGCCATCAAGGTATAAGCGAAAGTCTTTACGGATAATGATTTCATAGTTTATTAACAAGAAAACGAATTACATTCAGCGGAATGGAATAATTGGCAAGCGTGCCTGGCGCTTATTATGCGGCGAATAATAATACTTATGAGAAAGATATTTGTATCTGAAATGTTAAGTCAAGTGACTTCCACGTGGCTGGATAGTCAATTGTGACATTGGTGCCGATGGCTGGTGATAATATGGATAATAAATCCAACCCCACCTGCTGCTGTCTGGCACGCCCTGGTCTTTGCGCAAGACCGGCAGTGCCACCCGCAGGCCTGGGTAGCCCGGTTCCAGTTGTAAAGGATTGCAAAACATGCAAAATGGACGCAGACAAGGGCTTGCATACCGTTTATGATAAAAATTGCTTTGAAGCATGATTTGTTTAGAACTGTTTAGAACTTGATTACGATCTGTAGCGAGCCTGCGTACGTGCATCAGCGGGGTCAGGGTAACAAAAACGCAGCGCAAAAAACGGAATGGCCTCTAAGACCATGCTCATTTTGAGCAGCGCATGAGCCCCGATCACGCACGCACAGTAAGATCGTAAACAGGTTCTTAAAAGCTTGCCAAGGAAATGCAATGCACGGGTACTCCCCCGGCTATCTGAAAACAAGGCTTGTGTTCCCACTGGGACTACGGAAAAAGCACCATGACAGCGCACCGTGAAGAGACTGTAAGCAATCTACCGCCCGTGCCGGCAAGGTCTATCCGCAGCTATTTGCTGATGCTGGTGTTGCTGGTATCGATGCCGCTGATGGCGGCGGTCGGGTTTGGCATCTATCATGATTTCCAGCAATCGACGGCCAATACCAAGACCGCCCTCAAGACCATGGCCAGTGTCATGATCAAAAATACCAAGGGCAAGCTGGCACAGGCACACCAGGTCATGGCGGGCATCGCCAGTTTGCCAGCGGTACGCCAACTGGCTCTGGCAGACTGCCCGGTGAAACTGGGTAACCTGGCCAACCTTGACCCTGCCTTTGCCCGCATCATCCTGGCCGATTTGCAGGGCAATATTCTTTGTGCCATATCGGGCAAGGACAAGGCGCAGGATGCCGCCACACCTGAACTGATCAAATCAGAATACATACAGGGTGCCATCCGCAACCAGGGCCTGAACATTTCCGCGCCCCATCGTAACAATAACAACCATAGTGACAGTAGCAGCCCCTGGTCTACCACACTGAGCCTGCCGATCTGGAGCATGGAACAGCAAATAGTCGGCGTGGTCATGCTGTCGGTGGATGTCGGTTTTTATAACCCCAACATCCCGGGGGAGTTTTTGCCGGAATCCAGCCGTTACGGTTTTTTCCGTGATGACGGCATCCTGATCTGGCGTAACCTGGACCCGGACAAGATTATCGGTACCCGCCCCACTTCGGAAGCAGCAAAACATATCGTCGCATTGAAAAGCGGTGAATTTGAAAGCCAGGCCGTGGATGGTGTGGTGCGCTTCATTTCGGTGGTCGCGCTGCCTGAATATGGAATGGTGGCCTTTGTGGGCGTACCGGCGCACACCGTCTTTGCTGAATCCAGGGCCAGGGCCGTCGAGTCCATCCTGCTGGTGTTATTGATGATCGCCCTGCTATTGCTGGTTGCGTTTAGCTTTAGCCAGCGGATTACCGACCCGATGATCGCGCTGGCCGATGTGGCGCGTGCCGCCAACAAGGGAGACCTGGGTGTCAGGGCACGCGCTGACGGCCCCAGTGAACTGCTGGCAGTGGCGCATGAATTCAATCGCATGCTGATCGCGCAACAGCATAGCGATGAACAGTTTCGCGCCTTCCTGGGCAATAGCGCCATCGTGGCATGGGTCAAGGATTTCGACGGGCGCTACAAGTTTGTCAGTGACAATTTCTTGCGTCGTTTCAATACATCCATGCAGGAAGTCCTTGGCAAGACCGATCATGAACTCTGGCCTGCCAGCGTCGCCGATGGGTATCACGATAATGACCTGCTCTTGCTGGAAAGCCGTCAACACAACGAAGCTGTATGGCCATCCACCAATATCGATGGCAGCCTCAGTTGGTGGCTGGTGAATAAATTCGTATTCACCGGTTTTGATGGCACGCCACAACTGGGCGGGCTGGCGGTGGATATCACCGAGCGCAAGCGCGTCACGGATCTGGATGAACTGATCCTGCAAACCGCCATGGATGCCTTCTGGCTCATCAACAAAGACGGCGACCTGAAAGCCGTCAACGAAACTGCCTGTACCATGATGGGTTATACCCGTGAAGAAATGCTCGCCCTCAATATCAGCGATATCGATGTACTGGAAGGCACCTGCGGCATGCCTGTGCATGAGCGCGTCGACGTCCTGCGCAAAGAAGGCAGCCAGCAGTTTGAAGCACGGCAAAGGTGCAAGGATGGCCGCATCATCGATGTCGAAGTGTCGATACGTTATCTGCCCGGCCAGGAATTGTTTCCTGCCTTTGTGCGCGACATCACCGCGCGCAAGCAGGCAGAACAAAGCCTGCATCTGGCCGCCACCGTGTTTGAATCGCATGAAGGCATGTTCGTCACCAATGCCAACAGGGTGATACAGCAGGTCAACCGCGCCTTTACCGAAATCACCGGCTACTCGCGCGAAGATGCCATTGGCCAGACCCAGGATTTATTGAAATCCGGCCAGCATGATGACGTTTTTTTTGCTGACATGAGCCGCCGTCTGGAAGCCGAAGGCAGTTGGCAAGGCGAAATCTGGAACCGCCACAAAAATGGCCAGATCAGCCCGCAATGGCTGACCATCACCGCCGTGTATGGCAACAACCATGAATTGCTGCACTATGTCGGCACCCTGACCGATATCACTACCCGCAAGGCTGCAGAAGATGAAATCAAGAACCTGGCCTTTTACGACCCGCTGACCAGGTTGCCTAACCGCCGTCTGCTGACAGACCGCCTGCAACAGGCCCTGGCATCTTGCGCCCGCAGTGGCCGCAAAGGCGCGCTGATGTATATCGACCTGGACAATTTCAAGACCCTCAATGATACCCAGGGCCACCACAAAGGTGACCTGTTATTGCAACAGGTATCGGCACGCCTGATCCATTGCGTGCGCGAAGATGATACCGTGGCGCGCATAGGCGGCGATGAATTTGTGCTCTTGCTGGAAAATTTGAGCGAGGCCTCCAACGAAGCCGCCACCCAGATCGAAATGGTCGGCAAGAAAATCCTCGTTGCCCTGAACCAGGCGTATGACCTTGCTGGTTATGAATGTCACAGCACGCCCAGTGTAGGCATCACCCTGATTAGCGACCATGACACCAGTTCTGATGAATTGATGAAACAGGCTGACCTGGCCATGTATGCCGCCAAGACCGCCGGTCGCAACACTCTGCGCTTTTTTGATCCGGGCATGCAGGCCGTGGTCACCTCCCGCGCCGCCATGGAAAAAGAATTGCGCGAAGGCCTGCGCAATGAACAACTGCAGTTGTACTACCAGGCACAAGTCAACCATACAGGTGAGCTGATCGGTGTCGAAGCCCTGGCACGCTGGCAGCATCCGCAACGCGGTATGATTTCCCCGGCTGAATTCATCCCCCTGGCAGAATCCACCGGCCTGATACTGCCGCTCGGTTATTGGGTCTTGCAGACCGCCTGCAGGCAACTGGTCAGCTGGTCGCAGCAAGACCAGCGCGCCCACCTGACGATAGCCGTCAATGTCAGCGCCCGCCAGTTCCGGCAGGCAGATGTGGTCGAGCAGGTATTGGCCATCATTCACCAGACCGGTGCCAATCCGCATCTGCTGAAACTGGAACTGACCGAAAGCCTGCTGGTGGATGACGTTGAAGATATTATCCGCAAAATGGAATTACTGAAAGCAGCAGGCCTGTGCTTTTCGCTCGATGATTTTGGTACCGGCTATTCATCGCTGACGTATCTGAAACGCCTGCCGCTGGATCAGTTGAAGATCGACCAATCCTTTGTGCGTGACGTACTCAGTGACCCGAATGACGCCGCCATCGCCCGCACCATCGTCGCCCTCAGTCAGAGCATGGGCTTGTCCGTCATTGCCGAAGGCGTGGAAAGTGCCGAGCAACGCGACTATCTCGCCAGCCAGGGCTGCCTTGCCTACCAGGGTTATTATTTTGGCCGCCCCATGCCTATCGCCGATTTTGAAGCGGCACACCCGATCCGGCATCGCTGAATAGGACTTACGCAAAATTGTCCCAGCAAGGTGCTGCAACGCAGCAGGGGCGGTTTTGCGTAAGTCCTACCGAACTATCATTCGCATGACAAAAACAGTAATCTAAAGTAAATTATCATCTCCCGACGCCCCTCTGATTTGAAAGCGCCACAAGATGAAATCTGGATTAACGCTGTTGTTAGCTGCCCTGTTTTGCCAGTTGCTGGCGCATGCCGATATTGGCATGGCAGCGGTGGCCAAAGAAGCCAAACCCACTCCGGCCGCCCCCACTTCGGCTGCCTTGTCCAGCTTTGGTTACCGCGTCGGCGAACGTCTGGCTGATGTCAAGTTCAAAGACCTCAATGGGCGCGAGGGTGTGCTGTCGCAACTGGCTGGCACGCGTGGTGCCATCATCGTCATGCGCGATGCTGAATGCCCGGTATCGCAACGCTATGCACCACGCCTGGCAGAATTTGAAAAAGAATACACCTCGCAAGGCTTTAATTTCGTGTATGTCGATGTCAGCCCCTATTCATCCGCCGAAGCAAAACAAAGTGCTGCCAGCAGCAACTTGCAGGGCCGCGTGGTGCTCGACACCAATCACGCCATCAGCAATGCCTTGCGGGCAGCATCCACTTCGGAAGTATTTTTAGCCGACCAGCACGGCACCCTGCTGTTTCGTGGTGCCATCGACGACCAGTACGGCATCAGCGTGCACAAAGACGCGCCAGGACAAACCTGGCTGCGCAAAGCCATCGCCGAATACCAGTCAGGTAAAGATATCGTCACCACACAAAGTGAAGCCAGCGGTTGCCTGTTGCCCGACCATGCAGGCGACACAGTGCAGAACCGGCCCGTCACCTACCACAACCGCATCAGCCGCCTGCTCGCACAAAAATGCGAGATGTGCCACCGTGCTGGCGGTGTTGCGCCCATGCCCCTGCAGACCTATGCGCAAGTCACCGCCCGTAAGACCATTATCGACTATATGACCAGCAAGCGCCTCATGCCACCCTGGAATGCCGACCCCAGCGTGGGTCACTGGGCCAATGACAGGAGCCTGTCAGAACAGGAACTGGCCGACCTGTCCAACTGGTTTAAAGCCGGTAGCCCGGCTGGCAACGCCAAAGAAGCCCCTGCCCCACGCACCTATGTGGCTGGCTGGGACATGCTCAAGCCGGACGCCGTATTGCAAATTGCCGAGCCGCATACGGTACCGGCGCAAGGCGTGGTCGAATACCAGTACAGCTACCTGAAAACCGATTTTGACACCGACAAATGGGTCACCGCGATGGAAATACGGGCATCGGCCCCCAAGGTAGTCCATCACATACTGGTGTTTCTGGAAGAACCCGGTGCCAAGCGCCGGGCTGGTGGTATCGATGGTTTCTTTGGCGCGCTGGTACCAGGCACGCCATTGACGACCTTTCCCGAAGGTGCCGCCAAGAAAATCCCCAAAGGAGCCTGGCTAAAATTCCAGATCCATTACCAGCCGAATGGTACCGAGCAGATCGACCAGGCCAAAATCGCCTTCCAGTTTGCTGACGATGCGACCAATACCGACACCAGATTAAAAGAAGTCAAAAGTGAATCTGCCTTCAACGCCAAGTTTGAAATACCACCCGGTGCCGCCAATCACCCAATAGAAGCCAGCTACCTGTTCCGCAAGCCAGGCAAACTGACCGCCTTGATGCCGCATGCACATCTGCGCGGCAAGGCCTGGAAGATAGAACTGGTAGACCCGGATGGCAAGCGCAGCCTGTTGCTGAATATTCCCAAATACGACTTCAACTGGCAAACCGCCTATCAGTTAAAAGAAGCCATCCTTGTGCAGCCTGGCATGCGCATTGCGGCCACGGCCTGGTATGACAATTCCAGCGACAACCCGGCCAACCCCAATCCCAAAGCCGCCGTGCACTTTGGCGAACAGACCTTTGAAGAAATGATGATCGCTTATTTCGACTGGATACCAGATTAAGCGCCATTGGCCTAACCTGTCATCGCGGCTGCGGCAAAGCCAAAGCCCCTTTGACACCCAGGCCCAGCAAGACAAAATTCAATCCCCCTATCAACAGCGCAAAAAACACAAAGGCCAGCCAGGGTAAGGCTTGCACATCAAAGGGCAAGAACAGCGAGGCAAATACCCGCGCATCAGAATACATGCCATTGCCCAGGGCTGCATATTGAAAGATATAACTGGTGTCACTAAAGGCTGAATAACACATGATGATGCCCAGCACTTGCAAGGCCAGCCTTTGCCAGGCATCCGCAGCGCGCAATAAAAACAGACAGGCCATCATCAGCAACACTGGCAATAGTAAAGCCAGCAAATGTGTCATATGCCATTGTGCCAGCAAGGGGTAATCGGCAGTGCTCAACCATACCGGCTTGAACATGTAATAGCCGCCACAGGCAAAAAACAGCAACAAGACCAAGTAAGGAATCCACAATTTCGCTGCCCTGGTCGACACAATCAGCAACACGCTGCCACACACCGCCGGCCCCAGCAAACCACCCAGCAAGACCAGGCTTTGCCAGCCACCACCGGTGATCGCCACACCACCGTCCGCATCCATCTGGAACCAGTAAAACGATCCCCCTGTCAGCAAGCTGGCCAGGCCATGCCCCATCTCATGCACAAACACCCCCACATAACGCAGCGGTGCCGTCAACAAATACACCAGGTAGGCCAGGTTGGGAAACAGCAAGGGCAAGACCACCCACAGCAAGAAAAACCCCACCATCAAAGACAGCAACATCCGCCGGTGACCAAGACCGTGATTGCTGCTTGTGCTGTGTGAATAAACCGATGGATCATTGACAGGCATGTGGTTTCCCGGGGTAGAAAATTACTGGCATAGTGTAAACCAGCTATGATGAAAACATGTTTTAAAATAAGATAACCAGACTTGTGCTTACTGCCCAAGACAAAACGTTCATGCGATAAATGAAAAAACTCTTGATACTTGATCTTGACGAAACGCTGTTGTATGCCACCAAAGATCATCTGGGGCGTGAGCCTGATTTTATCTTTTTTGGCTACCAATGTTATCTGCGCCCACATGTTAAAGAATTTCTGGCTTACTGCCAGGAACATTTTGATCTTGCTGTCTGGACCTCATCTTCAGAAGATTATGCACACATCGTTGTCAGCCATTTGTTTGACGGAGATGCGCCCTTGAAGTTTTTGTGGTCCAGGAAACGCTGCACCTATGTATTTGATCCTGAGCAGCAAAACTATGAATGGGTCAAGGATTTACGCAAGGTCAGGCGTCAAGGTTACCGGCTCGAACACGTCATCATGCTGGACGACACGCCAGAAAAACTGCGGCGCAATTATGGCAACCTGGTACGTATTAATATGTTTGAAGGACAGGTTGACGACCGCGAATTGACACTGCTCATGCCCTACCTGCAAGAGCTAAAGCATGCGGCCAATATACGTGCAGTAGAAAAACGCGGATGGCGACGACGCTTTGTGCCCCAAGAGGATGCCACAGGGATAAAATGAATCTCATGAAATTCATCGGTAAAATAATTACGATAATCCATCGGTGCGCACGGCGCACCCTACTCGCCGCGTTTGTTCACCAGTCGTAACACTGTAGGGTGCGCCATGCGCACCGAATGCCTGAACGTAGGTGAGTGCTATGCTTGCTCCTACCAACTCAAACACCACCGAGGTCAATTTGCAGATCGCCTTCATCCAGGAAAACCACTACGTATCGGCGGTAGACCTGCTGCACGATATGAGCGTTCACTACAACGGTGAAAATGCTGTGCCCAGACAGATCATCCAACAACATTTCATGCAGAACCTGCTTGGGCCTGATTCATCCATACGTATCGTGGTCGCCACGCGGGATGATGGCGTGGTTGTCGGGCTGGTGGCGATCACGCTATTTCATTCGCTGGTCAACGCGACAGTGGGCGAAACGGGACAGCTTTTTGTGAAAGAGCTGTATGTCTTGCGCACAGAACGTCGCACTGGCGTTGGTGAGGCATTGATGCAATGGGTGGCAGCGTATGCACTGAGCAAAAATTGTGTGCGGGTTGACTGGCATGTCAGGGCAGATAATCAAGCCGGGCTGCGTTTCTACCAACACCTAAGGGGCGTACCTGTCGATGACAGGCTGTGCTACCGCCTGTCTGGCAATGCCCTCACCCAGACGGCAAAAACCGGCAGGGAATGAAGCATCCTCTGCCGGCAGCACACCGGGTATTAGTGGGTATTACAGGATATTACTGGGCCGTTGCCGTTACCCGCCAGATGATATTGCCGACATCATCTGCCACCAGCAAGGCACCCTTGCTGTCAACAGCAACCCCGACGGGGCGCCCTTTGGCCTTGCCGTCTGCGGTTAAAAATCCGGTAAGTATGTCTTGCGGTGCGCCGGCTGGCTTGCCATTTGCAAAGGGCACAAAAATCACCTTGTAACCGCTGTGGGGTTTGCGATTCCATGAGCCATGCTGGCCAACAAAGGCACCACCGGCATAACTGGCTGGCAGCATCTTGCCGTCATAAAACGTCAAGCCCAATGACGCCGTGTGCGCGCCCAGCGCATAATCCGGCGCCAGAGCAGTGGCAACCAGATCAGGCCGTTGCGGCTTTACCCGCACATCCACATGCTGGCCAAAATAACTATACGGCCAGCCATAAAACCCGCCATCGCGTACCGACGTCATATAGTCTGGCACCAGGTCGTTACCCAGTTCATCTCTTTCATTCACGGCAGCCCACAACTGCCCACTTTGGGGTTGCCACGCCAGGCCATTGGCGTTACGCAAGCCACTGGCAAACAGTCGCATGCGGCCTGTCGCGATATCAATTTCATGAATGGCGGCGCGGTCTTTTTCATTCTCCATGCCATTTTCTGCGACATTGCTGTTGGATCCCACCGACACGTACAGGCGCAAGCCATCGCGGCTGGCCACCAGGTCCTTGGTCCAGTGATGATCGATTTTTCCGGCAGGTAAATCCACGACCTTCACGCCAGGCTCGGTAATGCTGGTTTGCCCGCGCTTATAGGGATAACGCATGATGGCATCGGTGTTGGCCACATATAAATAGTCTCCCACCTGGGCCATGCCAAAGGGTGAATGTAAGCCTTGCAGGAATATGCTGCGGGTGCTGGCCACGCCATGTTCATCCAGGCCACGCAATAAGATGATGCGGTCGGGGCTGGGCATGCTGGCACCGGCTGAACTTTTAACCTTACCTTCCACCCATTTGCGGACGGCTTTTAAACCACTGGTGGTATCGTGTATTGCTGGTGCATTGCTTTCTGCGACCAAAACATCGCCATTCGGCAAGACATGCAACATGCGTGGATGATCCAGCCCCACTGCAAATGCTGCCACCGCCAAACCATTGGCTGCCTGCGGTTTTTCGCCCTTGGCCCAACCAATGGCGGGCGCGATGTTTATCGTCGGCACGATGGATTTTTCAGGTTCGGGCAAATGGGGTTGCGCACCAAAGCCCTGGGCTGCGGGCAGGCTGCTTTGTGCGCTGCATGCCTGCATCGTTGTCAGCAACATGAAGGCAGGCAAGCGTGCTCTGACAAGCATATGGCAGAGGGTATCTTTCAGGCTCCCCATCAGGGTAGCGGACGCGGCAGGTATCATTATTTCTCCAGGCTGTAACAGGAAAGTGTTCGCCCATTACATCCCCCTGCAACCGCCCAGTCTGTTCGTTAACGTACAATGTCAGGATTTTTTCAGGCTGTCACGGCACCACGGTGGTGAACAAATACACCGCAAAGATCACGCAATGGATGGTGCCCTGCATGATGGTGGTACGGCCGGTACCCAATGACAGTGAGGTAATGATCAGCGACAGCAACAGCAGCACGCTGGATTTGGCATCAATACCCAGCGTCAGCGACCAGCCGGTTGCCAGTGAAATCACGGCGACCACCGGTATGGTCAGGCCTATGCTGGCAAGCGCCGACCCCAGAGCCAGGTTGATGCTGGTCTGCAGCCGATTGGCACGGGCCGCACGGAAGGCAGCAACCCCTTCCGGCAATAACACCACCATCGCAATGATGATACCGACCAGGGCATTCGGTGCGCCGGCGGCCAGCACGGCATGTTCCAGCGTGGGTGCGAGCGACTTGGCCAGCAAGACCACCGCACCCAGACACAACATCAGCAAGCCGGCACTCATCCAGCTCATGGTATTGGACGGTAAAGGTGCGTGTGCCTCTTCATCCGTGGTTACATTTTCAGGCAAGAAATAATCACGATGGCGCACCGTCTGCACCAGCACAAAAGTTCCATACAGTACCAGTGAAACGATGGCGATAAAAGTCAATTGGCTGGGGCTGTAATATGGGCCTGCCACGGTAGACGTAAAATTGGGCAAGACCAGGGTCAGTACCGCCAGCGCTGCCAGCGTCGCCAGTGAGGTGCTGGCACCATGCAGGCTGAAGCTTTGTTCCTTGTGCAGGCTGGCACCGGCCAGCAGACAGATGCCGACAATGCCGTTAAGGATAATCATGATGGCCGCAAACACCGTATCCCGCGCCAGGCCGGATGTGGCTTCCCCGCCCGCCAGCATCAGGGACACAATCAGCGCGACTTCAATCAGCGTCACCGCCAAGGCCAGCAGCAGCGTACCAAATGGTTCACCGATGCGATGCGCCACCACTTCAGCGTGATACACCGCCGTCAACACACCACCAAACAGCGCAGCAGTCAGCACGATGGCATACCAGGGACCAGATATCAACAATGACCCCGCCAGGATGCCCCAGGCAGCAAAAGGAGTAATAACAGACCAGGGCGGTAAGCGTGTGGGAATTTTCATAGTAAGGCATGGCGGATCACACCAGCAAGATGAGTCAGCACTAAGTGAGTCAGCACTAAGCATAGCCGAAAAATGCTTTTCACATCAGATGAATCACAAGCCAGCAGATTTCCGGCCGCGTATCGAAAGTTGAGTAACGAATGTTGTGTGGGGTGCGTCTTGCGCACTGCTTGCTTGAACGATTCGTCGTCTATTTGCATATATGCAAATAGAGCATGTTCCATCTCAAGCCATTTTTGATGCTCTGTAATTATTTTCTTGAAGTTTTGTTGTGAATGATACTCTTCAGAAGACAAATGGTTTTTATGGTTTCGCATCTGAAATGGCGCATCGCTGGGCCACCCCCAAGCCGACCAGAACCCGGACAGCTCGATCAGTCCATAAACTGGATCTGGATCAAGAACAGAGAGCATATATTCCGTTCCAACTAATCTCCATTTTCGTCTGGCATCATCCATATTGATTTCTTTGGATTGACAGATTTTTTCCAGAGTATCGCGTAACTCGGCGCTGGTAGCATTGCTGCCTATCGCCAAACCCGCTATCACATCAAACAAAAGATCATGCGATGTCACGAATGAAAGTTTATTTTTTGCGAAGCCTTCAATCTGTCCCACCTGAAGGTGGTCATCAATACCAGGAATACCGCTAATACCCAAAAGTAGAACACCCCAGTCAATGAAATTATAGCCATCCATCATCACATATATTTTTTCGATCATAGGGATATTGGTATTGTATTTTTTCGGTACGCCGGACGTGTCATGTAGACCGCTTGGGTACGGAAAGTTGAGCAACGAATCTTGCGTAGGGTGCGCCACGCGCACCGCTTGCTGTCCTTTCAAAAGTCAAATCCGGTGCGCGTGGCGCACCCTACTCTACGACTTCACGATAAAGCTTGAGAAATTTAAACATCTTCGGCCACTCTTCACGAGGGCGAAAAACGATAGCGACTTCACGATTATCCAGTGCCGATTCAGTCAACACCACGTGATCAGCAACCTGCTTGGCATTTTCAAACTCTTTCGCATTGACACGGCAAACTGCTTTGAAGAATGGACCATCAAGCCAGGCCTTGACTTCGGGCGTATCCTGGAATTTCAAATAGCCTGCAAGTGAAGCATGTGCCACCGCAACCATCGCAAACCCGAGAGGAATATCTTCACGTACCAATATATACATCTTCATGTAGATCTATTTCATAGTTAAGGGCTTCGTGCGCTGGCACACCGTTTCAATTAATCGGGGAGATGGTGCGCATGGCGCACCCTACAGTGTTACGAGTGGTGAACAAACGCGGCGAGTAGGGTGCGCCGTGCGCACCGTCTTCACACCCATCACACTCATTTTACGCGGGTGGAGCGCGCGGCGCACCCAACCATCACAAGGGCGTTTCTGTCACCGAATTCACTTGCTCAAGGGTCGGGAAATTCTTGACCAGATAGCGTGCAGGATAGCCCTCCACTTCTTGCATCAGGTCGGCGGCAATGCTGATGGCGGCTTCCCAGGTAATGATCTTGGTTCGATGCTCACTCTCTGTGTCGCCGGGCATCAGCAAAGCCACCAGGTCGGTTTTGGGTAAGAGCGATACGACGCCACGGGTCCAGGTGCACAGCGAGGTCAGCAGGCTGGTTTGATTGTTCTTGAAGACGGTAAAGGTGGCCACAAAAACGTCTGTCTTGTTTTTTTCGTACAGGGCTTCCAGCAATTCTTTTTGCGAGCTATAGTCTTCTGCAAGGTAAGATGTCTGCAGCGACCTCAGGCTGGCGACAACGTCAGGATCTTCCGGCGTGTAGCTGACGATCTGGCCATTCTTGATTTTATACATGCCGGCAGACACGACCCGGCCTTCTTTTTCGCTGCATTCCTGCGCATGGCCTATCATGCACAACTGACCAGCGATATTCGCTGCGGCAGTCAGCAAGAAGCGCCCACGTGTTGGCACCATCATGACCGGGTCGCTGCCGCAATTGGCGCGATAAGCCAGGTCTGGCATCAGGATGCGCGATGAGTCGTAGGCATCCTCCCAGACGCCCGCCACTACGCCAACGCCTATGTCTACAAATTTATCGGTCGTGCGATCACGCAGGTTGGCCAATGCCACATCCATCGCATCCTGCACGCTGACACCCCAGGTTTCAAAATTGGAGCGATTGACCAGGGCCATCGAATGTTCGGTGTCATAGGCCAGCATCAGCACGGCGTCGTCGCTGAAATTCAGTGACGCTTCATCATAGGACATGGGTTTATCCTGGATCAGGCTGGTCAGGCGCAAATATTCGCCCTGCCCGCGCGGCTTCACGCTGGGCATGAGATGGGCTTTGGCACTGGCAAAGTCGTCCGGTATGCCTTCCAGTTGCAGGCCGGCAGTATATTTCAGCAAGACCGTATCACGATGGCTTTTGGGCGAAGCACAGTAATCACGATAGGCATTGTGCAGATTCAGTACATGGGAACCGCCGTCCCCCACCAGCAGGCGGAATTCGGTTTCATCAAAACGGATAAGTTGATCCACCCCCTGCCGCCGCGCAAAATCGATGACGATCTGTCCAAATTTTTTGGTGGATGGCTTGCTGCTGAAAAAATCAAAAAGGCCCATGGCTGTCCTGTGCGATTAGTAAGATCAATTACCGTTACTGTGCAATTCGTAGGTGGAGGTGACTTGCCAGCTTATTTTACCAAGCTTTATGACAAATTTAGGACGTGTTGACATACCCGTACCATTTTCCCATTTATTCAACAAAACAAACAATCACCCCCTTGAGCAACAGCAAGCGTCGTGTCCGATACCAATTTGCGTATCATCATTCACAGAAAATTGATTGGCTGTTTTCCTGCATACCTTTTAGCATGCACCACGCGGTCGTGAATAGCGCCCTTCCAACCAGCCACATGCAGAGTGAATACAGAATGAGCACATTGTCCAGGATCTCCCTCGTGGTATTGATCAGCAGTGCCTTGCAGGCACACGCCGCCGGATTGTCAACCCTGCCACCGCTGCCACCCATGCCTGCCATCCCCCCCGCGTTACCCATAGACAGCGTACCACTGGGTGACAGTAAAACCGCTGCCGAGGTCAAGCTGGGCATACCTATCACACCCGGCCCCTTCCAGCCCACCTGGGAATCAATCGAAAAAAACTACCCCGGCACGCCAGCATGGCTGCGTGAAGCCAAATTTGGCATCTGGGTACATTTTGGCCCACAGGCGGCAGGCAAGAGTGGTGACTGGTATGCCCGCAGGCTGTATAACCCCGACACCCCGGCATACAAAAACCACCTCAAGGACTATGGCCACCCGTCACAGACCGGCTACAAGGAAGTCTTGCGTGACTGGAACCCGGTGCAGCTGGACCCCGCCAAACTGACTGCCATATACAAGGATGCCGGAGCACGCTTCCTGATCGTGCAAGGCGTGCATCATGATAATTTTGATTTGTGGGATTCGCGCTACCAGCCCTGGAACTCAGTACGGCTAGGGCCAAAGCGTGACCTGGTTGGCGAATGGGCCAAGGCCGCCAAAGCTGCCGGCATCCGCTATGGAGTGGCGTTTCACCATGAATATTCATGGTGGTGGTGGCAAACCGCCTTTGGCAGCGACACCCAGGGTGAACGTGCCGGCATCCCTTACGACGGTCAGTTAAGCCTGGCAGATGGCGTCGGCAAATGGTGGCAGGGGCTGGACCCCAGGCTCTTGTATAACATCGATCTGCGCGAATACCAGGGTGTCAGCAAAGCTGCCTATTCGCCCTGGAACCCGCCACCCGATGGCCTGTTCAGCCGTCATCAGGATTTTGCCAAATGGTATGCCACGCGCTGGGCCTTACGCATGATGGATGTGGTGGATCGTTACGACCCTGATTTCATTTACACCGATGGCACCGGCCCCCAACCCTTCAGCGGCGACCATACCGGTACCGGTTTCAAGGCCGATGCCACCCAGACCGTCATCGCCGATTTTTATAACCATGCGCTGAAAACACGCGGCAAGATCGATACCTTCAGCATCATCAAGTTTCGGCCTAATACCAATGGCACGGTGAATACCGAAGAAGGCACCATCCCCCGCAACATCAAGACCGACCAGGCCTGGATAGCCGAAACCCCGGTCGGCGACTGGTATTACCAGCCGGGCTTTACCTATGATTCTGGCGCGATGATACGTTATCTGCTGGAAGAAGTGGCGCGTGACGGCAACGTCGCCATTTGCGTGTCGCCCCTGCCGGATGGATCACTGGATGAAGGCAGCACCCGCATGCTGCAAGAAGTCGGTAACTGGCTGCGCCTGAATGGCCAGGGCATTTATGGCAGCAAAGCCTGGGTGCGTCTGGGGGAGGGTGAAAATGCGGGTGAAGGCGGAGGCGACAAACTGCGTACACTGCCTGGCCATGCACTGGGCAAGAAGCAGGCTGAATTTGCATTTGGCCCGCATGACTTCCGCTTCACCAGGGGCAAGGACGGGTCGCTGTATGCATTCAGCATGGCAGTACCGGCAGCCGGTGCCGAGATCAGGATACGGTCATTGGGTAGTGCAGAAAACCTGCTGGGCAAGCCCATCACGTCCGTCAGCCTGCTGGGTCATCAGGGTGCACCGCTACAGTGGAAGCAACAGGCAGATGGGTTGGTCATTACCGCCCCATCTGCCATGCCGTATGCCACGGCGGTCGCCTTTAAAATAGATTAAAACCACCCCAAAACCGCGTCGAAAAATGTGTCTGCGTAGGTGAGATTAGCGCAGCGTAATCACACGTATGTTGTGTCTGGCAATGACAATGACGCTTCAAATATGTGTACGATTGTGTACGATTACGCTGCGCTAATCGTACCTACGTTCTGCCATGCCGTATGTCACGGCGGTCGCCTTTAAAATAGATTAGGACATACGCAAAACCGCCCCAAAACCGCGTCGAAAAATGTGGCTGCGTAGGTGAGATTAGCGCAGCGTAATCACACGTATGTTGTGCCCGGCAATGACAATGACGCTTCAAATTTGTGTACGATTGCGTACGATTACGCTGCGCTAATCGTACCTACGTTCAACGTTCTGTCACGGCGGTCGGCTTTAAAATAGATTAACGTTCTTTGACCACGCCACGGTAAATCAGGAAAGTCGCCAGCAAGCCAAAGCTGCCTGCCATCGCCATCCAGTAACCAGGCGATGCCTTGTCGCCGGTGGTTTCTATCAGCCAGGTAGAGACCAGCGGTGTCAGGCCGCCAAACAAGGCCGTGGCCAAACTATACGCCAGCGAAAAACCGGTGGTACGGATACGCACGGGGATAATCTCTGTCAGCGCAACGATCGTCGCACCGTTATAGCTGCCGTACAGGAAAGACAGCCATAACTCCACCACCAGCATATGTTGAAAACTGGGGTTGGCGATCAGCCATGACAGCAAGGGATAAGCCGTCACTGCAGTCAGGCCAGAAAACAGTGCCATGATGGGCCATCTGCCGATACGGTCAGACAGGGCACCCATGACCGGCAGCCAGATGAAGTTGGATACACCCACGCACAGCGTCACCAGCAGGCTTTCCACCGTAGTCAGTTTCAGCACGGTTTTGCCAAAGGTCGGTGTGTACACCGTGATCAGGTAAAAGGATACCGTGGTCATCACGATCAGCATGGTGCCGGTGACGACCAGTGGCCAGTTGAGGGAAATGGTTTTCAGCATTTCCTTGAAGCTGGGGTGAGTTTTTTGCGCCAGGTATTCTTCTGTCTCTTGCAGCGAGCGGCGGATGTAAAACACCACCGGGATGATGGAACAGCCGATGAAGAAAGGAATGCGCCAGCCCCAGTCAGCGATGAATTCCTTGCTCAGGGTTTCATTCAAAAAGTAACCCAGGCCTGCCGAAAAGATGATGGCTACCTGTTGGCTGGCTGATTGCCAGCTGACATAAAAGCCCTTGTGGCCCGGCGTCGCCATTTCTGACAGATACACCGAGACGCCACCCAGTTCCACCCCGGCAGAAAAACCCTGCAACAGGCGGCCAACCAGTACCAGGAAAGGTGCCAGCAAACCGATGGTGGCATAACCGGGGATGAAGGCGATCATCGCGGTACCCGACGCCATGATGCCCAGCGTCAGCACCAGCCCCTTGCGACGACCGATGCGGTCAATGTAACTACCCAGAATAATCGCCCCCAGCGGTCGCATGAAGAAACCAGCGCCAAAGGTGGCAAAGGTCATCATCAGGGCAGCATATTCACTGCTGGCCGGAAAGAATGCCTTGGCGATATAGGTGGCATAAAATCCAAACAGGAAAAAGTCATACATTTCAATGAAATTACCGCTCGTGACACGGATCACGGTAAAGAATTTCGATTGGCGTGGTGCGGGCGCACTGCTGCCCTGTTCGACGCCGCTGGGGGCTATGGTGGTTGTACTAGACATACTATTCGACCTTTGTACTCGGTGGCTGACTTTCCAGCCAGCGGGGTCTGTGGGAATTGAAACGGGATGAAACTATATCAATTATTTCTTGCCTGCGACTGGTTCAAGACCAGTCTCTGCAATCACGCTGGCATTTTTTTCTGAGGATAAAAAATTCAACAAGGCCTGGGCCTGGGCCGGCACCTTGCTGCCGGTGACGATGGCGGCAGAAAAAGCTGTCGTCAATTGCACTTCCTGTGGCAGCAGGCCGACGATGTCTATGCCCTCTACCGGCAATAGTTCACTGCGCTGCTGGCAACCAAAATCGGCTTCACCATGGGCGATGATTTCACCAACTGGCGTGGCAGGGATTTGTGCTGCCTTGCCCTGCATCTGGTCGGCGATATCGAGTTTTTTCATCAACTGGTGTTTGATGTATTCGCCACTGGCGCTGTCGGAATAGGCGACCTTGCGGGCCTTCAGGAAAGCATTCTTCAGGCCATCAACGGTACTGATGTCGGGTTTGGCATTGCCTTTTTTTACCGCACACGCAATCGGTGAATTGGCCAGCACCACCTTGCTGCCAGCGACCAGCTTGCCTTCTTTCATCAGGGTGTCGAGCGAATCGCCGACCATGATGACGACATCAATTTCTTCGCCGCGTGCCATGCGTACCGGGATGGCATTGGTGGTCGTCCCCATGGACGGGCCCCAGCCGGATACCAGCTTGTCGCCGCTGGCCTGCTCATAGGCAGGTGCCAGGTTTTTGTAAGCCTGGGCAAAACCGCCCGAACTGACCACCTTGATGTCGGCCGCCATCGCCTGGCTGCCAGCACACAGGGTGGCGACGGCAAGGGTGATGCCAGCGGCGCAGTGGAATATACGCTGGGACATACGCTGCATACACTGTGACCCGCGGAGGGACGTAAATAGGAACATGATTTTTGCTTCCTTGATGAAATCAGAATTTGTGCATCAGGCCCAGCGTCAGCCCAAGGCCGTTGCTGTTGTTGGCCTGGCTACCGGTAACACCGGCTGCATTGCCTTTCCAGTTAGTATAGTCAGTTTCTATATACACAGTGCTACGTTTTGACAGGTTTTTTTCCAGGTAAGCAAAGCTGCGGTCAAAGCCATCATCGACAAAGCCGCTGGCGTCACGACGCACGCGGTAATAGGCCGTGGTCAGGGTCAGGTCAGGGCTGACAGTGAATGCTGCGCCAGCAGAAGCGATGCGCTGCCGGGTTTGTTTGGTGGCACTGGTATCGGCACGATTGCTGCCAAAATTGGCTTTCAATTGCACGCTGCCCAGCTGGTAAGCGGCACCCAGGGTATAGGCTTGCAGGCCAAAGTCGCTACTGTTCTTGAACTTCATGTAGGCACCAGAAATGCTCAGGCCATCTTGCTGATACGCCAGGCCCGCCCCCATGGTGGACAAGGCACTGCTATTGCCTGCCACTTCACCAAAAGAATAAGACACACGCGCCACCAGCGGACCAAAATCACCGGTGTATTTCAGCATATTATCCAGGCGATAATAATTGTCGGCATAGCCGCTGGTGCCATATTGCACGCCAAACGCATGGGTGCCAAAAGCGGTATTGCTGAGTGCGGTGACATTGATGTTGGGGTTGAAGCCGGCATACCGCATACCCAGCGGATCTACCGGTGAAATAGCGTCGGACAGGATCGTTGCCTGACGACCGGCAGTCAGGCTGCCATAGCCGGATTTGATGCCGACAAAGGCCAGGCGATCAAACAGCTTGTCTGATTTTGCCGATGTGCCGGTATCGATATTCAGGCCACCTTCGAGCTGGAACACGGCTTCCATGCCATCGCCCAGGGCCTCTTGCCCTTTGATCCCCCAACGGCTGGTATTATTGATGCCGCTGTTGAGCGCCATGCTGGACCCAGACACGACCGGGGCATTGCTGGCATTGATGCCGGTACTATAATGCACGCCCAGATCGGCGATGCCATACAGGGTAACGGCGGATTGGGCAAAGGCGCTGCCGCTGGCAGCCAGCAGGACGGCGAGATAAGTAGGCTTGAACATGTTGTCTCCAAAGTTTTTTGCCTTCTTGATGAGGCATTTTGATTGCAATAATGCTATTTGATGAACGGGTCAATGCACATACTGACAATGCTGTCGCCTGTTCTTTCTTTGGCCTGCATCATCCTTCACGTGGCATAATTTGTGAATTGCAATATTTCTTAAGATTAATGCATGGGACGCATCAATTTCGATTTACAGGAACTACAGGCTTTTGTTGCCGTGGCCGACCGCAGCAGCTTCAAGCAGGCTGCCGAAGACCTGTTCTTGTCGCAGCCAGCACTGAGCCGCCGCATAGAAAAGCTGGAAGACACGCTCGGCGTCAAATTATTTGAACGTACCACCCGGCGCGTGCAACTGACCAATGTCGGCCGGGGGTTTCTGGCCAATGTGCGTACCGCGCTGGATGAGCTGGAAGGCGCCATTTTGGGTGTGTCTGACCTGGCCGCCCACCGCACCGGCATTGTCACCCTGGCCTGCGTGCCGTCAGCCGTGCATTATTTTTTACCGGCGGTGCTGAAAAACTTTACCGAACGTTTTCCCAAGATACGCGTGCGCATCCATGATGAAAGCGCGCAAGACGTGCTGAACCTGATACTGGCCGGCGAAGCCGATTTCGGCATCAATTTTGCCGGGGCCGAAGATCCGGAAATCGACTTCAAGCCCATCTACAAAGAGACCTATGTGCTGGCCATGCGGCATGATCACCCACTGGCCAGGCGCAAAAAACTGTCATGGAAAGAAACCGCCAACGAGCGCTATATTGCCGTGTCCAAATCCAGTGGCAACCGCAGCCTGATCGACAATGCCCTGTCTGGCGTGGAAAAACACCCGACCATCTTTTACGAAGTCAATCATGTAGCCGGTATCCTGGCACTGGTGGAAGCCGGCATGGGCGTGGCGGCCGTACCGCGCTTGTCCCTGCCACCACATATCCAGACTACGCTGGTCGGTGTACCTTTGGTCAACCCGCCCATACACCGGACACTGGGCCTGATCTGCAAGCGCGGGCGCATCATGCCGCCTGCCGCACAAACCCTGTTCGATATGCTGGACCAGAGCATCACTGATAAAAAGTCCCTGCCCTGATGAAACTGTCTTTTGCTTTTGCGTTTTCTTTCCTGAAACGGCGCCTGTATGTGCAGGTCATCTGTGCCGTCATCCTTGGCACAGGCTTTGGCTACCTGTGGCCAGCATTGGGGACAGAACTGAAACCGCTGGGCGATGCCTTCATCAAACTGGTAAAAATGATGCTGGCACCGCTGGTGTTTTGCACCATTGCCGGTGGCATTGCCAGCCTGAATGAACGACGCGGCATTGCCAGGACCCTGCTCAAGGCGATGGCAATTTTTTATCTGCTGACACTGCTGGCCCTGTTGCTGGGCTGGCTGGCCGCCGCCATCATGCAGCCGGGTGCAGGCTGGCATTTTCATCCGGCAGCGGCGGACCAGAATGTCATGTTAGCCATGTCTACCTTATCCAGCGCCACGGAAAACCAGGGCCTGGCGCGCTTTGTCCTGCACATCATCCCGGCCACCTATGTCGGTGCCTTTGCCGAACCCGAAGTCTTGCCGGTATTGCTGCTGGCCCTGCTGACCGGCTTTGCCATGGCCCGCACGCGCCAGGCCGGTGACCGCATGCTGACTGTCGTGGATGAAGTAAGCCGTCTGTGTTTCGGCATTTTTGGCAGCATCATGAAGCTGGCCCCCATCGCTGCCTTTGCCTCGATGGCGTATACCGTGGGGCGCCATGGCATACAGTCCATCGCCGGTTTCAGTTACCTGATACTGAATTTTTACCTGGCCTGCGCGGTGTTTGTGGTCGTCATCCTGGGTGGCCTGGCCAGGCTGCATGGTTTCAGCCTGTGGAAACTGCTGCGTTATATACGTGAAGAATTATTCGTGGTGCTGGGCACCTCATCGTCCGAGCCAGTGTTGCCGCCGCTGATGCAAAAACTGCAAGCCCTGGGCTGCAAGAAAGATGTCGCCGGGCTGGTACTGCCGATGGCGTATTCCTTCAACCTGGATGGCACCGCGATTTACCTGACGCTGGCTTCGCTGTTCATCGCCCAGGCCTGTGACATACCACTCAGCAACGGGCAAATTCTTGGCTTGATTGCCACCATGCTGCTGACATCCAAAGGTGCCGCCGGTGTCAGCGGCAGTGGTTTCGTGACGCTGGTGGCAACGCTGACCGTCATCCCCGATTTGCCACTGGCAGCTGCTACCCTGCTGCTGGGCATAGACCGCTTCATGTCAGAAGCCCGCGCCCTGACCAGCACCATCAGCAATGTCGTGGTGTGCCTGGTAGTGGCGATGTGGGAAGGTGCCTGTGACAGAAATATCCTGAAGCAGCAACTGGATCAGCGAGACTAAGTCTTCTCTTTTTTCTCTTATTCTTTTATAAGACTTACGCATAATTGTTCCAGAACGTAGGCACGATTAAAGCGTAATCGTACGTATGTTGTGCCAGACAATAACAAAGACACGTCCTATTATCTCGCCTTTTGTCCGGCAGAGAAAAACCTGGTTGCTTTGTATTTTTTCAAAAAAACAGCTGTTGGCGATAGCCAGCCGTGATGGAGATGCGTACGATTACGCTGCGCTAATCGTACCTACATAGGTTCAATGCGCAGCGCTGCTATTTTGCGTAAGCCCTATGTTATATTGACCTGGACTTTTCTACAAACAGGAAAGCATCATCTGCCAGTTTGCGCAGCAGGCGTGCCAGTTCGGTCACGTCCTTTTTATCCCAGTCGGCCAGCAGTGAAGTCATGATTTTTTCCCTGGCACCATCCAGCGCGGTCGTCATCACCCTGCCCTTTTCGGTAATCACGGCTTCCTTGATGCGGGCATCCTGCACATTGACCTGGCGCGTCACCAGGCCCGCCCCTTCCAGTTTCGTGATTTGCCGGCTGACGGTGGTGTAGTCACGACCACACAGTTCAGCCAGTTCACCTATGCCCAGCGGCCCGCGGCGCTCTACCCGCACCAGCAAGGGGAACAGTGCACGATCAAGATCAACGCCAGCTACCGCGATCAGCGCCGCGTCCGGCTGGGGCCGGTTAAGTACGCCGGTCAGATCCAGCAGCGCCTCACGCAATTGCATTATTTCTTGCTTCATGCTTTTCTTTCTGATTAAATATGTGCATAATACACTCAATTATTTAGCCACCGTTATCCAGCAACCGTTATCCAGCAACCGTCGCCCTCGCTACAGGGCAGACTTACTTTTCAGGAGTGAACAATGAAAGCAGCAATTATAGTTGAGGCAGGCCAGCCACCCGTGTACGGTGACTTTACCGATCCACAATCCGCACCCGGCAAAAGCCTGATCCGGGTAACCGCTTCGTCCATCAGCCATGTCACCAGGAGCCGTGCATCCGGGCAGCATTACAGTGCTGACAATACTACTGGTTTCATACCGGGCATCGACGGCACCGGTATTGATGAAGACAATCAGCGCGTTTATTTTCTGTTGCCAGATAAACCTTATGGGGCCATGGCTGAATGCTGTGTCGTTGACAAGACGCACTGTATCGCCCTACCCGACAGTTTGAGTGATGCGGAAGCCGCCGCGATGGCAATCACCGGCATGTCGTCATGGGCTGCGCTGGTGGAGCGTGCCGACCTGCGCGCCGGTGAAACCGTCCTCATCAATGGCGCGACCGGTGCATCTGGCCGGCTGGCGATACAGATTGCCAAGCATCTGGGGGCAAAAAAAGTCATTGCAACCGGCCGCAATAGTGGCGTCTTTGACGATCTGCGGCTACTGGGGGCCGACGTCACCATCGACCTGAGCCAGGACAAAGACGCACTGGAACAAGCCTTCAAGAATGAATTCGAACAAGGGGTCCATATCGTCCTGGATTATTTGTGGGGCTTGAGCGCAGAACTGCTGCTGGTTACCGCCGCCAGGGCCAGCCCGGATGGCATGCCAGTCCGCTTCGTGCAGATCGGTTCGGTCGGCGGTGCCGACATCAAGCTACCTGGCGCGGTGTTGCGCTCGTCCGCCTTGCAGCTCATGGGTAGCGGCATAGGCAGTGTCGCTTTTCCCAAGCTGTTTAAGGCGATCAAGTCGGTATTAAACACGGCCCCGCTGGCCGGTTTCAAGATAGCGGTCAATACCATGCCGCTGGCAGATGTCAGTCGGGCATGGGCTATAGATAGTGCTGACGCACGCATAGTATTGCTACCCTGATCAGGATGCCCAGGTCAGCACATCGATCAATTTAGCAAATTGCCAACAAGAGTATTTCACGGGCCGGTAGCGCCCTGCAACTGCGCTACCAAGCCACCGCAATCAAGATACGCGATGGCTTCAACTTGAAGGCCGTACTTTCAACGCTACATGCAAGGGCTGTACGCCATGAATGAAGCCTGCATGCCACACTATCCATCAGGGAAAAAAGCGTGGTGAAGTGAAACGCATCGCCACTCACTACCTGTTCGCCAGACAGATTTTCATCAGCTTGCGCTAGCCGCAACACAGTTAGTTTATTGACATTCAATTTGCAATCCTTTACTTGCAAATTGACAAGGATTGGCCGATAGTAAGTATCAGAGACCAAGAACTCGTCCCTACCATTGAAATGAGTTTGCATCCCCCTACTGCTGCCCCATAAACCAAGCAAAATAAACGGGCTAGATAAAAGTATGCGGGACACTGCTTCACCCGAAGCGGCATGTATTTGATTTGGCTATGCCTTTCCAATTGCTGGCGTCAATGAGGTCATTATGAAAATTAAAAATCTACCTATCGGTACCAGACTTGGTTTCGGTTTCGGGCTGGTATTGGTACTTGCCACCTTCTCATCTGGTATTGGGCTGTGGCGCTTGAATGAGGTCGCCAGCAATACCCGTGCCATGATGCAAGAACCGCTTAAAAAAGAGCGCATGACGGAAGAATGGTATCGCGTCACGGTATCTGGCCTCAAGCGCACACTGGCCATTGTCAAAAGCAGCGATGAATCGCTCAGTGATTTCTTTGCCGGTGATGTCAAGGCATCCACCGGACGCAATAGCGAAATCCAGAAATACATGGAAGAGCACATCGGTACCCCCGATGAAAAAAAACTGTTGGATAATATCGTTGTCGTGCGTAAGCAGTACATTGTCTTGCGTGACCTGATCGTCAAGGCAAAAAAAGACGGGCAGGCAGATGAAGTCGCCAAGTTGTTTGAAAAATTCATGCCCATGTCCGACGCTTACCAGAAAAGCGAACTCGATTTTCTGGAGTTCCAGGTACAGCAAGTCGATAATCTGAGCAAGGATGTCGATGCCATTGCCACCAACAGCCGCATACTGATCAGTACATTAATTGTGACGTTCATCCTGTTTGGCAGTTTGTGTGCCTGGTATCTGACCCATGGTATTACCCAGCCCATGAATAATGCTGTCACACTGGCACGCAATGTGGCTGACGGTGACCTGACCAGCCATATCGAAGTCAACTCCACCGACGAAACCGGCCAACTCATGCAAGCCCTGAAAGACATGAATGACGGCCTGCAAAAAATTGTCGCAGAAGTGCGCGACAGTACCGACACCATCGTCACCGCATCGACAGAAATTGCCGCCGGCAATATGGATCTGTCATCACGCACAGAAAGCCAGGCTGGCTCACTGGAAGAAACTGCCTCGTCGATGGAAGAGCTGACCAGTACCATGCAACAGAATTCGCAAAACGCCAAAGAAGCCAACAACCTCGCCAACGCCGCATCCGAAGCCGCCGTCAAGGGTGGTTCAGTGGTGTCACAGGTGGTGGACACCATGGGTTCCATCAGTGCTTCATCAAAGAAGATAGTTGACATCATTGCCGTGATTGACGGCATCGCCTTCCAGACCAATATCCTGGCATTGAATGCCGCGGTCGAAGCCGCACGTGCCGGCGAACAGGGCCGTGGCTTTGCCGTGGTGGCGTCAGAAGTACGTAACCTGGCCCAGCGTTCTGCCAGCGCCGCCAAGGAAATCAAGGAACTGATCGCCGACTCAGTAGAAAAAGTCGATGAAGGCGCACGCCTGGTCGACCAGGCCGGTGCCACCATGACAGAAATCGTCCAGAGAGTGGCCCACGTCACCAACATCATGAGCGAAATCAACAATGCCAGCAATGAACAGTCTGCCGGCATCAACCAGATCAACCAGGCCATCATCCAGATGGACAATGTCACCCAGCAAAATGCCGCCCTGGTAGAAGAAGCCGCCGCCGCCGCACAAAGCCTGCAAGACCAGGCGTCCAACTTGTCGAACGTGGTCAGCATTTTCAAGATCAATCGCCAGGCCAGCTATGCGGCCCCGGCAGCAGCATCGCGCCCGGTCAAGGCAGCAGCAGTATCCCGCAACAGGGTGACTTATCAGCGTTAATGATGGCTATATGATGGACGTCCAGAAAACCACGGCTACAGGTACAGGCATACCATGAAACTCCTGCCCGTCCTGTCGGCCTTACTCTTATTCCTCTGCCAGCCGAATGGCATGGCCAGCACTATCATACGCACTGCCGCACAAGAGGCGTCCGAACCCAAGTTCATCACCATCAACCAGCAAGGCAAACCTGCTATCGGCGGTATTTGCGTTGACATCATGCGGGCGCTGGAAAAAGTGGACCCTGACTTAAAATTCGTCGGCGACCAGACCTGGCAACCGCGCGTCCGCATTGATGTCGGCATGAAGGCTGGCAATATCGATGCCTTCTGCGGAGCGCAACGCATAGAACGCAATACCTCGCAATATCACTTTCTCGATACCGTCCTGTTTACGGTCAGCTACCTGCTGGCGGTACGCGCCGATGACGACATCGACATCCAGAACTGGGACGACATACGTCAGTTGGGCAACAAGGGCGTGATCCTGGCACTGCATGGCTTTGGCATCGTCGATATCCTGGAAAAAATAGGGGGCTTGAAGATCGATTCCGGTGCCACCTCGTCCCTGTCCAACCTGAACAAGCTCATGGCCGGACGCGGGCGCTTTTATTGCCACCGCTCCCCCGGTATCAGGCTGTCGATACAGCAGGCCGGTCTGGAAAACAAAGTCCGCCTGCTGGCCCGACCACAGTTGTCAGAAAAATTCTATATGGGCCTGTCCAAAACCCTGCCCGCCGACCAGACCAAAAGAATCAACAACGCCCTGTTGTCGCTGGAAAACAGTGGTGAGTTAAGACGGATATTTGAAAAGTACCAGGAATAGTCATTAACATCTCAGAACCCATTTCACCAACAGGGGGAGATGAGTTCTGGTTCAGTTCCTCCACAAGCCTCCAGGCAAAATAGTGCGCCAACATTCATTTCGAAGTATTACTACAAAATTACAAAATTCACTGCGCCTGGCAACTTACACCGCCATCCCTATTCTCTCATTAACAACTATGAAAATGAGGGATACACGTAGCTACTACCTCCTCCTTGAAATCAGTTTAAAGCCCATGTTGACTGCGTAATTTTGTTACCCGCCTTGATCATTTTCATAATTGTGACCCCTCGGTATCCCGCCTAGAGTGCACTTGTAGCACGGCGCGGTGTAGTGGTAAGCAGCCGTAGCTACAACTCATTTCATCAATAGGAATGAGTTCCAAATAAAAAAATCAAGGAGACGCTGTAATGAAAATCAAATGTGGACGCATTTCCGCATCCGTTCGTCCTGCGCGACGTACTGCATGCCGACCTCCAGTGGATTAGCCACTGGCACGCGCTGGCACGCACTAGCACCCGATTATCAGCAACTACGATGTCTGTTCAATACTGTCCCAACAAAACAGGGAGGCAGTTTGTCGCCTGCTGCATCGACAAGTGAACCCCCGACTATCAGTGAAAGACCAATATCATGAAACGCTTTTTTTCTTTGCTTCCTACTACAGTGGTAAAAAAAGATGTGGCAATGGATCGCCCGGGACTGGCATTGCCACCTTCGGCCTATGTCACCAAAGGCAGTAATGGTCGCAACATCCCTGCACGTAACGTCAACGTCCGCCGCATTCTCGCGCGTGTTGTGCTGGCCGTGCCCTTGTTGGTGACAATCGGGGTGACCATCGGGGCAACTACACTGCCAGCACAGGCCGCCCCAGTCTATACGTGGAACAACGTGAAAATCATTGCTGGCGGCTTCGTTGACGGCATCGTTGCCCATCCTGCACAGCAGGGGCTGTTTTATGCCCGCACCGACATCGGCGGCGCCTATCGCTACAACTCAGCAACCAGCACCTGGATTCCGCTCAATGACTGGACAAGTCCATCCAATTGGCACCAGATGGGTATCGAGAGCATCGCCATCGATCCTAACAATGCCAACATGCTTTACATGGTAGCAGGCATGTATACTCAAAACTGGGATGGCAATGCAGCCGTGCTGGTGTCGTCGAATCAGGGTGCCAGTTTCACCTCGTATCCCTTAAGCTTCCGTACCGGCGGCAATGACGATGGCCGCAATGCTGGCGAAAAACTCCAGGTTGACCCAAACCTTGGCTCTACCCTGTTCTATGGCACCTTCAACGATTCGGCGCAGGGTGCCACCAACGGGCTGTGGAAAAGCACCAACAGCGGCAAGAACTGGACAAAAGTCAGCGGCTTCCCCGCACTCTCTAACGATGGCACCGGCTCAGGCGTGGCTTTCGTCGCTGCCTACAAGGCGTCAGGCAGCAAGGGCAGCGCGACCAAGACTATCTTTGCCGGCGTCTCTACTTCGGGCGCGGCCTCAAGTGGCACGACCATCTATAAAAGCGTAGACAACGGCACCACCTGGACGGCGGTGACCGGTGGGCCTACCGGTCTGTATCCAACGCACGGCCAAATCGGGCCAGACGGCAATTTGTATATCACCTTTGCCAACGCCATTGGCCCCAACGGGATGACGGCAGGCCAGGTGTGGAAGTACAGCATAGGGCCAGGCAGCTGGCAAAACATCACACCGCCTAACCCCAACAGCTACCAGTTCGGTTATGGCGGTCTGGCGCTTGACCCGCAGAAATCCGGGGCGCTGGTTGTGATGACCATGGATCGCTGGTATCCGGGCGATACCATGTTCCGCAGTACCAACGGCGGCTCCAGCTGGGTCGATGTCGGTGCCGCATCAACCCGCAATTCCAGCCTGTCGCCCTGGGTGAATTTCGGCAGCGCGACTGCCAGTTTCGGCAACTGGGGTCAGGTGGCGATTGATCCTTTCAACTCGGCACATGCCTTTTACGGTACCGGAGCAACCGTGTGGAGTACCACCAACCTGACCGCCGCAGACAGCGGTAAGGCAAGCAATTGGACCATCGGCGCCAACGGTATCGAAGAAACGGCAACCCTTGCGTTGATCTCGCCAACCTCAGGCGCACCATTGATCAGTGGCGTAGGCGACATCTGCGGCTTCGTACACACCAGCCTGACGGTCTCTCCGGCCACGGGCATGATGTCCAACCCGATCTGCTGGAACGGCACCGGCCTCGATTACGCCAAGTCCGTTCCGGGCAAGATTGTGCGTGTCGGTACCGGGTCGTCGGTATTCGGCGCAGTCTCCACTAACGGTGGCAGCAGCTGGACGCCATTCGCCAACCAGGCAGGCTCTGCCACCGGCGATGGCACGGTAGCCATTTCAGCAGACGGCAATACCATCGTCTGGGGGCCGAAAGACGTGGCTCCCGCGTATTCTGTCAACAACGGTTCCAGTTGGACTTCGACAGGACTACCAGTGAGCCCATCCTGGCAAATCTTGTCTGACGGTGCCAACGGCAATCTGTTCTATGCCTACAATTCGTCTACTGGCACTTTCTATGCCAGTGCCAATAAAGGCGTGAACTGGTACACGGCGTCCAGCGTGGCGACTGGTGGCAAGGTGACGGCAGTAACCGGCAACCAGGGGGATATCTGGCTGGCCTCTTCGTCCGGTCTGTATCGCAGCACCAGTTCCGGTTCGAGCTGGACCAGGATATCCTCTGTGACGTCAGCCATCTCGGCAGGCTTTGGCAAGCCAGCAAGCGGCGCGACTTACCCGACCATTTATATGGCGGGGACGGTCAATGGCGTAACTGCCCTGTTCCGTTCGACTGACACCGGCAACACCTGGGTGCAAATCAACGACAGCCAGCATCAGTGGGGCGGCTACAGGTTCGTGATTGGCGATCCCAAGACCTTTGGTACAGTCTACGTAGCACCCAATAGTGGTCGGGGCATTATCTACGGCACCTCGCCAAACTGAACCTTGTACATTCTGGAAACTGGAACAGCGAACTCTCGCTTCCAATTTTTATCATGTCAATGAAAATGACAGCGGCACATGCAGTCACTGCTGTACAACTATTTCCGTTTGAGTAACTTGGATAGGACTAACGCAAAATTGTCCCAACAAGGCGCAACGACGAAGACAGTACTTTAGTACGGCTAGGAGCTGCAACGCAGTTGGGGCGGTTTTGCGTAAGTCTTATTGGAAAATGAATCAATGAAAATAATAAATCGGTCGCCGTCTTCCATCGTCACATTTTCTGTCAGGTTGTTGATCTGCTCCGCATTCTTCATGGGCGCTGTGCCAAGTCTGGCTGCAAGCCCAACATTGCCGACACCAGCTGATGACCGCAATGAAACCATCGTGTATTCGACGCGTCCGCTGGAATCGTGGCATGTCACTGTTGCTGATTTTGAATCGCAGACAATATTGAACGGTACATCCACCGTGGTCCCCAGACCTGACAACCCCAAGGTGCCCAACAGCATTGTCAGCGTGAATGTATCCGGCAAAGACGCGTCTGCTGATGCGCTGGCGCTGCATTGGAAAGATGCATGGTATGCCAGCTTGCGCATTGACGGTGGAACGCCGCTCGATTTGCGTCCCTACCTTCTGCAGGGAGTGCTGGCATTCGACGTTAACGTGGAAAATATGGCGCAAGGTGGCCTGGCGTTCAAGATCAACTGCGGGAAAAACTGCGAACGCAAGATCCCTTATCTTGTACAGGCGCGTGCACTGGCTGGTAAAGGCTGGCAGCACCTGGTTTTTTCCATGCGCTGCTTTGCGCGCGAGAGCGATGATTTCAGCGCAGTGACGCAAGCCTTTGCGCTGGATGCCAGCGGCACCGGCGACGTGACCGTTGCCAATATCAAATTTCAAAAATCGGGCGTAGCTAATACGGCGTGCCCCGATTATAAAACTGAGTCGGTCACGCCAGATATGCTGAACGAATCCTGGTCTATCGACTGGTGGCTGTTGCGGCATCAACAGAAACTGGAAGAAATCAGGAATCTCAAGGCGCAGCATGAAAACAGTGAACTGGTGTTCATTGGCGACTCCATCACGCATAACTGGGAAAAAGATGGCATCGACGTATGGAATCGCCATTACCGGCAATACCATGCGCTGGATTTGGGTTTTGGCGGCGATCGCACAGAAAATGTGTTGTGGCGATTGCAGCATGGCGAAGTGGATGGCATAGCCCCCAAGGTCGCGGTATTGATGTTCGGCACCAACAATACCGGCGCGCGTCAGGAAAACCCCATGACCACCGCAGTGGGAATCAAACGCAATATCGAAGAACTGCAGCAGCGCTTGCCCAACACCAAAATCCTGATGCTGGCGATTTTTCCGCGTGACGAAAAACCGGACAGCCAGTTGCGTCGGATCAATGAAGATATCAATGCGATCATCTCTGGCATCGCAGATAACAAGAAAATATTCTTCCTGAATATCAATAAAGCCTTTTTGACTGATGACGGTACCCTGTCAAGAGACATCATGCCGGATTTGTTGCACCCCAATGCAACAGGCTACGCTATCTGGGCAAAGGCAATGGAGCCGGAATTGCGAAAATTGATGCAGCCGTAATGTTCATTTGAAAATCAGGCATCAACCTGCCCTGCAATGTCACCATACCGCTGCACCCAGGTCCAGGCGACGGCGGTCGTCAGCAGTGCACAGATTGCTATGCCATCGACCATGCCTTCGCGCCCTGTGGGCAAGCTGGCTTTCAGGATTTCACCCAGCAGGATGGCCACTGCCGTAATCAAAAAACCGCATAAAGAAGATGCCGTCGCGGCCAGTTTGCTGAACGGTGCCGACACGGCCGACTGGCCGCATGACTGATGAATGGCATGCGCAAACAAGAATAAGGACTGTGGCAGCAGGATGGCCCAGATCGATTGCCAGCCCATCTGGTTCAGCATGACGATGGCGACACCACCGGCCAGGGTAATCAGGCCCGCCATTTTCAAGGTCTTGCGTATACCGTGTTCGGCCAGCCATTGGCGACAGGCAAAGGTACCGGCCAGGTGCACGAGGGAACTGATGGAAAACAGATAGCCCAGTTCCAGCACATCCAACCCGTACAGATCAGTGAAAACAAAGGGCGACAGCGACAGAAAAAAATAATGACCGGCATAGCTGAATGCCGTCAATGCCGCATAGCTTAAAAACAGGGGGTGCCGCAAAATTTGGCTGAACTGTTTCAGGATACCGGCGATATTCGCCTGCTCTGATTCATGGGCGGGTACAGTTTCTGGTAACTTGAAGGCGATGAAGATCAATGCCAGGGCGCTGCAAAGTATCAATGTCCCCAATGCCGCACGAAAGCCCCCGATATAAATCAGACTGGCCCCCAGCAGCGGACCAGCCAGCGAAATCAGGCCCAGCCAGGAAAACGCCAGCGACAGCATACGTATGCCATCCACCGGCTGGAAACAGTCACGCACGATGGCACGTGCACAGACACCAGCAGCAGCGATCCCCAGCCCCTGAAAAACACGGCCCACCAGCAATACAGCAAGCTGGCTGGTAAAGGTGACGAACAGGCTGGCCACCAGCAACATGCCCAGGCCAAGCAACAAGACCCGCCTGCGCCCCAACCTGTCGGCCACCGGCCCCCAGAGAATCTGGCCAAAGCCAAAACTGAGGACCAGTATCGATAAAGTCAGTTGCGCCTGGGCGTCAGAGATACCGAGTTTTTCTTTGAGTAATGGCAGCGCTGGCAAATACAGGTAGCTGGCGACGGGATGCAGGCCCAGCAATAAGACCAGCGCGCATAACAAAGCTGCCTGCCCCATCTGCCTGGTTTCGCTTGCTTGCATCACTATTCACTACTTTCTAGTCTTAAAACCTGCTTACGATCTTACAGATGAAATTCATCCCGCATGGTAGCAGCGCCAGCCCCCGCAAGGGTCATGACAGTTTCGTGACAGGTGCAGGCAATCCGGTCCGTCAAAAGAAAAAATGCTGTTTCAAGGGTAATGATGCGGCCCCGATTGCGGTCGCGTCGCCACTGATTTCTGAAGCGACAATCACCGCCTGTGGGCGTTGCACACCGCGCCTGGGGATATTGTCGATGACCAGTCTGGCGATCAGGCGGTCGGCCAGTGCCTTTGGCAAACGCCCGCCCAGCACAATGCGTTCAGTATCGAGTATGCCGACTATTGCTGACACCACCAGTGTCAGCGCTGGCAGGCAACGTTCTATCCAGCGTTCCACGCAAGGCCAGGTCAGGTCCAGGTGTTCCAGCATGTCGTGGATGGTGGTGAAAGACTGGCCATCTTCATTGCACATCAGGCGCAGCATTTCCAGGGTTGGGCGTTCCAGCCCCTGCCCCGGCAAGAAACCGGCAAATTCACCGGCATTGCCGTGGGCACCGCGCATGCACTGGCCCTGATACACGATGCCACCGCCAAAACCGTGACTAAAAAACAGGTAGGCAAAATTCTGGCAATGCATGCCCACGCCCAGCAGGCTTTCGCCGATGGCGGCGGCATTGCCGTCATTGTCCAGCCAGACCGGGTAGCCGATTTCTTTTTCCAGCAGCAGATCAAGATCGATCAAGGCCAGGTCATCCAGGGGTGCGGGCGGGTTCAGCCTGGAACCCTGGCCAACAAAAAATCCCGTCATGCCCACCCCCACACCAAACAGGCGATTGCGTGCCATGGGGTGCAGGTCCAGCAACTGGTCGATGGCAATACGCAGATAACTGCACAAATCCAGCCGCGTGATGGGAGTCATGCGTTTGGTGGACTGGCCGATCAGGTTGCCAGCAAAATCAATCAGCACCAGATTGATTTCATCGGTAGCGATCGAGGCACCGATGCAAAACGCAAAGTCAGCCACCAGGGCAATCTGCGGGCTGGGCTTGCCCCTGGCCTTGCTCGGCAGGGCATCGGTAAATACCAGCAGACCCCGGGCTGCCAGGTCATCCACCAGCCGCATCACCGACTGTGCCGCCAGACCGGTCACCCTGGCCAGGTCTGCCCGGGTCACTGCCACCTTGCGGCGTACCAGGTCCAGCAGTTGCCTTTCATTGGCGGTCACCGTGACAGGCGCACGGACTTCTCGCGAAAATTTGCTATGAAACCGCAGGTTGGCATGAGGATTATTTTGCAGTGGCAACAGTGGCAACAGTGGCATACAGTGGCAAATTCAGGATGGATACAAGGATAAGGGTTACGCTGCAATAACAGTAACAGCAGCAACAGTAGCAGCGCGGCACAAGTTTGAATTAATTATATAAAAATTAAATCACTTACGCTGAGTAAATATGCCTGGCTGACATTTGAAGGCCTTCTTCCTGCCATTGCAAGCCGGCATCCTCGTCTATCAAGGCATCTTCCCCCTTTAAAATGAGCAATAAAACAAGCATTCTCACAAAAACCACAAAATTTTCCATTTGCAGCGTTTCATGTAATAATTAAGTCACAGGAAGTGAATAAAATAAAAAAGGATGCGCTGACCCATTTCCAGGGGCAGACAAACTAACCAAGAGGATGACAAATGAAACCAGCACCCCGTTCCGGCAATAGCCGCACTAGCCACAATACCCACACCAGTCAACATCGCAAGCCTCAGTCCAGCCTGCTGCCACACGTCTGTGGCATGAGCCTGATTGCCATGGCCGTCAGCAGTGCTTATGCACAAACTACACCAACAACAGATACCAGCAAGAAAACCGAAGATGACGTCAACACCATTGTCGTCACCGGCAAGGCATTGGCACTGAACAAGGCCATTTCCCTGAAGCGTGACTTCAATACCATTGCAGATGGCATTTCTTCCGATGAAATCGGCTCCATCCCTGATTTTGGTCTGGGTGAAGCGGTACAGCGGGTGGCGGGTGTGTCGATGATTCTGAACAATGGCCGTGGTGAAGCCCAGTTCATGACCCTGCGCGGCCTGAACCCTGATTACAATTCCCTGACCATCGACGGCATCACTTTCCCTGGCACAGAAACCACCAGAAGAACAGTGTCCCTGGACGTATTGCCTTCTTCATTTTCAAAACAGGTGAATATCTATAAAAGCCTGAATGCCGACATGGATGGCAATGCCATCGGCGGCACCACCAACCTTGTGACCCGCAGCGGCCTGGATAAACGCGGCTTTCACATCTCTGGCCGGGCCGATGTCTCACAATGGCGGGCGCTGGAAAAGAGCGATTCCAAACCATCGGGGCAAGCTGAAATGACTATCAGCAATACCTTTGGCGAAGACAATCAGTTTGGCGTACTGGTGTCTACCGGTTACTACAAACGGCAATCCTCGTCCTTGCTGACTTCGCTGGACAGTTATAGCTATTTCCCGACGACGGGCAGCCAGACCAATGCGGCAAAAATCAATCAGACCACGGGCAGCGTGGATGGCAGCATCGCTTTCCCTGACCGCGAAAGATGGCTGACCTATGACAATAACCGCGAGCGCAAAAGCCTGTTCGCCCGCTTTGATTTTGATAATCGTGAAAACCTCAGCGCCCATCTGAGCGCCGGCGCGTTTGAGCATGTCAACACCGAAGACCGCCGCTCGCAATGGCTGCAAAATGCGACGGCAGCGACCTCACCCGTGAATATCATCTCTGCCACCGAAGGCAGTGTCGGCGTGGGGCAATCACAAACTGATTATTCTGCCTTCACGCAAACCCGGCGTATCAGTTATGTGGAAGGCGGTTTCTCTTACATGCCAGCCAAAGACAGCGTGATTGAAGCCGTCGTCAACAGCGCCCTGGGCAGCTACCGGCAAGAATCACAGTTATATACCTTCGTCAGCGCCAATTCTGCCAGCCTGGCGTACAACTACAGCTTCATACCCGGCCAGATGCCGGTACTGACACCCGTCAACCGCGCCTACCTGCAAGATGGCAAAAATTTTACGCAGACTGAAAACACGCGCAATGATGAACAAAGTAAAAACCGTTCCGTGGTTGCCAAAATCAGTTTTTCAAAAAACCTGGATGAAGGTTCCAGCGGCTGGGGTTTCAAGACCGGACTGCAATCCCGCAAGCTGACGCAAAACTATAACTTCGACGAAGTATCCAAATACATCCCTGCGACCGGCGTCAGCATCCCCCTGTCTGCCGTGGGTGCCAGCACGGTGGCGATCACGCCGTATAGCAGCAATGGCCAGACCCTGCTGTTGCCTGATCCGGCCAATGGCCAGGCTTACCTGGGTGCCAATCCGGGTAAATACATCCTGTCCAGCGCCACCATGATCACCAACAGCACGCAAAAAGACTTCAACATCAAGGAGGACGTGAATGCGGCCTATGCCATGACAGCCTATCGCGCCAGGAACTGGTCAGCCACGGCTGGCCTGCGCTATGAAGAAACCAGGCTGGATATTGACACCTATGTGCCAGCGCCGCTGAACCAGACTACCGTATTTGCGCCAAGCGCTTTGCATTCTTCTTATGCCAAGGCACTGCCTTCGCTGAACCTGATCTATGATTTCAGCGACAGTCTCAAATTAAGGACTGCCTACAATAAATCACTGGGCCGCCCTACCTATGCGGACCTGGCACAAAATTCCAACAGCGTCAGCGGCACCACCATCAGCATCACCCAGGCCAACCCCAACCTGGTGGCACGCTCGGCCAACAATTTCAATGCCTCGCTGGAATGGTATCCATCCAACACCAGCATGATTTCGGCAGGCGTATTCCGCAAAGACATAGACAATGAAATTGCCAAGCTCACCCGTACTGAAAACGTGACGATTGCCGGCACCATCTACCAAAGCAATATCACGCAGGCACAAAATGTAGGCAGTGCCAGCGTCACCGGGCTGGAACTGCAGTTGGTGAATACCAAATTCAGCAGCCTGCCCGCCCCTTTCAACCAGTTTGGCGCCAGCGTCAACTACACGATCATGGATATGAATCCCTCTGCCGTCACCATGCAAAACAAGACGCAAAGGCAAATGCCGGCATTACTGGAATCGGCAAAATCCACCGCCAATGCGTCGCTGTTGTGGGGCAATGGCGCCATCAGCGCACAACTGAGCTATAACTGGACCGGCCCTACCCTGATCACCCTGTCCACCACCAATGCCGCGCAAGATGTGTATTACAAAGCCTTTGGCACCTTTGACAGCCAGATCAAATATGCGTATTCCAAACAGTTGGCCATTGTGATGCAGGCAAAAAATCTCTTGAATGCACGCCCAGGTCGCACCACCGGCTTGCAACAACAATTATTGCAACAGGAATTTGACAATGGCCGGGCGCTCTTCCTGGGCCTGACCTACGCCATGTAACACAAGTCAAAAAATTTGAAAGCCCGTGGCAGCCAGCATGCGGTCACGGGCAATACGGAGAACACCACATGCAAATCAGCAGAAGACAATTATTGTTGGGGCTGGGCAGCGCCGTCAGTGCCAGCCTGCTCAAACCTGCCTGGGCCGGTGCGGCTGAAGCAGCAGCTTGCGATGGGGCATCCCCTACCTCTGCCCCTGCCACCAAACCGGCGGATACAGGACCGGGTAAAAAATTTGGCACTGCAGGAGAAGTGCAATTTTTCCCTGGCAATACCATCATCTGCCACCTGCCACCAGCCAGCACAACGCATACAGAAGTCGCCGTCGCCTGGCAGCAGTTGCAAAACCTGACAGCCAAGACGCACATCACCTGGCTGCCCTCCACCTCTTATCATGTAACGATTTTTGAAGGGGTGGTTGATGCCATCAGGCGGCCCGGCAATTGGCCGCACGGCCTGCCACTGGATGCACCGCTGGAAGAATGCCATCGCTACCTGGCTGAACGTCTGCGTCAATTTGATCTTGGTATCACACTGCCGCTACGCTTGGTGATTGATGACACGCCCCGGCAAAAAATCACGACCGCCATCCCGCTCAAATGCATCGACGATGCCGAAGCCAGAAAGCTGAGTGACTTGCGCAACCGCCTGTCGCTGGCGACGGGCATCAGGCAAGCCAATCATGACAACTATGAATTTCATACTACGGGGGGCTATTACGTAAAGCAGTTCAGTGACTGTGAAGCAATCACTTACCAAAAGAATTTCCAGGCGATGGTCAGCAAGCTGAAGAAAAAACTGCCTGTCATCGAATTAGGCAATCCCGAATTTACCCAGTTCAGTGACATGAGCCATTTTGAAAGACAGTTTTACTTGTCCAGCCGCAGCTAGTTGAATTGGCTGCGTAAGAGTAATTTAGCGACTTGGCGACCTACGATTTTTCCATGCCAGACATACAAATCTGGTTGCGTCCCTGCGCCTTTGCGGCATACAGTGCTTCATCGGCGCGGGTGACGGTTTTTTCAAATGCTTCACCGATCTTGTATTGGGCGACACCGATCGACACCGTAAAGCTGATCTGTGCCCCGGCAAAGAGGATGACGTCAGCAGCAACGGCAGCACGTACCCTTTCCAGGCAGATCAGGCCGACATTGAGTTCGGTTTCAGTCAGTAGCACCAGAAATTCTTCGCCGCCCCAGCGCGCCAGCGTGTCCGTGGCACGGATATTCGCCTGTACCGTCTGGGTGAATTTTTGCAGGGCCAGGTCACCGGCTTGATGGCCATAGGCATCATTGACGCGCTTGAAATAATCAATATCCAGCATGGCGACCAGCAAGGGATTCGATGCGCGGTTACTACGCTGGGTTTCGCGCTGTATCAGTTCCAGCATATAGCGGCGGTTGGCGGTGCCGGTTAATTCATCATGGTTGGCGGTGAGCTGGATTTTTTCCAGCGCCTGCGTCAGTTGCTGTTTCTGGTGACGCATATGCTCGCGCATTTCGCGCAGACGCCAGGTCAGGAAAGTGGAACTGGCAAGTACAATCACCGCCATGAAAAAATAGGCACCGTACAAGGAAGCCGCATCCCTGCCGCTTTTCTGCTGAAGCGCAAACAGGATGGCGATGCCAAACAAGAGCATGCCATACAGCGCCACACTGACCACCTGGCGTATCGACAAACCAAACATGCCAAACATCAGTATCACCGCCAGCAGCGGCAAGGTCACGCCACGGCCATCACCAGCCAGTGCAAAGGCAGCCGCGTTGCAGGCAATCGCACTCAGCATTTGCACAAAGGCCATCGACGGATCAGCCCAGCGCATGGAATAGCCGCTGCGTATCAACGCATACACAATCACCAGCATTGTCGTGCAACAGGCGGCCCAGATCTTGACATTGCCCATGCCGGCAATACCGACTGCCTCCATGAAAAACAACACACCCATGCTGGCCACCATCAACAAGGCAGCCAGCACAAACTGACTGGTACGGATGCGCATCGCCTTTCCGGTGCCTAACACCAGATCCAGACCACGCCTGACCCCTGTCCTTTTAGTGGGCATACCTCAGACTCCGACAATGACTTCTGAAAGCAATCTTTCCTACCAACAATAGTACAGGAAGTGAACTTGCGTATATGTCAAAAAACGTGTATTCCGCTTGCGGTGTGTACTTATGGCTTCATCATACCTTGACGCCTGCCTGCATCAAGCTCAAAAACCTGATTGGCATCAGATCCGGTCAGCCTGGCCATCCAGACAGGCCATGCCACTGCTATTGGCATGGTCGCTATGCCGATGTTGTATAAATATAGCGAACCGCGGCCATGCTCAAGGCAAACAGATAAGCACAGGTAAAACGGTGCCAGGCTGAACCTGATGCGCTATCAGAACGCCAACTGGCCACCAATGCCAACAAGAACCCAATACCGACCGGCATCAGCACCAGATTCAACAGACGTGCTACTGCCGTGTGGATAAAGTGGTGAGGAAAAATCAGCAGGCTGATGCCACCGGCAATCAGGCCAAAAATGGTATAGCCAAAGGCAGCCAACCAGGGATTGACCGGCTCATCCTGACGCCGGTTCAAGGCCTGGCCACCAACATTGGCCAGGATTTCTGCAATAAGCTGCAGCAGCACTTCGCCAAAGATTTCAAAGATAAATTCAATCATGGGCAGAGCTTCAGCAAGCTTGATTAACTGAAAGGCGAGGCATCATTCCCCGGCTACGTACTGCACACCTACCACACACCACCTACCTGCCGCATGCCTCAATGCAGCAACAATTGCACCGCCACCATGGCCTGTGCCACGAAACCGCTGAGAAAGCCCAGGGTACGTATCCATGGTATGCCCAGGGTGTAAGTAACAGCATGCACCAGGCGCGCCCAAAAATACAACATACTGGCCGTGGCGATCATCGGGTTCGATACCCCCATGGCATTGGCCAGCAAGATCAGCGTGGCAAACACCACCAGGTTTTCGACCGCATTGTTATGCGCTTTCATCAACCTTTGCGCCCATTTGGATTGGGGCTTGGCCTCTTCGTCATAACCGACTGTCGACACCAGCCCACGAATCAACAAGCGGTCCAGCGTATACGGCAGCCACAAAATACTGGTCAGGGCCGTGGCATAGCAAAGGTAAAGCAGTTCTGGCTTCATGGTTATCTCCCTTATTGATCACGTCATCTTTTTGCAACGCCCGGAGATTATGATGCCAAGATTTACTTTTGTACAACTATTTACGGCGTTTCTGTGTATTTTTTGGAATAAAGGCATACAAAACACTGAAAAGCGCGTGCATGCGCGGCGCGCGATTTTGGCAAATAAGTATTCAGCAACATCAGGGATTGTCGAAAATAGTTTTATTTACACTTTTTTTAAAAAATTTCCCTGCTTGGTTTATGCTTCTGCACGGCAAGTCCTGTTGGCCCGGGCAAAAAGATATTGCCTTAGAACGTGTCTACGATCTGTAGCGAGCGAGCGTCAGCGGGGTGAAGAGCAGCGCAAAAAGCGGAATGTACTCTAGTACATGAGCATTTTGAGCAGCACATGAGCCCCGATCACGCTCGCGCAGTAAGATCGAAAACATGTTCTTAGATAAACCAAGATGTGAGCTGAAACAGCTTTGAATATATTGCGCACTCATGAAAAAGAAAATCACTCCATGTCTAGCCTTTGCCAGCATCTTGTTCTTGCTGTCAGCATGCAATAGCTCTGATACGCGATATGTGTGGGATGGTGCGGTGGTAGAAAGCAAGTATCAGGATTTCCAAAGAAAAATAAAAGACCAGGATGCTTTGAAAGAACTTGAATTCAGAAACTCACCTGGCGCACCTGCAAAAGCGGGCATCCTGACTGATGCCATTGAAACGCAGATTGATAAAAAGGGAATACACACCTTCGCCCGTGGCCAATGCGCATCGGCATGCGCCAACATTTTTCTGTTAAGCCCACAGCGAACTTTATTACCGTCCCTGAATAAAGTCCGTACGCACTTGATGATACATGTATCCAGAGCGAGTGATAATGGAGAAATAGACTACGGCGGCTCTGAGAAAATGAACAAAAGAATTGTTTCAAAGAGCGCGGGGAAGATCCCCTTAGAATTGCTTGATAAAATTTTTGATGCAAAAAATAAACAGGGCGGCATCTATATTTTCCGCGAACCCATAGTGACCGATCAGGGCGAAGCCTATGTTCTTTTCTGTGCAGGAGACGAAGTACCATTTCTTCGTACCTGCAAGCCGATGAAAGGAATCAAGCCGCAAGACTTGGGTATTTCGATTGGTGTATGAAATGCAGATTTTTTCCACCAATTTTCCACTCGTCGCGATGAAGAGAGAAATCGAACTTGCAGAAGACGAGAGAAAATTTTTGATCGATAAGGCCAAGAAATATGACAGCTTGAAAGAGATACGGGCAGTCCAAAAGAAGTTTTTTTATGCCATGAAGGTTGATGAAAAAATTACGCGCCTGGGGCAAGAGCCCATACTTTATCGCGTGGGAAGATGGACGGCGTCGACAGCGGTAATGAGAAAATACGGAATCACAAATGTGTTCACGGACGACAATTACGGTAAGCTCGATTACATAAAAAATTCCAAGTTTACCCCGTTCGTGTTTCGAAAAGGCCTGCTCAGTTTTGATCTCGATGATCAGGACAACTTAATTCCATTGACGGAATAATTTTTCGATAGGAAATAGTTGAAAATTTATCTTGGACTCCTGAAATATTGAATAAACTGACAAATCAGCGCAGCATTTGGAATGTCAAAAAAAATTATCGAATTAATGAAGCAAGATGCACCGGTTTTTGTTGTTGGTGAATCTCCTATTCCAGGGCCGGAAGAGATAGTAAATTTACTTCGATTAGCAGGCTATACAATCACTGAGGAATAACACATGCGTTGGAAAATTTCAAAATTCAAGCTGCCAATATTATGTGGTTTTATAACTTTTTTGGTCAACCTTTTAGTGGCAGTACTAAAAGAGATACTAACGTCTTTTGACATTGTATTCATCTTGAAGATATTCGGCTATTCTTTTCTATTAGGCTTCGCGATTGCTTGGTTTGGCTCTCTGTTTAAAAGAGATGTCGATTAGTACTAATTTTTAACCGATTTTAAAACTTTAGAAAACTATATAAATTGGAGTCACATAATGAAACCTATGACGGCAATAGTATTAACAATTAGCGTCTTTACGCTAATTCTTAATTTGGCTCTCGGATATTTTCTTTTTTTTGTCGTTCAGGGAGAAAATGATTCTGTTGTAGTGGGGATGAAGCTCTCGTTCCTGGCGATTGTCTCGGTACTTGGCGTTTGGTTTATGTGGTCACATAGGACAGCAAGAGGCATCTCGTACCGCATCTGGTAGTCGGTAGCAGGCCATATAGTCACTGAGGAATAATACATGAGTTGGAAAACTTCAAAATTCAAGCAACCAATATTATGTGGTCTCGTCAGTTTTTCGGTCGGCCTTTTGGGGAGCATATTAAAAGGAGTGGTAACGTCTTTTGACATTACAATCATCTTGAAGATATTTGGCTATTATTTTCTACTAGGCTTCGCGATTGCTTGGTTTGGCACCCTGTTTAAAAGAGATGTCGATTAGGATTAATCTTTAACTGATTTGAAAACATATGCACGTCTGGTGAGTGAATAAGGAAGTATTTCTGCAATTCACATTTTTATGAACGAAATAGTCATGTCAATCTCCCTCAAGGATGTTCTACGCTTGGTCATCCCGATATCTATCGCATCGATAGTTACGAATTTTATTTTCCATGAACTGGAAATTAAACACAGTGTCTTAATTTTTTCTGAGAATTTCGATTTAAGGCTTGCGCTAGCCTACAGTTTTTCATTTTTCATTGTGCTGTTCGGAGTTCATTGGCTGTTGGGAAAACACCCGTTTTTTAAGAAGAAATAATTATGGAATCTGTGTGCTGCCTTACTGCATGTCTGTAATGAATCGAGGTTTACTGTTTCTGGTTTTCTGAACGTAGTAAAGCAAAGTGTGTGTCGGGTTTTAAAAAAATACACGAAGAAAGTTTCAAATGAACTCAACAAAATCAAACAATCTTGGTAGTGAGAGCATGGCGCTCTACGCACTCATCATCTGTAACCTTGCAATACAACTATTTTATATTGCCAACGCCATCCTCAACCAGGCACCATTTCTGAGCTTTTGCTTACCTGCCTTCGCCTTATTTATATTGTATGGATATGTGGGTGTTGGTGAGTACAAAAAAATGGATGCACAGACAATGATCAAAGGGAAAAATTCTTTGAAGATTGGCGTCATGTTTCTTTTGGTCTTGATGTTTATACTTGTGGCGAAATTCTGGAAGACCTATCCGCTGGGTATTTCAGACGCATTTATATTGGCTCTGTCATTTAGCAATACAAAAGATTACATTGTAGCTGTGCTAGCGATACGTAAATTTGCAAGTCCAACTGATCCGCAATGAACATGCATTCTTCCTGTTTTTATTTCGTTGGAACAGACAGACCAATCAAGCGGACCTGCTGACAACAGGTCTCTGGTGAGCCGACATGCTCAAAGCACCTCCACCCGGCTCAACTCGCCATTTTTATGCAGTCTGAACCGGGCAAAGTCTTCTGCCAGGAACAGCTGGCCGTGGTAATGGGCTTGTGCTTCGGTGCGGATGTCGGCAATCGATGGTGATAGCGTCGCATCAAACTGGTAACGCGGGCTGAAGTGTGTCAGCACCAGGTTGGGTAAATCTATGTCTGCCGCAAATGTGGCCACGTCGGCGGCAGAACTGTGTTGTACCCGTGGGCCGACTTTTTCTGCGATGTCGGCAGTGTACGTGGCCTCGTGCACCAGCACCTGGGCTGTTGCGCATACCTCGCGTAGCAGGGCTGGTGTGTCGTTGTCACCACCTACCACGATGCGACGGGCAGCATGCGGGTAGGTCAGGTAAGCGCTGCTGTGCAGGGTTTGTCCTTCATGGACGACATTTTCACCATTCTTCAACTTGCCCCACAAGGGGCCTTGCGGTATGCCTTCGGCACGTAATTTTGCAATATCCAGTACGGATTCTGTGTGTGCTTCGGTAAAGCTGTAGGCGAACGAAGGCACGCGGTGCGACAGCTTTGTGGCTTGCACATGCAGCTTGCCGTCGGTCCAGTCTTGCATGTTTTCTACAGCGATAAATTCCAGCTCAAACGGTAAAAACAATTCCGTCAATTCTTGCGTTGCTTTCAGCCAGTCAGCAATACCTGCCGGGGCAATAATCGGTAAGGGCGCTTTGCGGCCCGACATGCCCGCCCCTGCCAGCAAACCCGGCAAGCCATAGCAATGGTCGCCATGAATATGGGTAATAAAAATCGCCTGCAAGCCATGCACTGATAAAGGCGTGCGCTGCAACTGATGCTGCGTGGCTTCGCCACAATCGACCAGATACCAATCACTGCCCTGCTCTGCCAGAACAGCCAAGCCGGTCACATTCCGCTGCCGCGTCGGCGCGCCGGCAGAGGTGCCTAAAAATAAAATATCCACAAAATCCTTTTATACTTTAACGTCTGTTTGGCCCTTGACACAGTGCGCCGCAAATAAGTCAACGCACAGCGTGATACGCCACATTAGCACAAAGCGCCGGTGCAGAAACCATGTCCATGTTTCGACTGGATATACAATACACAAAATCCAGATTCTTAAACCAGACCACGCCCATGAAAATTCCCGCCGCCCTGCAATCGCTGACCAGCTCACTCATAGAACGCAACAAGGAAAGAAAACGCCTGCGTGGCCCGGCGGATTTGCATTATGCGCTGGCCGATTCCATCAGCCTGCTGGATGCAGCGGCATGGCAAGAGGTGACGGCGCAGGCTGGTTTTTTTATGTCGCTGGATTATCTCAGCACGCTGGAACAGGTGTTGCCCATCAACCTGTCGGCCCGCTATGCACTGATTTTTAGTGGCCTGGGTGCCGGGCGCCAATTGCTGGCGGCGGTGTATATGCAGATTGCCGACATCAGTCTGGCGCAGGCGCGGCCAGAGAAACCAGACAAACCCCTAGATGCCGATAAAAAATGGGGCTTGCCGATAGACCAGTTGGCGCAGGCGGCCAAGCAGCGCGTGCTGACTTGCGGTAACTTGCTGATCTATGGGCAGCATGGCATTGCCTTTGCGCCGGATGTGGACAGCAAACTGGCCTGGCATGGTGTGGTGGAAGTGCTGTACCGCGTGCGTCAGGCAGAAAAACTGGCGGGCAAGACCCATTTTGTGATGATCAAGGATTTGCATGATCCTTATATCAAACAGGCCGCGCATCTGGAAAACCTCAGCTATCGCTATATCGAAACCGAACCCAATATGATGTTGACGCTGGCGCCAGAATGGAAAAATTATGACGATTACCTGGCCAGCCTGGCATCCAAGTATCGCGCCAATATCCGCAATGCTATTTTAAAACCGATGGATGAAGCAGGCTGCACGATAGAACACTTGCCGGACCTGGCCCCGCATATCGACAGCATTTTTGCGCTATACAAGGCGGTGCAGGTGAATGCAGGTTTTCGTCCGTTTGAACTGCTGCCGGATTATTTTTTGGCGCTGCAACAAGTTGCTGGCGATCGCTTCCGCTGCAGTGTCATCAAACGCGATGGCAATTTGCTGGGCTTTTTGATTTCGGTGGCGGATGGTGATACGGCGATTGCCTACCACATTGGTTTTGACCGCGTTGCCGCAGCCGATTTGCCGATTTACCTGCGCTTGCTACATGCCGGCATTGCCGACGCACTGGCGCTGGGGTGCAAGCAGATATCGTATGGCCGTACGGCGCTGGAACCCAAGGCCGCCCTGGGTGCCAAGCCGCAGACCTTTGGTATTTTCGTGCGCCACCGCCAGCCGGTATTGAACAAGCTGATGAAGCGTCTGCTGCTGGGCATAGAACATGAAGACGCGCCGGAACGCAATCCCTTCAAGAAAGCCAAAGGCGGCAAGGATGCGGCAGAGGCAGTATAAAAAGCCTCAGCCGCAGCTTGCTACCCTGCGTTCCTTATTTGCTTTTTTATCTGCGGTTAAGAACCTGTTTACGATCTGTAGCGAGCGAGCGTCAGCGGGAGTGAAGAGCAGCGCAAAAAGCGGAATGTACTTAAGTACATGAGCATTTTGAGCAGCACATGAGCCCCGCGTGGACTACGATTGCGCTCGCGCTTAAGATCGTAAGCAGGTTCTAAGAAACGCCGCAGACCACGCGTGCACCACCCCCACCCAATACTGCCGGATGGTCAGAGTGGTTGTCGCCGCCGATATGTATCATCAGTGCGCGGCCTTTCATGTCTGACATCTTCAGGCGTGGGGCCAGCACCGGCTGGTTGGCATTGCCACTGGCATCAACAAACAGGGGTGGCAAATCGCCCAGGTGGCCATCGCCCCATGGGGTGCCGTGGTGGTTGCTGTTTTCTGGGTCATAATGGCCGCCAGCTGCGACGGCGGGGACCAGCTTGCCGTCTTTTTCTTTGGTGCTGCAATCGGCATTCTGGTGCACGTGGAAGCCATGCAGGCCGGGTGTCAGGCCTGTCAGCGCCGGGGTAAACACCAGGCCATATTTAGTTTCAGAAACAACAACCTGCCCCAGTTTGCTGCCGACGCCAGCTTCGCTGACCTGGTTCATGGGAATGGTAACGTCAGCCATTGCCAACAGGGGAAAGGCGGCGGCGAGACAGAAAAACAGACGTGATTTCATGTGAGGTTCTCCAGGTATGATGCATAGAATGCAAGTGATGGTTCATTTTCAGCGCAAGCAGCAGGTGGCTGCCGCGCAATGCCCTTGACTATAGGTGACAATCGGCGTCTTGGCAATTTGAAATGCCTTTAGAACCTGTTTCCGATCTTAAGCGCGTGCGCAATCGGAGTCCGCGCGGGGCTCATGCGCTGCTCAAAATGCTCATGGTCTTAGAGTACATTCCGCTTTTTGCGCTGCGTTTTTGTTACCCTGACCCCGCTGATGCAAGCACGCTCGCTACAGATCGTAAACAGGTTCTTAAGAAAGTGCAGCAGTTTGAACAAATCCGGTGCTGACTGGTGGACAAAAGTCTGGCGCTGCTCGCATAATCTGCATACAGCTGCGACGCGACTCTACGACACTATTCTACGACTCCACCCCAGCAGGCCGATTGACTACCAGAGACAGATCGTGTTCGCCTTCAACTTTACCGCAAAAAACCGCGATCAGCAGGCCGTCACCGACCGGGTGGTCGCTGCCAGCTATGAAGACGCACTGGTGGTACTGAAAAAAGCCGGTTATACCGATATCCACATGATCAGCAGCCAGGACACGGCCATCAACCTTGATGATGTCAATTCCAGGAACCGGCTGGAACTGACCGCAGCAGAAGAACAGCAGTTGCAACGCCAGCCGCGCCTGCTGGTGCAGTTGGCCATGCTGTTTGCCCGCAATGCCAGTTGGTGGGGGCCGCTGCTGGTGTGGTGGGCGATTGCCACCGCCCTGTATGGTAAAGGCAGCACTGCCGCCTTCATCCCCGCTGTCTTGCTGGTGTTACATGTGCTGGGTTTTATCTGGTCCAAGGTGCCGATGATCCTGTACAACCGGGCGCTGCAAGCCTGCACCTGGAACCGCTGGACAGAGGCAGAACGACTGATGCGCGCCATCGCCCGCTGGAAATCATGGTTCAAGACCCCCATGCCAGAACATGAAATCATCTTTCGCCTGGCCACTGCCGAAGCTGGCCAGGGCCGCCTGGCTGATGGCCTGAAACGGGCTGCGGTATTAAAGCATAGCCGCTCGCTAAAGCCAGGCTTTTATGAATCCAGGTTGTCGTCCATTTATTTTGCCGCCAGGGATTTCCAGCAGGTTGCCGTGGCCCAGCACGCCGCGCGCAAACTGAACCCCGGCATCAGCTCCACCATCGACCTGGCCACCACCCTGGCACGCCGCCTGGGTAATGACAAAGGGGCAGAATTGCTGTTGGCCGATATCAACATCGCCAATCTGTCACAGATGGAACGTCTGTATTACCAGTATTGCCAGGGCATCATCAGCCTGCATACCGGGCGGCCAGAGCAAGCCATCACCCAACTCAGCGATGCGCATGAACTGACCAGCGCCTATGCCAGCATGCCGTTGATGCAGGCCACCGTCACAGAAATCCGCGCCCATCTGGCACTGGCCTTGTGCGCCTGCGGCCGCCAGGTGGAAGCCAACCCGCACGCACTGGCCGCCCACACCATGCTGCTGGCATGGCAGGATACGGCGATGCTGCAACGTCTGAAGGATGCGTTACGGGGGTGAGGGATTGGTGGGTGCGCTGGATCGTGTATTGCTACAGGGGCAGCCTGATGCTGCTCACAGCAACGCTAATGTAAGGTGCTTCCTGGCTATTGGAACCAGTTTTACTGCGGCGCGTCATAGTCGCCCAGCGCTGCCAAAAATGCGTCATAACTGGCGTGTGCCTTCAGAGCTGCTTCAATGATTGTTTTTTTCACAGTCCACTTTGGCGGGTAACATGTAAACAGGTCAAAAGTTGTGCCATTCAGGTTGTCGCAAAGCATCTCAATATTGACATATTTGCCGCGCATTTGACCACCAGAAGGCCACCAGGTAAATTTGTCGAGATTAGCTTTTATCTGCTCCATCAATCCATAAAATTCACCTCCGGTGACATCAGAAAATAATGCGACAGTATCGCCTTCAAAATCTGTCTCAATGCGCTTCAAATCAAAAATGCCACGGGGTGTATGCCGGTCCCAAATATGATTTAAAGCGTCATCTGAAACTTCCAATTTTGTTGGCTTGATAGGCCCCCTCCTTTTTCTCCTTGTCGCATCATCCAGTCGTGCCAAAGCTGTTTTAGGTTTTTTATTAGATTTGCCATAAATGGCAGTAATTCCATCCTCTTTTAGAAACTCGTATTCGACAATATCCCCGTCTTTGTATTCCCCATCTTGCCATTTCGCGTCAGCGTTGATTTCCCGAACAATTCCGCTTCCGGCACCGCGGATTGATTTTTTATCGTCTTGCAAAATGCCTGTCATTATCGCCAATTGAAACACCGGCCGCCCCGATACCGCCATTGCCTGCCTGATCTCACCATCCTTGCCACCCCCACTCATCACCGCAGCCGTACCCGCACTCAGCGCCCTTGCGCCCATGGCATCGGCTTCCGATTCCAGCCCGACGTCATCATTGATGCTGGTACCTGATTTCATCTGGAAAGTTGGCCTGACGCGGCCCTGCTTTTGCTGCACCACGTGCCAGGCTTCATGTGGTAAATGCTGTTCTTGCCCGGGTGCGATATGAATGTCCGTGCCTTGTGCGTAGGCATGTGCCTGCATGGCTGCCGGTTGTGCTGAGTTGTAATGCACCTTGACATCATCCATCGCCATGCCGGACAGGTTTTCTACCCCGGCTTTTAGATTGTCTGGCATGCCGGTGTTATTCGATACGGGTGCGCGGTTTTCTGCCGCTTGGCCAGCCTGCCGCTGAACCGGGGTCTGCCGTACTGAATGCTGCTGCATGCGCTGGGCCGTGGCCCGCATTTGCTGTGCCTGTGGGCTGCTGTTCATGGTGGCCTGCAAGTTGCTCAGCCGCTGCGACTGCTGGCTATGGTCGGCCATTTCCTGAAAACGTCCTTGCAACGCCGCCTCTGGTCGATGATCAACAAAGGCTGAAGCCACATCCGCAGCCAATTGACTGACAGGCGCAGTCTTCAGCGGCTGCGCGTGCTGCGCGTGCTGTGTCTGCTGTTGTGTTTGGCCAGGTGGTGCCGGAACTTGCGTCTTCATGGGGGTCTGCCGCTTGTCGTTTTAAGGTGATGTCAATCCAATTTTGCTTTACGTCGTCAGCATCTATCTTTCAATACGGGTAACAAAGCAAACCCGTATTTCCTCATGGCAATGCCAAATAAATAGCATATCGTAAAGATTATTGCACAAGACGGAGGAAGATAAACAAGGATTTGCATGCACAAGCCAGGCCGACATGGGGCATGGGCATAGGACATGGGCAGCCCCATCACTCATATGCCAAATCCATCTAGCAAAATTGAAAAAAGACATTAGTCATTTCCAGGATACTCAAGGATGCTGCTTGTCGGATGAGCAATATCTGTATTGCGCATCCAGATTCAAATTTCCACAAATCAAACTAAAAATCACAATAACGGAGACAAAAATGAACATGAAATCCACATGGGGATTATCGGGCAAATGCGGCAGATGGGCCAGATTGTTACTGATAAGTGTATGTGCCTTTGCGGCCATGCCCTCTTACGCAGCCAGCCAAGTGATACAAAATGACGTGTTTTGGAAAGATACATCCGGCACCCCTATTTATTCTCAGGGTGGCGGTATATTGAAGGTGGGCAGTACCTATTATTGGTATGGCGTTAAATATAATGGCGCTGTCACTTATGCGGCCAATCCTGCATCTAAAAATTCAGACACTAGTTTCAATGCGGTGACGGTGTATTCGTCGACCGATCTGGCACACTGGAAATTTGAAGGCAATGCGGTGTCAGTGGCGCCGGCAGGGCAAGTGTTTGAATCAGCCACATGGCTAGGCCGCCTGGGCGTGGTGTACAACAGCACGACGCACAAGTATGTGTTGATCACGCAATATTCCAGCACTGCCACCGGGGGCGGCGTGTTGTTCGCCACCAGCAGTTCGCCCACCGGCCCATTTGTGTATGATCACTTGCAGGCACAAATTACCAATGTGGTGACGCCTGCTACGGGTGACCAGACGGTGTTCATCGACGATGATGGAAAGGCATATTTGGTCTTCAGTAATTCGAATGGTCGCTCGCATTTGTATGTCGCCCCTATCCGCACATCTGATTCATTGAACATCGAAGCAGCCACCAATGTCTACAACAGCGGATCAGGCGGTCGCGAAGGCAATGCCATGTTTAAATACAATGGCACCTATTATTTCTGTTCATCTGATCTGCATGGATGGAACGCCTCGCATACCTACTGCATCACGGCCAACAATATTACCGGCCCCTATTCTGCTGAATTTGTGATGACGGGCACGGATGCCGATTTTTCACATGTGACACAGACCGGATTTTTTATTCCTGTGCAAGGCAGTGCCGGTACGACGATTTTGTTTGCTGGTGACCGCTGGAGTGATTTTGCCGGAAACGGTATCGGCTATAACCAATGGACACCACTCTCGTTTAGCGGAACCACGCCCAAATTCAATTCGCTGAGCCAATTCAATCTGGATGCAGCGACTGGTGGCTGGACTGTGGGCAGCGGCAACAACTACATTTTGAACCCCAGTTTTGAAGCAGACCGCGTAGGACAAAACGTCCTGGCTGGCTGGTCGAACTGGAGCAATTTGTCAGGCGTAGACCCCAACAGCAATGTCGCTGGTGGCCACAGCGGCCGCTGGGCCATGACGCAAAGTTACACTGCTGCCTACAGCGCCAGCATGTACCAGAATGTCACCCTGCCAAACGGCACTTACACCCTGACAGCCTGGGTAAAAAGCAGCGGTGGACAAAGCATTGCGAGGGTGTATATCAAAAACTTTGGCAGTGCTGAAATAGATTATTCCATCAACACCACCATCGCTAGCTGGACGCAGATTTCCATTCCCAATATCGTCGTCAGCAATGGCACGGCACAAGTGGGCGTGTACTCGGTGGCAAATGCCAACAACTGGGTCCGGGTGGATGATTTTACGTTGATCAAAAACTAGGGCGTGTAGAAAGAAACAGAACCTGCCCACCCGCCATAGCGTCTATGCGGGTGGGCACAACAAGCTTATTTGCTTCCTGTGTCTATTCAGGCCAGTACCTGTACGCTGCACTGTGCGCTTGATTCTCAGACACCACTACCTGTCTCCATATCATGCTGCAGCCAGGCGCGCATTTTGCGGATACATCGCCGCCAGGGTTTCAGCATCCATTGCTGTCTTGAAGGCATGCGCCGTCTTTAAATTGTCTGCACGCTGGGCGGCAGGCCGGGCATTGATATCGTCGAACAAGCGTTTCACGTTGGGTAACTGGTGCCAGGCATCGTCACCAAGGATGAAGGGTATGGCACGCGCCCATCCCCAAAAAGCCATGTCAACGATGCTATAGGCATCACCCACCAGATACTGCTGCTGCGCCAGACGTGCATCCAGAATGCGCCAGTGCCGCCACGCTTCAAAATCATACCGGTTCAAGGCATAGGTTTTGGGTTCCGGTGCAAAATGCCTGAAGTGCACCGCCTGCCCAGAAAACGGCCCTATACCGGTAGCAATAAACATCAGCCATGACAGCATGTCGGCACGGCTGGCCAGGTCAGGCCCAGGCAAAAACTGGCCGGATTTTTCAGCCAGGTAAAGCAGGATGGCATTGCTGTCAAACACCACGGCACTCGCCTCGTCATCAAAGATGGCCGGTGTTTTTCCGTTAGGGTTAATCGCCAAAAAATCCACGCCATGCTGTTCACCTTTTTGCGTATCGACAGGCACCAGTTCATACGGCAAACCAGACTCTTCCAGAAACAACGCTATCTTGGCTGGATTGGGGGACGGGTGATAATAAAATTTGATCATAGCCAGACCTTTTTAAGAATTTTCCATTCGATTTAGTGGATGATGGGCCGCATCAATGAGCCCATCATCCGCTTCAAACTTCAGGAAATTATTGCATCTGCGTAAAATTTACCGGTACCCATTGATACGACGAACCCGTCTTTTTCAAATGCCCCAGCCCGGGAAACTGCATGTGTGACGCGCCTATCAGCGTGCCGTCTTTTGCTGCCTGCGTAAATATTTTCTGGCGCGTGGCAGCGGCTGCTTTGGCGTGGTTGTCAAAGGTGACGGAGACTTCCGGCTTATCCAGTTGCACGGCTGCGACGTGGATCAGATCGCCAGCCAATAACAGCTTTTGGCCCTGGCTTTCAATCAGGTAAGACGTGTGCCCTGCGGTATGCCCGTAGCTGGAATACGCGGTCAGGCCCGGCAACAATTCACCATCTCTGGCAAAGGTCTGCAACTTGTTGGCTGCCTTGTAGGGGTTCACTGACGCCATCGCACCCTGGAAAAATCCCTTGGCGTCAGCAGGTGCCTGCTCCATATTCTTTTGACTCAACCAGTAATCTGCCTCGGCCTGGTCCACATGGATGTTGGCGTTGGCAAATACGATTTCATTGTTGAGCATCAAACCGCCTGCATGGTCAGGGTGCAAGTGGGTCAGGTAGATATCGTCAATTTGTCCGGGTTCATAGCCAGACGCCTTCAGATTGGTGATCAGCTTGCCCAGGCTGGGGCCAAACAGGCTGCCAGTGCCGGCATCGATCAGGATCAGTTTGCTGCCAGTGTTGATCAGGTAGACGTTCACCGAGGTTTCCAGTGGTGCCTGCAAAAAAGATTTCGACAGCGCGGCAGTAGTTTTTTCTACTGGCTCCATCAAGATTTTATCGACCGGCAGTTTGACCGTGCCATCACTGAGGGCGGTCACTTCAAACGCGCCCAGCATCAGGCGGTGATAGGCAGGTGCCGATGTTTTTACCATCGGTGCGGCAGCCAATGCAGGTGTGCTGCCCACACCCATCGTCCCGACAACAGACAGGAATAAGGCAGCGCGGGCAAATTGCAGCAAGGTGTTCTTCATCATGATTCTTCCTTCGGGCGTTGATCGCCATGGGTTACAGGGTTACGGGGTAATGTGGGTTATTGCGTTGTTGGGTGCGTCGTTGGGTAGTAACGAGACAGATTCTATTTCTTTGCAAAAATCGTTACAATCACCAGAAATGCAAACCATCTTTGCGTTTTACGCAAATAAAAGCCAAGGTGCCCCATGTTTGATGCAATACAGATTTTTTTGGAAGTCCATGCGGCAGGAAGCCTGTCTGGCGTCGCTAAAAAGCGCAATGTGGCGGTGTCATCCGTCTCCAGAAAGATCGATGCGCTGGAGGCAGAACTGGGCATTAAATTATTCCACCGCAGCTCAAGACGCTTGCTGCTGACTGATTCTGGCGAACAATTCCTGCCCAGGGCAAAAACCATCGCCGCCGAACTTGACGACGCCCGGCAAGCCATGTCCGCACTGAACGCCGACCCGCGTGGCTTGCTGACCGTGACCGCCCCGGCAGCCTTTGGCCGCCGTCACGTGGCACCAGCAGTCGCCAGTTTTTTAAACCGTTACCCTTTGATGGAAGTCGACCTGCACGTCAGCGACCAGATCGTTGATCTGTCCACCCAGCGGGTAGACGTTGCCATCCGTATCGGCGTATTGCCGGATAGCGACCTGGTGGCAAGCACCCTGGCACCGCTGTACAGGCTGACCTGCGCCAGCCCCGCCTATCTGGCACGCCATGGCCGCCCTGCTACGCCGCAAGACCTGCTGCAGCACAACTGCCTGACCGTGGCCACACCGCCCCTGCCCGCTGGCTGGTGGACCTATCCCGGCGTCAACAAGGAAATAACCCTGCCCGTGCATGGCAGCCTGCGTTCTGACGATACCGAAACCCTGCTACTGGCCGCCCTTGCCAACATCGGCATCGTCCACCTGGCCAGCTGGATGGTGTGTGACTATATCGAATCCGGGCAACTGATCTCACTCTTCCCCGGCACCAGCAGCATCCCCACCAAAATCCGCCCCGGCATCCACGCCGTCCGCATGCCCGGCCGCTCCCACGCCGCCAAAGCCCAACTCTTCATCACCCACCTGCGCAGTGCGTTTGGGGAGCCAGTGTATTGGGACAGGGTGTTGAGGGTGTGAGGGGGAAATTAATTAGACAGCTTGCAAGAACGATTTGCATCACGGGAATCTTGCCTGCATGCTGTTCGCAATCAGCTATGATTGTGTATGTTCAAACCGATGTGACTTAAAAAGAACGGTAAAAATGTTTGCTCTCGACACATTGCCAGCACCACCAGAAAGTATGCCAATAATAATCGCTCAAGCGAAACAACGTGAGATAGAACTCAAAAAAATAACTAGAATTGGCCTTTGTTTTCCTGCACCCATTGTCGATGTATTTCCACCTCCAGGTGAACAGGGATTTTATTCGATATCGCCTGTGGCGGAAGCAGAATATTATTTTTACAAGTACGAAAATAAAAAAATTACAGGCACCGTAAGAACAACTGTCCTTCAGGTGCCAAAATATGGGACCTTACAAAAAGACGGAGAAAAATCATATGTCTTACATCCTAATAAAGGGTATTTGGGAAGTGATAATGCGTTAATCCAAGTTGATGCCGGAGAATTCAAACTGCAGATTATGTATTTTTTCCGTCTCATTGTTGGCTCACCTGACGGAGATACATCACAGGATTGGTGTGGTAATAAGAAGGGCCGAAGCTGGAAAATCTCCTCGACTCCAATAAATAACCTGGAGTATGTTAAAAAATCTGTGTAAGTTACCTAGTGATTCATATCGACAGCAGAAAGCACGGATCATGAAAGCACAAACAAACATTTGGGATGTGAGCGACTATCTCAAAACGAAAGAAGACCAGGCGCTGTACCTGGATGCGTGCATAGAAAAAGCCGATGGCGATACGGCATTTATTGCCAAAGCACTGGGCGATATTGCACGGGCGCGTGGCATGTCTCAAAGCGCGAGCGATGCCGGATGCAAAGAACAGCGCCACGAGCACTTTGGTAAAAATTAATAAAAAACTTAAATAGTCGGGGAGAAATAAATGAAATTTCACACACTATGCCCAAACTGTGCAATCGAAACTCCAAATAACGTCACGCTTGGATCAATAATTTTTAATGACTCAGGAGTGTACGAATTTCAATGCAACAACAACCATGTGTCAAATATCATCCTGCAAGAAGAACAATTTCAAGTTTTATTTGAAATTGGAATAGATTCCTTAGCAACAGAGCACCCAATCGAGGCCATTGTGGCATTCGCCGCAAGTCTAGAGAGGTATTACGAGTATTCAATAAAAGTAATGACTTCAGAAAAATGCATTGACCTCGCTGAATCTAAAGCATCTTGGCAAGCCATGGGGAAATTTTCAGAAAGACGTCTTGGAGCATTTATTTTTACATTCCTTTTAACGTTGAATTGTACTCCGAAGACCTTGCGAAATAAGCTCATTGAACTCCGAAACGAAATAGTACATAACGGCAAAATCCCTACTGCTCAAGAAGCACTTGAATACGGGCAAGGAGTGCTAGAAGTAATAGTCCATAATTACAAGATTTCAACGGAGAGATTAAATAATGCAATATCGAAATTGCGTTTTGAAAACTTCGAAGTCTCTAAAGAAAAAACTAATAAAGACGCTTATTGCACATTGCATTCGTCAATTGGATCAGCGATAACACGTGTAATGGAATCAAAAGATAACGTAAAACCGACATTGAACGAATTTGTGGAGTCGGCAAAAGAAAAAATAAATCGCTATTCGAAATTGGCTGTCCCTTTTAAACAGACTGATAAAAAAATTAAATAGCACAAAAACAACACGACGGATTCAAGCTCGAAGTGGAACCCAGTGTTAATGCAATTATTGCTTACGCATTCGCATGCGCCATCAATTAAAATTGGCGTATCGGGCTGCAGCGTAAGTGACAGAAGATGCGAGACAACGCCACAAAAGGATTTAACAGACAAACCTCAACTTGAGGAGCGGTCACTACTTGGCATATTTCCAAAAACGCCCCTTGCCCTCTGCAATCCAGGCTATCGCCTCCTCAATGCGCTTGTTGCGCGTTGCCTCGGTCTTGGCGTCACCAATCCAGAGCTTGTATTCCTTTTGAAATGATGCCGACTGGCTCTCGAAAATCTTTGCGATCTTTGGGTTGACCTGGAGTTTTTCGGCGAATGCTGCAGGCACTTCAACCTCTTTGGGCGTCCTGGATTCTCGCGCCGGGAGTTTCAGGCCTTGCTCATTGAGCCGCATTGATTCTTTGATCCAGGATGTAAGTTCCTTGTCTGACGGTAAATCAGCAATGCTAGTCAGCTTGCCCATAAAACGCTTCGCAGCCGGGACGCCAGCATTGGCCTTGAGACGCGCATCCCCCATCAGTGCATCCTTATAGAACGTGAAGGAACAATGCTTCTTGTAAGCAGCGAAAATACACATCATGTCGCCTTGGTAGTCGAAATGTGGATTCCCCCATTTGAGCTCCTCAATCACCTCCGGGCAGGTTGCATGGATAAGGGCACGCAGGTGAGCGAAGATGGGTTTCGCAAAGTCTTCGACCGTTTCGGCATAAACATCAAGCTTGGGGTTGTGTTTTGGCGTTCGCATGGGGTCTTTCAATGCTTAATTGAGGATCAAAAGAAGCTCGTCCAGGCGTTCCAAAGTCGAAGTCAGTCCCTCTTTCAGCCCCATGTTAATGACTTGCTGGAGTGCTTCAGGCGACGCATAGGAAACGACCGTCTCTACCAGGGTATGCCTGGCACCATCAGAGAAAGTGACATCCCACTTGGATCTGGGTAAATCAGGGTTTAGTGCACCGGTGTCATCACAAAAACCGTCAAGCGCAGTGTAATGATCGATGGCTTGAATGGTTTGATAGTCCGAGCGGCCCCAGTATTCTGTCCCATTGGGTTCAACCATCGCGTAAAGCCAATGTCCACCTTCACTAAAATCCATAAACTTGGTTTTCGTGGTTAAGGGTTTAGGAGCAAACCACCGGTCAAGCAGTTCACTTTTTGTGTAGCAGTCCCACACCATTTGCCGTTTGGCAGCAAATTCTCTTTTGATCGTGATGGTGTTTTTATCCTTGTCAACAAGGAAGTCAAATTGAAGATCAGCTTTCATTTTCTTCACCTTTCAGGGTGGCTAATAAATTATCGAGATTGTTGTACCGGCTTTCCCAAGCCGTGCGCTGCTGGTCAAACCATTTTTCGGCGGCAGTCAAATTTGCACGTCTTAGCTTGCAAGTTCGAACTCGCCCCACTTTCTCTGATGCAATAAGGCCGCTGCTTTCGAGAACCTTGATGTGCTTCAAGAACGTAGGCAAACCCAAACCGAATGGTTCTGCAAGCTCCTTGATCGATGCAGAGCCGCTACCAAGCTTCGCAATCACTGCCCGCCTGGTAGGGTCGGCCAATGCGTGAAATACGTTGTTGAGTGATGCAGAATAGTTTTCCATGTGACGAACTATATCATCATAGTTCGCCATTTGGCAAACTATTTGAAAAATGTTATGCTGGCCCATCTTGACAGCTAGATGGCCTGTAACTACATCCAATCCGGGTAACTGATCTCGCTCTTCCCAGCAGCATCCCTACCAAAATCCGCCCGGCATCCGCATGCCTGGCTGCCCGCATACCGCCAAAGCCCAACTCTTCATCACCCACCTGCGCAGCGCGTTGGGGAGAAAGTGCAATGGGACAGGGTGTTGAGGGTGTGAGGTGGAGGCTGAACGATTTGCCCCATCATGTATAGCGACAGGAGCTCTTTATGTCCAAGAAAAAAATTCAAAATTTTGTTTATTCGTTGATCGGCTTAGTCATTCTTTGGAGTATTGTCACCGTGCTGGCGAAGTCGCTTTTACACGAGGACGATTCAATTCCGGCAATTATTGTCGTCAATTTTCTGTTGACAGGATTGTCGATTCGCATGTGGACAAATCCTTATTTTTTCAGCGGTAAAAATCAGCAATACAATATCGAGACATGGCAGGAATGGTTGGGGATATTTTTCTTAGCAGCAATAGTTTCCTGCATTTTCTTGCTGATAGATTGCGGTGGCAGTTTCCCTTCATTCAATCCAGAATTAGTATGCAATGGCCATCCGGGTATAGATATCATTTTCACGATCAGCGCGCTGGCAATAACAGCGATTGCAATTCCCTCTGCCGTGCGTGCCTGGCTGATATCCAGAACGAAAAATGAGTTCTAGCTAAACGGTACAGTGAGAATTGTCTTGACGGTCCACCGGTCGGATACCGAAGTCAGTCCTCTGCCCAGCCCAATATTGATGTCCCAACCATGTATCTTGGTATCAATGACACCGTACAATGTCTGACCGTGCTGGTTTAAGTGACCCATATTACGCAGCTCACCCATCTCATTGTAGCTTTCTGCGCCCACTTCAAAATCCGGGCTGACCTTGTAGGATATCTTGGTGGCTAAATTGAGGGTGGCAGGGCTGGGGGTTGGCCCGGATATCTTGAAATCAACATTTGCATTCGTTCCAAAAGACCAGCGCTTGCTGTCGTAACCGAAAATGCCTTTCAACTCGCCGTTCCAGGGGTTTTCATCAAGTCGATAGGCAACCCGGCCGACTTCAAGATTGGCACCGACAAAATACGCCTGGTCAGGTGATTTCGATTTGATGTATTTGAGGCGCAGCTTTTCTCCATCGACGGCGGTATTTCCGTTCGCACTTCTCGATGTCAGGATATACGCGCCCATCTCAAGTTCTGGTGTAAGCCCGTAAGAAAACTCTGGTGTCAGACGAAACACATGTCGGGGCGCTTGCGCACCCGGATAGTCAGGAACAGCATTGCCAGAAAAAACGTAATTGCCATGAATGTCCAGACCGATTTTGCCGGGTTCATTCATCTCATCCATGTAGACCTGTATCTCTTCAGAGGCTGCCCACACTGGGCTACCCGCCAAGCCCAGCACTATCAAGCCCGCCCACCGGGAAATGTTACGGCGAAGTGTGTGTTTTCGCATGTTGTTTGTTCCACTTGTTTGTATCATGTTTGTTGAAAAAACTGAAGTCGAAATGAGAATCAATTCAAGGCTATGCAATGCATAACTTATTCTATCCGACTCCTGCTTCAACATCATTTTCTATTTGAAAGAGCAAGGGTAGTGACAACATATGAATTTACTGAATGCAGACGCTTACTTATGGGGTTGATCACTGCGCTGTAAAACATTTGAGACAGCTTGAAAAAAGTGGACATCGTTTGGTAATTTAATATGTCTTAATGGATTTTTTGTTGCATCACACGCCACCAAAGCCCAACTTTTCATCGACCACTTTCTTAAAGCGATAGGTGTTGGATGCCAACAAAACGAACCTCCCCTGCAAGGGAGGTTTCTTAAAAGCGATAGCCTTGCTGGGCTACTTTTGCGCAAGCTCTAATTATTTCGGATGGCGCAAAATCAAAAACCTTATTTGAAGTTTTTGACGCCAGCGGCTAGAATGAGGCGACACATTCCAAATTCATGACACTTACCCCATCCCACAGAAAATCCATCATTTCAGCAGCTAACGCCAGTGTCAATCTCGAAGGATTTGAGATCAGCAGCACACTTGCCAGTCAATTCTTTGACTACATCGCCGACAAGCTGTCACTCAGCGTCATCGCAAGTCAGGCAAATCTGCACTATAGCAAGATGTTATCTGCACCAAACCAAAACCGCAAACAGGCGCTAGCTCAGGCGGAAAGTGACTTTACGCGCATACGCATTGCACAAGTCATGGAAACTACTCAGTATCACCCCAGTGCAGTATCCGTCTTTGATGCAGAACATTTAAAGAACATCAATGCTAGCATTTTGCAGGATATGCCGATGTACCGGGGTGGGCTGTTGCGGCTGAACAAAAGCGAGCACATCCGTAGCCGAACATGCAATGGCGGACAAGATAGCTATGTCGTTCACTATAAGAATAGTGGTGTCAATGCATCAGATATCAATCAGGCCATAGCTAAACTGGGAGATATCACCATGCTTCAATCACAACCAAGGACTGTGTTCGTCGATAAACTCGCCATGCTCTATGCAGACCTTGACTATATTCATGCATTCAATGAAGCGAATAGTCGCACACTCAGATTATTCACAAGCCAAATTGCCACAATGGCGCACCATACATTAGACTGGTCAAAGGTATTTGACTATGAAAATCCTCGCGAAGTGTTATACCAGGCCAGAGACATCGCCGTCAGTAAGCGCAGCTTTCCTGCGCTCGATATCGCCAGCATGCGCGATGCCAGCCAATCAGAATTTGAAGCGTATGAAACACAAAAGAAATTGGCTAACGCGAAAACACTGATGGCTGTCATGCATGAAATTATTGATTGATTACCTGTGCCAGGCAATGATGCTTAAGCCAGACAAGGTATAGCGAATCATGGAGAAAACTTTGAATAGAAAAATATTATTTCTTGATTTCGACGGTGTGCTTCATCCCGATGGCTACCCCCATTTTTCCAGGCTCGACTTATTCACCGCATGCTTATTACAAATGCCGGAAATCGACATCGTAATCAGTTCCACCTGGCGATACGAAAAATCACTGGCCGAGTTAAGGGCTTTATTCCCGGCAGAATTGCGAGCAAGAATAATTGGCATGACACCGATATTGGATATTGGCCTTGACTTGCGCGGCAGGCAAAGAGAAATCGAGTCGTTTCTGCAAACAAATACATCCAATGCTGTATTCAATCCAGTATCCAATACTGCATGGGCAGCTCTCGATGATATGCGAGAATTTTTCGATGATGGCTGCCCAAACTTGATATGGGTAGATCCAGAATTTGGTTTTAGCGAAGATGACGGGATGCGCTTAAAAAAGTGGTATGACCAGGCTTAACGGGAGGAAAAGCACCCATGAGCAAGCAAGAGAATTATCCATGCTACACACGCACAGATAATTCTTGGATGCCACACCTCAGGATCTCAGTCTGGGGCCTGCAGCTGTATTCCTTGTTGACACTCCGATGCATTGCTTAATGTTAACGGGGGTTGACAACAATCCATTAATGCACCGGTCATTTCAGGATTTTATCAATCCCTTGCTGAGATAGCACTCCCGCATATTTCGGAATCCCATTTTTATCCAATTTGGCGACATGAATCGTCCAGCTGATTTTATTGTCGGCAGAAAAAGTCAATTCCAGCGCCCAGCCTGTTTGTGATTCTTCGGTATGAAAGCCGTTGAAGACGAAATTACCCAGGCTGTAGAAAATTGGCTTGCCTTTGTAGATATCAATATTTTGTGTCACATGCGGGTGCCCGCCTACGACTGCATCTGCGCCCGCATCGATCATGATGCGCGCCAGTTCTTCCTGGTGTTTGGATGCATGCGGTTCATGTTCCCAGCCCCAGTGTGGATAGGTGATGACGATATCAGCACCCAATTTTTCCCTGGCATTGCGTATATCAAATGCGACCTGATCAGCATCGGCCCAGGCCACACCGGGCCTGTCTTCCAGGGCTTCAAAGCTACGTGGAAAAAAATTGTCATAGCCCAGTATGGCAATTTTATGCCCGTTCTTTTCCACCACGTACGGCGCATGCGCAGAATGCAGGTCGCGACCGCCCCCAAAGTAAGGTATTTTTTCTTTTTCCAATAAACCCAGCATCGCCGCAAAACTGTCCGGGCCATAATCACCCGTATGATTATTCGCCAAAGACACGGCTGAGAAATGTGCTTTGACGGTTTTTAATACCCGTGGATGGGCCAAAAATGTAAATGGCTTGTCTTCTTTTTTTCCATTCGTCCCCACCACACATTCCAAATTACCAAAGCGCAGATCGGCTTGCTTGAATTGCTGTTGAAACGCAGCAAACGGGTCTTTCCCCTGCTGTATCACTTTGCCTGGCAATTCGTCGAGCATTAAATCCCCGACAAACAGCATGCGTACATCCTGCTTTTGCGCATACGCATTGCTGCACAAGCTTGCCATGCAAAGAAGTCCCAGGGAAAGATGTTTTAGTGTGGCTGATAAGATTTTCATTGGGACGTTCCTGTTGCGCATACCGCTTTACAGCTAAAGCTGAGTTCACGTTCGAATTTATGGGAATACACGCGCTGCAAGCCAAAACCATTTTTCTCGGCCTGGCAACTGGCTACATTGATGTTGGATTCGCTGGCATGGATTAACACATAGCGATTCTTCGATTGGTGGTAGGTAAACGTCTTTAACTTGCTTTGCCCATTTTTTGGATCAAGTAATACCTGGGCACTGAAGCGGAAGCCTCCTTCCAGATCGTGGGTATCAAATGCAAATGGATCGCTGGTATTTTTTATATTAAAACTGTTTTCTGTACCGGATACTTTGACTTCACAAAGCGCATCCTGAGCAAGAGCAGGAAAAGAACAGAAGAAAAGTACTGCGCAAATACCAGTACTTAGCAGCGTTAAACCGGGCGAAAGCTTTGACATGATTTCCTTTGTAAAATGCATCGTGATGTACTGATCATCTGCGCGACAGCGGCGAATAGCGTGTGCCTGGAGTATAGCGGTTTAACGATCTTCTAAGAAACGTCATGTCTCTTGGACTTGTTGCGTTGACGATTATTTGACACAGCCGTCAACAATACCAGATAAATGCCCTATTTCCGGAGTCAGCCTGGTCATTTCAACAGTTGTAGGCGGAATGCAAGTGCCAGCGGCAGCGAATACCAAAGTCAAGATTTCTAGAGAGACATCATCAGGCAAATAAAGCGGGGAGGTTCAGGTATCTTCCTGCAAAAACTCTCCTAACAATTCCACCGCCAGTTGCCCCCAGCTTTTGCCAACGCCTTTCAGATGGACGCTGACCACGATCTGGTCGGATACGTCTGTAACAGATTCTATTTCTATGATCTCGCTTTTGCTGGTATCAATGACGCCGTTCATTTCATAAAACCGCGTAGCCGTGGTTAACCAGGATGCATAAGCAAAAGCTTCATTGCTCCCACAAGGTATTGACACATACGACAGTAAAATACCTTGCGCAGGATGCAGTCCGGCGTGGGTCAACAATTCAATTACCCACTGGTATTCTTTCTGATCTGGCTGCCTGTTACGAAACGCGTGTGCGGTATTTGCCATGCCTTGTTTGAGCAGGGCATTTTGCTGCTGCACATTCAATTGTCGCTAGCGCGCTGTAGAGGGTAATCCATCTACTGGTTTGCGGGGCGTTATCTGGGGACTCCCCGCATCTCGCGGCCCATTACTCGCTGCACCCCCTCCCCGTTCATCCTTCACTGTCGCCGCATTCAGCAAGGCTGGCACATTTATCTTTGCCATCTGGATATTCTCGGCAATATCTTCCGTGTAGCCTTCCCGCGCCAGAAAAACAATCGCACCCAGAATTCTTTCTCTTTGGGTCGCTTCTTCATCGGCCAGGGTTTTCTCATAGCGCATCAATTGCGCCAACAATGCACGGGCCTGCTGACCGTCAAATTTCCGTATCAGTTCGGCTTCCCTATCCTGACTTGTTAGTCCATATTGCTGCTCTGGTCGTGTCATATTAGAACTCATTTTAAAAATAATGCCATCCAGCAACAGCCTTGCAGGCGGTCTGGACTGCGTTTATAGTGCTGGCTTATCCGCATAGGCATAGCGCCGCCAAGCGCATGAAAATTATCAAGGGAAGCCATGTCCGTCACACCTCAAATCAAAGTTTATCAAGACGATATCACACCTTTTTTGCAGCGCTTGCCTGCATTTCTCTTGTTCCCTTTCCGGCCTGCACCCTTGTTCATGATGGCTGGCTTGTCTGCCGTCAGCGCAGTGACGGTGTTCACGTCTGGCCTGTTCCGTGGCGTGCTGATGCTGTTCTTTTTGCGCTATGCGTATGCTGTGATGGAAATGGCGGCCATGGGCAAGCTGGACCCCAAATGGGATGACATTACGGTATTTGGCAACAAGGACAAGCGCCCCTACAAGCAGAACCTGGTGTTTCTTCTGTACTTTGTACTGGTGTTTATCACGGCCAGTTATGCAATACGGGTCGATACCCCCAAAGAAGCACCGGCGGTGTCGGCAGGCGCAGCATCGCTAGCAGCACCGTCGACAACATCGCGGGCAAGCACGTCGCCAGGCCAGACAGAACAGCGCCGCAATGCCCAGGATGATGAGGATGACGACGCTGAAACACCGCGGGCGACCGGCCAGTATGATATGAATGCCACCAAGGCCGATGATGCCACGTCACGCAAGATCGCCATGCAGGAACAGGCCCTCACGTATGGCACCGCTAACACCGTCGCCGAAGAAGCTCCCCGCGATATCCCTGGCAGAAAATGGGATCGCTTTCTGGACCGGGATGTGCATTTTGCCAAATGGTTTTACGTGCTTGCTTTGCTGTTTGCCATACCGATACCCGCAGCTGTGATGGTGCTGGCGCTGGAGGACGATACCTTGCGCGCACTGAACCCGCTCACGTCCCTGTTCTTCATTCGCGCCATGGGCATGTCGTATTTTATCGTGTGGGCACTCTTTGGGCTGGCCATGCTGACCATTGCAAGTGTGCGCCACCTGCTACCGGCGGGCTTGTCACCATTTGCCAGTATACCGTTGGTCACGTTTATCAATTTTTACCTGATCCTGGCCACGTATTCGATGATGGGCTATGTGCTGTACCAGTACCACCAGCAACTGGGCATGGCCGTCGAGGTCGATTTTGATGCGCAACGCACGCACGAAGAGGCCAGCGCAGCGCCGGTGTCATCCGACCCGTTCATGCAGCGCATTGATGCGCTGTTATTGAAGGGTGAAGTGGATGCCGCCATCCGCCTGCTGGAAGATGAAATGCGCTATGACCGCAATAACCTCGGCATGAATGAAAGGCTATACCAGTTATTGCAACGCAAGGATGATGAAAAACGCATCCTGGATCAGGGGCGGCGCTATATGCTGGCGCTGAGCAAAGCCACTTACCATGAAAAAGCCCTGCATCTGCTGGAAAACCTGAAGCAGCGCGACCCGGCCTTTGACATCCAGGCAGACAATGTATTGCAAATGGCAGGCACCGCCTTTGCGGCGCGTGATTTTAAAGGGGCGATGACCCTGATACAGGGCTTCGATAAAAAATACCCCGGCCATGCAGATATACCAGCGGTGTACATGCTGGCAGCACGCCTGTCTGGCGACCATTTTCGCAAATATGCACAAGCCATCAGCATACTGAACGTGATCTTGCAGCGGCATCCGGATGCCGCCGTTGCGAAAGATGCGGCCAGCTATCTGGAAACCATGCAGAAAGCGATGGCTGCGCAGGCAGCGGCGACTTCAACTGCAGCGGCGACGGCAACGGCAACGGCAACGGCAACGGCCAGCGCACCGTCATCAAAAGCATCCTGACCAGCGGCTGATCATATACAAAAAAAACAGAGGTCTTCACTGGTCTCTGTTTTTTTGCGTACTGGTGCTTGAAACTCACGCCAGCAACGCTGAAATAAAATCCGTCTTGTCACTCTTCGACAATTCTTTGAATTGAACCGCGTGCGATTACGCTGCGCTAATCGCACATACCCAGACTCTTCGCCACGTTCTTGAATTGCGAACCGCGTAGGTACGATTAGTGTAGCGTAATCGTACGCAGGTCTGTCACGGTTTGTAATCTCCAATTGCTGATTTGCTGAAGAAAACACAAACCAGTGAAGTTCCTCTGGCGGTATAAAAGACAAGAAAATGTGAAGAATTTTCATCCTTGCCAGGCACAACATACGTGCGATTACGCTGCGCTAATCGCACCTACCCAAGCTTAATCGTATTCAATAACATGCAATCCAGATTTTTCTGCCAATCGTAAAACTGGTTCAGCTCTTTGGCGGTCGTTAAAATATAGGTGATGGGTGTCGTCCCACGATGCCATATAGAGACAATCAAAATCAGGAAAAATAAGAAATTGGAATGGACTGTTGGACATTTTAGATCGGCATTGCGTCAGATAGCCAGCCTTGTCGGTATATTGCTTGATGACCAGCTTCTCTTTGTGCGGCCATTGTCCACAGTAACGAACTGTGAACACCTCGGCAGCATCAAACAAGGCAGCCCAATGTGACAGAAATTTTTTATTCCGGTTTTCTTGTTCAGTCACATCTATGTTATCCAATAGATGATATTCGTTCTCGCAAGTTATCCAGTGGTCAAAAACAGAGATGGCAGCGCGCCCCATTTCGCCGTGATTGATGTTTTCTTTCACATTTTGCAAAAATGGGAATTGCAGCTTGATGCTGTTTTCTACGTCGGAGCTGACTTTGGATAATTTTTTCACAGTGTGTATATCGTTCAATGAACAGTCTTAAGTAGTAGATGGCTTGTTAGCTGCATTCCAACGAATATGCTAATTTTCAAGTGCAATTTTTGCGTATCTTATTTTATTTCGGGACGCAACATGCGTGCGATTACGCTGCGCTAATCGCACCTACCCAGACTCTTCGCCACGCTCTTGAATTGCGACCCGCGTAGGTACGATTAGTGCAGCGTAATCGTACGCAGGTTTGTCACGGTTTGCTAGCGTCAACTAGCTGATGTTCTGAAGAAAATACAAACAATGAAGTTCCTCCGGCGGTATAAAAGACAAGAAAATTTGAAGCATCTTCGTCATTGCCAGGCACAACATACGTGCGATTACGCTTCGCTAATCGCACCTACCTGACTGAAGAAAATACAAAACAGTGAAGTTCTGCCAATGGAATAAAAGGCAAAGCAATTTGAAGTACCTTCGTCATTGTCAGACATAACTGCGTGCGATTACGCTGCGCTAATCGCACCTACCTGACTGGTGCTTGAAACTCACGCCAGCAAGGCTGAAATAAAATCCTTCTTGTCACTCTTCACCACTTCCTTGAATTGCAGTGCTGATTCAACATGGTGCAAGTGATGCACCATCAGTTCCACGGCTTTTTCTACATCCCCGGCTTTGGCGGCGCGGATAAATTCTACGTGTTCATCGGATGAGCAACTGGCGTCGCGGCTGGATTGGTACAGCATGGTGATGAGGGAACTGCGGCCCGCCAGCTTCATCAGGATATCGGTCAGCACCTGATTGCCCACGGTCTTTGCCAGCAGGATATGAAAGTCGCTGAGCAGGGTTGAACGTTCCTGCACGTTGTTGTCGATGATGGCCTGGCGTTCTTGGATCAGGTGCTGCTCTATGCTGGCGTAATCTTCTGCGGTGGCTTTGGCGATAAATTCGCGCACCAGTGCGGCTTCCAGTATACGGCGTACAGAGAATATTTCATGCGCTTCCTGCTCGCTGGGCTTGCTGACAAAGGCACCTTTTTCTGGCACCAGGTCAATCAGCTTGTCTTTGGCCAGCATGACCAGGGCAGCGCGGATCTTGGTGCGGCTGACGGAATACATGCGCGCCAGGGCCTCTTCGCGCAGCTTGGTGCCGGGCGGCAGCCTTTGCTCGGCAATGGCGGTGGTGATATCGCTGGCAATGGCTTCAGAACTGTCTGCCTGGTCTGAATGGGTAGTGACTGTCATATTATTATTTACCTGTAAAACTGAGCTTACCGCATGATGTGCTAGGCCGGAATTGTAACCCCATAAGCAAAACGCCCAAAGATTTCCATCCATGGGCGTTATTTTTATTTCACATACATTGACTTAGCTCAGTCAGTCAATGAAAACAACATCATGCTACTGCCAGTTCTGCTTGACTGGCAGCCAGATCATAACTGGCAATCGCTGTCGTGTCGCCATTCAACACTGCATGGGCGCGGGTTTTGTCGATGTCTTTTTCCCACGTTGCCACCACCACGGTTGCAACGCAGTTACCGATCAGGTTGCCCAGTGCACGGGCAATGCCGATAAACCAGTCCACTGACAACACCAGCACCAGGCCCACCACCGGTATCGCCGGTATGGCAGACAAGGTGGCGGCCAGTATCACTATCGCCGAGCCTGGTACGCCATGCGCACCTTTGGAGGTGACCAGGGCAATCGCCAGTATCGCCAGCAAATCAGACATCGCCAGCGGGGTATTGGTGGCCTGGGCAATAAATACCGCTGCCAGTGTCAGGTAGATCGAAAAGGCATCCAGATTGAAGGAATAGCCGGTGGGTATCACCAGGCCCACCGTGGTGTCCTTGATGCCCATGTATTCCAGCTTTTTCATCACCTGTGGCAAGACAGAATCAGACGAAGCCGTTGCCAGCACCACCAGCAATTCTTCACGCAGGTATTTGATGAACTTGAAAATATTGAAGCCGGCAGCTTTCAATATGCCACCCAGAATGCCGAATACAAAAATGATAACGGCCCCATAAAACAGGATCACCAGGAAGCCCAGTTGCTTCAATGAACCCACCCCATATTTGCCCACGGTAAAGGCAATTGCACCAAATACGCCCAAAGGGGCCAGCTTGATGATGAAGGACATGCACTTGAAAAACACTTCCGACAAGCTGCTGATCAGGTTAGCGATGGGGCGGGCTTTTTCACCCACCAGTGACAGCGCACAGCCAAAGATCAGCGAAAACAGCAATACCTGCAACACATCGCCCGACGTGAAGGCACTGACCACTGTAGTCGGGATCAATTTCATCACAAATTCGGCAAAACCGGCGCTTTTGACCTTGTTGGCATTGTCGACATAGGTACTGAGGGTGCTGGCATCGAGCGAGGCAGGGACGATGTTCATGCCCTCACCCGGATGAAATATAAACGCCAGCGCCAGGCCCAATACCAGTGCCATGGTGGTGACCACTTCAAAGTACACCAGGGCTTTCAGGCCGACCCGCCCTACTTTCTTGAGTTCGCCTGCACCATAAATGCCATGCACGACCACGCAAAAGACGATCATGGGGATAATCATCTTGATCAGCTTGATAAAGCCGTCACCGACAGGTTTCAGGCTGACACCAAAGCTGGGATACAAGACCCCGACCAGTATCCCCAGTACCAGTGCAATAAGCACCTGGCCGAATAGTGATTTGTATACACGCTGCACGATTACCTCCTGATAAGGGTTAGCACTACTATGGTTGGCATTAATGATTGGCAATACAGTGACTGTACGAAGTGAGCTGACTGCAACTCCTTGATAAATAACAGAAAAACGGGGTAGATCTCACCGTCAAGCCAGCTTGTCAGGAAGCGATCTGAAATCCAATATACTGCATCCAATTATTGTATGCAATAAATGAATTCAATAGTAGAATCCAAAAAAACACACAAAAAGTGGCATCATCCTGATCAGGTCCGTCAGCAAGCGATAAGCAATACATCACAAACCCGGCCAGGACATCAGCAAGCCACTATGAAGCTTGTAAGTAGCACCTAAGTTGCACCTAAGTTGCACCTAAGTTGCACCTAAGTTGCACCTAAGCAGCACCTAAAAAGAAGGAGACCAGCATGTCGAGCAAGATGCATTCCTACGCAGATTGTGGCGCGCAAATCATGAGCAGGGCTGATGTATTGGCGCAACATACTGAAACGCCGGACATGTTGACGCGCACTTACCTGAGCCCGTCGCACCACAGTGCAGCCGCCCAGTTGGCCGAATGGATGTGCGCCGCTGGCATGCGCGTGCGGCGCGACGTTGCCGGTAATGTCATAGGCCGCTATGAAGGCCTGGAGCCGGACGCCCCCGCGCTGCTGACCGGCTCGCACTTTGATACCGTGCGCAATGCCGGCAAATATGACGGCAACCTGGGCATCCTGCTGCCGCTGGCCTGCATCGCGCAATGGCATGCCGCAGGCAAGCGCTTTCCGTTTGCGATAGAGGTCATCGGTTTTGCGGAAGAAGAAGGCGTGCGCTTCAAGGCCACCCTGCTTGGCAGCCGCGCCGCCGCCGGCACTTTCGACACGGCTGTGCTGGACAATCTGGATGACAACGGCCTCAGCATGCGTGAGGTGATGACGGCTTCTGGCTTTCATCCGGCCGGGCTGGCCAGGGCGGCGTATGACCCGGCGCAGGTGCTGGCCTTTGTCGAAGTGCATATAGAACAAGGCCCGGTCTTGCTGAATGAAGACTTGGCACTGGGTGTAGTCACAGCCATTTCAGGTGCCACCCGCTATATGGTGGAAGTGGAAGGCCTGGCAGGACACGCTGGCACCGCCCCCATGGGCATCCGCCGCGATGCCGCCATGGCAGCAGCAGAAACCGGCCTGTATATAGAACAGCGCTGCCAGGACATCCCCGGCCTGGTCGGCACGGTGGGCCTGTTCCAGGTACCGAATGGTGCCGCCAATGTGGTGCCGGGCAAGGCGGTATTTTCTATCGACATTCGCGCTGAACAAGATGCCATACGTGAACAGGTGGTGGTCGATGTGCTGGCACAGATAGAACGCATAGGTGCAAGACGCAAGGTGCAGTTCAATCTGCGTAAAACTCATGAAGCCCGCAGCGTACCTTGTGCGCCATGGCTGCAACAACAGCTGGCACAGTCGATTGCCCATTGCGACCAGCGCCTGCGCTACCTGCCTTCAGGTGCCGGGCATGATGCCATGGCGATGGCAGCGCTGTGCGATGTTGCCATGCTGTTTGTACGTTGTGGCAATGGCGGCATCAGCCATCACCCGGATGAAATCATGACGACAGAAGACGCCGCACTCGCCGCACTATCCTTTAGCCATTTTGTTGAACACTTTGTATTGAACCGTTAACGTCGAGGCGTGAACCATAACACGCCCAATCACACTCACCAAGATCGCCAAGAAAGCTCTCCACCCATGAACCACTACCAACAACTCGACGCCTGGATCGACAGCCACTTTGATGAACAGGTCAGCTTCCTGCAAGAACTGGTACGCGTGCCCACCGATACCCCACCCGGCAACAATGCCCCGCATGCAGACCGCACTGCTGATCTGTTGCAGCACATGGGTCTCACTGCAGAAAAACACGCCGTCCCTGACAGTGAAGTCAAAGCCGCCGGCCTGCAAAGCATCACCAACCTGCTGGTACGCCGTGTATATGGCCCCGGCAAGACCATCTTGCTGAATGCCCATGGGGATGTAGTGCCCCCCGGTGAAGGCTGGACCAAGGCCCCGTATGGCGGCGAAATAGAAAACGGTAATATCTATGGCCGTGCCACGGCTGTCAGCAAATCTGATTTTTCTACCTACACCTTTGCCCTGCGTGCACTGGAAGCTGTCGCCAAGCCCAAGACTGGCACGCTGGAATTGTTATTTACCTATGATGAAGAATTTGGTGGCGAAGTCGGCCCCGGCTGGATGTTGA
>NZ_JBMPOX010000025.1:0-89840 GCF_049340445.1 Undibacterium sp. Ji50W | reverse complement strand
CCTGAGTCTCACCATGTTTGAAACAACACCAATAAATCAATTACTTACGCCGCCATCGGGAAATTTCGATGACGAAAATCAACCAAAACAGATGTCTCTACTATGAGAAACGTTGGGACACTAGTGAAGATGAATAGATATCTCAAGATGAAACTCTTAGCTTTTATTTCGTTTATTTCCGCAGTTTTCGCGTATTTACCAAGCCAACAAACCCAGGCCGCCGAGGTAAGCGTTCACCTGAAACTGATCTCCCCACAGATGCTGGAAGTCGCTTATCAATTGCCGCAAACATGTGATGCCATCCCTTTTTTGAATCAAGGAAACTTGCTCAAGTTTGGCACGGGGATTCGATCAGCCTGGCAAGCCACAGATGACTGCGGCACGGCAGACGGAAGCACATTAAGAAAAATCAACAAGGCATGTACCAGCATACGCTTCCACATACCCGCAACAAGCAAGTTTTATGACCGCGTTTCGCCCGGTTCTTTCCCTATGGGTGAAGGTATCTATGCACACACATCCAACTATGCAATCAGCGATAAATGTGGTGCCGTCGGCTATCAATTTTCAGCACCAGGCAGTATCGCATTCAAATCCCGCGTCTCTCGCCATGCTGCTTCATATGATGACTACGATGGGCAATATATGGCGGTACTGTTATTGCAAAAGCAGATTTCGTCGGAAGCGGGTGCCATCAGCTATTTCAACCCGGCGCTGGGGACAGAGAATAGTCAACTGCTGCAAGAGATCAGCGATCAGGCCATAGATTTTTATCACAAGGGATTACCCGATATCGCTTTTCGCAAACCCATCATCGCAGCAACTGTGGAACAGAATGGCGGCGCGCTCAATTTTTGGGGTGATGCCGGTGATATCTTGCGCCTTGCCCTGTATAACTGGCCTCAGCACCCCACCCCAGGCACAGATGCGCGACTAAGAAAATTTGTCTGGCATGAATTTGCCCATCGTTTTCAACCTCCCCCTACAAAGGAAAACGGTCAGAGCGCACCGTTTATCGTCGAAGGGGGTGCAGAATATCTGCGCTGGACAGCAAGTGTAAAGACCAGGTGGGTGAGCCCAGAAGAGGCAGCAACAGAACTCAGTACGGCCATTTCCAATTGCATTTCCAAGGCTGGTGACTATAGCTGGAAGGCATTACCAGACAATATGCTCAACAGCGGCGCGATGCCGTATGAGTGTGGTTTGGCACTGCATGTCCTGGGTTTGGCGGTGCGCCAGAACGATGCCAGCCCCCTACAGCAAATAAATGACTACTATCAGGTATTGAATACGCGGGACACCACTATCTTTGAACAAGCCATGGAATGCGGTACGAAGAAAGACTGCACACCGCATTGGCTGCCCAGGCTACTCGGTGATCAAGCCATGTCAACTGTCTGGCCCGACTTTCTTGCCAGTACAGAATTAGCCAAACCCGCCCCGCCACCGCCATCACAACACCTGAATATCCAGCGCATGGCATTGGCAAGCTTAATGGAAGAAAACTGCAATGGCGATGTCAGCTTTTACACTGACAAAGATGTCTTCACCATAGGAGAAATCAAGGCGTGCAAGGTATTTAGAGAAGGGATGAAAATTATTCAAATGGAAGGAAAAAATATATCCGGGCCCTTGCTACTGGTCGATGAAATGACACAAGCCTGCCTATCTCGCGGCAATGTAAGCCTGGGCCTGCACAGTGGAGAGACCATTGCCGTGCCATGTAAAAGGGCCTTTAAGATACCCCAGTTTTATGCTGTCGATATGAAACGCCTGATGCAGAAATTGGATTTGTATTTATGAGGATTGCAATCTTCACTTTTAAATGCCGGAACCAATAAACGCGCTTCAATTCCCGTTGAATTGACCAGGGTCTGTTGACCTGATGCAGGGCCAGACATAGCATCTGGCATTACGATCTTGCACCTACACCCGCCCCTTCAAAAACGCCTCCGTCTGCGGGTCAGACGGATAAAACAATTCCACGCACAGTTCATGCAGGGTAATGTCACGCGGGCTGCCGAAGGTGGTCAGGGTGGTGAACAGGGATAATTGCTGGCCATGCAGATCCAGCACACAGGGTACCAGCAAGGCGGGTTCTGTGGCTGTTGCCATGGCATTGCCGGGTGTGGATTGTTTCAGGGCTTGTACGTTGGGGTAGGTATTGATTTCTTCCAGCAGGGCGACGATGCTTTCGTCACGGGCGTTCAGCATCAGCCTTTGCAAGACTTGCAGCAGGTAGCTGCCCCATTCATCAAAGTTTTTGGTGTAGGCGGCAAAGCCCTGCGGATGCAGGCTGGCCCGGAACATATTCATCGGCTGCGCGCTTAAAGAGGCAGGCAGCAAACCCATCAGCGCAGCGGCAGCCTGGTTGTGCAAGACCACGTTCCAGTGCCTGTCCAGCGCCACGCCGGGGTAAGGGTCATGCGTATCCAGCAGGCGCTGCACCGCTGCCCTGGCTTGCGCCATGCGTGCCGAATCCAGCCCCTGTTCGCTATAGCGTGGCGCATAACCGGCGGCCAGCAGCCAGGTATTGCGGGTACGCAGGGGCACATCGAGTTGCGCCGCAATTTGCATCAGCAAATCTGCACTGGGGGTGGACCGCCCGGTTTCCACAAAACTTAAATGCCGTGGCGAGATGTTGATGTCCAGCGCCAGGTCCATCTGGCTTAATTTGCGCAGCGTGCGCCATTCACGGATCAGCGAACCGACGCTGCCGTCATGCTGGAGGGCGCTGTTTGCATTGGTGGCGGTACTTGCACGGGTACTGGTGGCGACGGTCACGGTTTTCTCCTGTTGGCGATGGTCAAATTATGCGCTCTCCATCAAATCAATTCCATTACCTCTGAGGTAATCGACTTGCTGCGCTGGCAGAGTGACACTGCAATCCCCTCAACTGAAATTGGAGATCGATCATGTCTAGCACCCTGTCAAACTCAACATCTTCTGCCAATGCTACCACTGCCAGCCAGGTTGCGGCTGCCGGTATCTCTTTACGAAAAATCCTGATGTTTGATGCCCTCACCTGCGTCGCCATGGGCCTGTTGCTGGTCAGCGCATCTGGCCTGCTGTCAGGTCTTTTGGGCTTGCCCAAAGATTTTGTGTTGCTGGCTGGCGTCGCCCTCTTCCCCTGCGCGGCACTGATGCTGCTGACCAGTCGCATAGGTACACAGGCACAACCACCGGCAGCGCTGGTGTGGCTGGTCATCATCGGCAATACAGGCTGGGTCATCGCCAGCCTGCTGACGATGGAACTGTGGTTCAACCCCACCACCCTGGGCATGTTGTTCATCCTGGCCCAGGCGGTAGTGGTCGTGGTATTGGCCGTGCTGGAATACCGTGGCTTGCGCAGGTCCTAAGCTAAACGGGGCAGAGCTGAGCTAAGCTGAACTAACAATCAGGGTCGGGCAAGCACCGCTACCCGGCATGCCCGTCTATTCTGTGGTCAGAACGCATCTCATTCATAGAGATGCGTTCTACACGTCACCTCCGTCACTTCGCCCTTTGCCCTGTTTTCGGCAGTAAGCTATTACCGTGGCAGAACCAGGCCTTCGGTCAGCACGATAGAACCTTCGGTGGCTGCAATGCGGAGCTTCTTCACCTCGGTATATTCTGGCGAAAAGTAAAAGCGCTCGACATCGGCCAGGCTGGGGAATTCGACCACGACGATCACCGCCTGCGGATTGCCTTCGACCTTTTGCGCATTCGCATTGAAGACGATGGCCTTGCCTTTGTATTTGAGCGAAATCGGGCGGACAGCTTCCCGGTATCTCTGGAACATCGCCTGATCACGGATCGTGAAGTTGGCGATGAGATATCCAGGCACTGCACTGGCAGCATTTGCCGTCGTGGCGGGTGCAGGCTGCGAAGATTCCACATTCTGCGCCTGCCCGGCGGTGGCGGCGAATGCGGTGCTGAGTCCGATGCTGATGCCAATGAAGGCGCGGGCAATGTGTTTGTTCATCACAATTTCCTGTTGCGTTGCAGATTTAAAAAAGCGAGCCGTCCGTCTGGTGTTGCGGTTCCTCGCAGGTGATACGTTCACCGGGTTTCTACCTAATATCGCTGGCCTATTGCGTTGGAAAACGCAGCAGCAAGCGGTAGCAGGCCCGGCTCGTCCATGCCCTTCGGCAGCCCGGCAGGGGCGCAGGGGCGGTCGAGATCAGAAGTTGCCGTCGGTGGATGTTGAAAGCGCTTCCAGGGCGTGCACGGCTTTCAGCCGGGTTTGCACTGCTGGCGCGATCATCGCGATTGCATCGCTTCCCGCCACGAACAGGCGTGGTGGCGTTTCCATACCCACGAGTTGCACCAGAACCTGACCCAGCTTGTCGGGATCACCGGGCTGCTTGCCGGCGTAGGCAGACAACGCCTCTTCAGCGCTCACCTCGGCTGCGGCGTAATCGTCCATACGATGGCTATTCCATTTGACATTGGCGGCGTCCAGCAGATCCGTGCGGAAGAAGCCCGGTTCAACCACGGTGACCTTGATACCGAATTTTTCAACTTCTTCGGCAACACTCAACGACAGGCCCTCGACGGCAAACTTGCTCGCACCGTAGGCACCACAGTGCTTCATCCCGACCACGCCAGCCACCGAACTGATGTTGATGATGTGGCCCGAGCGCTGCTTGCGCATGACTGGCAGCGCTGCCCGCATCACATGGCTCACGCCCCAGAAGTTGGTGGCGAACTGCTGCACAATCTCTTGCGTCGTCAGTTCTTCGAAGTTACCAATCAGGCTGTAGCCAGCATTGTTCAACACCACGTCAACCCGGCCAAACTTGTGCACAGCCTGATTCACCGCAGTGAAAGCCTGCGCCTCGTCAGCGACATCCAGTTGAAGAATCTCCAGCTTGTCGGTCGCCACGCTGTGCAGGGCATTGCGGAGTTTCTCTACATTCCTGCCGGTAGCGACAACACGGTCGCCAGCCGCCAGCGCGGCCCTGACAGTACCGGCACCGATGCCGCTGCCTGCGCCGGTAATAAACCAAACTTTGCTCATGACCTGTTCCTTGTGATTACTGTGATTGCTATGTCTATTGTGCGTATTATGCGTATTGTGATTGCCGTGATGGCTGCGATGGCTGCGATGACCTGGCACCATCGATCAGTGGCTGCCCAAGCAGGCTGGCCAGATGCTGGCGCAGCCGTTCGATGTCACCTGGCACATCAGGGGCCTTCACGACATCGTGGCAAGAGAAGGATGGCAAGATATCCATTCCGCAAAATTTGTAGTTGGCGGTGTTGAAGGCAAATACATCGTCCACCGATTTACCTTCGAACAAGGTTTGATGCGGGTCGTTGAAAGCCTCCCGTGGCGCATTCCATGTCAGCGAAAGCATGTACTGTTTACCCTGCAGCAGACCACCCGTGCCGTATTGCCTGGTCGGGTCTTCGCGGGTACGGCCATCGCCAGTCAAAAAACCACCCTGCATCATGCCTGCGGTGAACACTTCATCCACATACTTTTTGTAAATCCAGGGCATGCCAAACCAGTAGACAGGCGACTGAAGAATGATCAGGTCAGCCCACAGGTGCTTTTGCACCTCGGCATCGATGGCATAGCCTTTCTCGATGTAGGTCTGTTGACATGCGAAACCACGCTTTTCCATTTCTTCCTGTATGACGCCAGCCATGGTCTTGTTCAGTCCACCTGTGGAAAACCCTTCATAAAACTGGTGTGTATTGATGAGTAACACGTTCTTCATTAGTAAGCCTTTTTTGATACCCGCAATCGACCTGCAATGGCACCATGCCATCGCGGCATACGAGCCACTTCCATGAAGAAAATTTTATCCCGCCTTACACAAAAGCTGCTTACCCAATCCAATGAGAAAATTGCCTGAAGTGATGATTTGGCAGGTATTGCCATGGCATACAGACATCGGCTGTACTACCCGAAAAACAAGACAGTCAATCGCATTCAAGGCCCGCAGGCAAGCAATGACAGCCTTACCAGGAAGAACAGCTACTTGCTCAAAACGATGGCAAAGCCAGGTCGCCATGCCAGCATTGTCATGCTTTTGCAGAAGCACAACGACGGCGCTGATGGCATGTATTGGCGAAGTGGATTTGGGTGTGGACTTGGCTCTGTGGATGGCGTTGCAAGCCATGGGGCGACGGAATGCGAAGATGGTATTGCTGTAGTCCGCGCCGGGTTTGAATTGCGCTTCGCTAAGCGCAATTCAAGGCCGTGCCACCACCGCAATCCCGGCATGTCCGCCGATGGCAAACAGGTGTTTGCCATCGGTAGTCGTGGCTTTTAAATCGACATCATTGTTGATGAAACCAAACGGTGTCATGCTGCTGGCCAACGGTAGCCATTTCAGGTCGGCAGCGCCGGGGTCACGCGTCCAGTACCACTGGATCAGCGCATTGCCGTGGTCGGGCAAGCCTAAAAAGACAAAACTGCCGTAGGCTGATGCAGCCCCTGCGACATCTTCATTGACGACACTGTTCAGCACGATGTTGTCATTCTCTGCGGGGCTGCTACCATCTGGCCATGGCAATGTGCGCCATACCGTACCGCTGGGGTTGGACAGTTCCAGCAAGGGGCGGCGCTGTTCTTCAAATTTATCAGGCGTTTTTGCATCCCTGATTTTTTCCGTCAAGATCCCCGCCTTGATAACGCGACCATCTGCCAATATGGCATGGCTACCACCCACGCCACGCGATGGTGCCGAGGTATCCCAGCTACTGGTGCCAGGGTTATAGATTTCATGCCGCCTGGCTGGCAGATTGGGGCCAAAACCGATATAGATTGGCGTGCAGCTCACGCAGTCTACAGGGCGGGCCGCCACCACTTCTGACTCGACCTCGCCACCCGCCACAATGGCACGACCATCACTAAGGACACGGCCAACAAATTGCACACGCTGGCGTTGCAGACGCGGTGCGGTTTCCACACCTTTTGTACTAACCCACAGCACCTGGGCGTTTTCACCGATCAGCCAGCCACGCCCGGCCTGCGCGCCGATCAGGCGCATGCCGCTACGCCTGGCGTCAGACGCGTTATCGCCAACGCTGAACGTCCCGGGCAAGCGACGAAAGACGCCGGTTTTGGCATTCAGTACACGCAGCCACAGCATGTCCGGCCCTTCGCCCAATCCGGCATAGAGTAGTAATTCGCTGTCGTTCAGCCAGGCCAGTTGTGCCTTGTCGGCAGCCACTGGCAAGGCTGGCAAACTGCGCACCAGGCCAGTATCGAGTTGCACTGCTTCCAGCAACCGGGTAGATACGGCGTCTTCACTGCCAGTAAAACTATGATGTAATTGCCCACCGGCGAACATCAGTTGACCCTTGTGTTCTGCAAGACCGCCATCCACCTGCATGGTCCAGGCGGCATCGCGCTTGCCGCTGGCGTTCAGGTCCAGTGGGATGATACTGATGCCTTCTGAACGACGCCCCCAACCCTCATGCGCATTCGACCGTGCGTGGCGACCAGAAATCACGGCCAGACGATTATTCGTCAGCGGGATCAGGGCGGCCCCCTGCCTTTGCATGGCATGTTGGCCCACCAGTACAGGCTTGTCACCCGCATCGCCAGGGTGCCAGGCCAACACGGACGGGAAATACCCCCCAGCCAGCAACACGGTCGCTTTGCGGCCAGGGGCTTCATTCAACATGACGCTGCTGTGCTCAATCATGGGCACAGGCAAGTCGGGGCCTGCAGTCCAATTTTTGGTTGCCGGGTTCCAGATTTCAGTGGTGGATGCCGCATTGCCACCATCGCCGCCACTAGCCCAGACACGGCCATCCGGCAACAAGCTCAGCGCAGGCTTGATACGCTGCTGCGCGAACTCAGGAAGGGGATACCAGCGCTTTTCCTGTGGTTCATACAGAAAATTACCGTTGTAATATTTTGCCCCGCACAACATCACCCTGCCCTTGCCCAGATGCAGCAAGCTATAGCCAGAACTGCCGTCGCTATTACCAACGGGGACAGGCAGGGGTGGCAAGATTTCAGCCTGTATCTGCTCATTTGCATCCAGCCACAGCCTTTCAACACGCACGGTATTGGACATATCCTTGTTGTCTGACCAACTGCGCCCGCCCACCACCATGATGCTGCCATCCGCCAGCGCCACGACCCTGGGGCCAAAGCGTGGCACGCTGAGTTTGCCACGGATGACCTTGCCACCAGGCCGCAGCAATTCCACACCCGCGCCCACCAGCCAGGCGCCGGCTTCGGTCAGTGCGGCACCGTGGCTATTTGGCTTATCGGACACGTTGCCAGCACCCTTGCTACCGAGTATGGTGATCAGGTTGCGTTCTGGCTGCTCAGGGTACACGCGCACCGCCTGCCGCCCGGATGACACATTGAAGAACAGCGCACTGCCATCGCCCATCACCAGTGGTGCAGCCATTTGGTCAGCAAGCAATTGCGGTTTCATCAGCAGTTGCTCGCGGGCCAGTGGTGGTGGTGAAGGCAAGTCAGCGAATGCCGGTGTCGTCGATTGCAGGGCAAGCAAGGCAAGCATTACTGCAGTCAATCGCAGCGCGGGGGAAGATGTCTGAACAAATATAGCTTTCATGATCAGCACCCGGCAACGTCGATAGCATAATAAGTGAAGCGCCCGGCCTCACCCACCAACTGGTCAGGGCCTGCCATTGAAGACAGGTACAAGACCAGCACGGTGCCACCGCCATAGTCATACTGCACCAGCAAATCAAGATGGCCATCGCCATCCAAATCACCAGCCCAGCGCACAAATTCAGTGGCTTTGACTGCGGTGTTACCGTCAAGGCCGAAACGGAACTGGTCAAGACTCTGGCGCTTATTGCCTATCACCAGATCCAGCACCAGCACGTTTTGTCCTGGTACCTCGGTTTTCGTATTTTTAGGTGGCAGCAATGAAGTGGGTACCAGACGTGCAGTTTGCCCATCTGGCAGATTGATCTCCGACTCCATCGTGCCTTTGGTATTTTTTGCAGGCTTCAGGCGCGACTGTGCGCCCGGATAATAAGTCGTTACTGGTCCGGCCTGCAGGCGCAGCGTTGTTGCAGGCGCGCGGAAAGGTTTGAAATACATCAGCGGCAAGTCTGTACTGGCAGGAGTAAAACGCAGCACCTGCCCCGGTACCGGGTCACCATCATATTGTGGATGCGGCTTGGCAGACACCGCCAACTTTACGGGCTGCAACTGACAACTGATCTTGCAACTGAAAGCCCACCAGCCGTCACCAGAGCGGTATTCTGGCCCCGGCAAGTGCAGTTGATCCCGTTCACCCTCAACGAACACAGGTGAAGCCTGGGCAGGCAACATCACCACTGCACCAGTCGATTTATCAATGTTTGATTGCGCAACCGCCAAACAGCAAACCACAACCAGACTGGCTGCCAACAATACGATTTTTTTCATTGTCTACCTTGAGTAATTTAATGTTTACTTTGGGATTGTCAACTTAGTCCACTTAGTCAGCTTATTTAACTTAACGAGAAATTGATACATAACCCGAAATCCGGAAGCAGTTTATCATTCAGGTATAACAACTGTCACGAAACCACCATGAAACTAGCCGCCCTGAAAAAACATTGCGCCGCCTTTACCGGCGCGCAAGAAAAACTGCATGGCGCGCCCAGCAATATTCTGGTGTATAGCGTGGAAGGAAAATCCTTTGCCTATTTCAAGACCAGCGAACCAGAGCAATGGCGCTTCAGTGTACGGGTGTCGCCCGATCGCTTCCTGGAATTGACCGATACCCCCGGCGTCAAACCGGCGCGGTACATGGGACGCTTTCACTGGGTCACCATCGTCAGGGTTGAGCATTTTCCGGAAGAATATTTGCGTGAGCTGATCAGCTATTCCTACCAAAAAGCCCTGTCTGGCCTGAGCAAGAAAAAACGCGATAGTTTATTGCAGGCAGCGACGGAATGATGCATTCCTATTGATGAAATGCGTGATGCTTGAAATAGCACACAGAAAATAATCCAGACGAAAAAACGCGGTTGACGATACGAAGATAACATCAAAAAATATGTGTATCGACTATAACTGACATGTGTATATTTTATAATTATTTTTAAGTATAAATACATACCTATTCATCATAATTGTTGACGCTTAATACGTAGGTACGATTAGAACGTAGGTACGATTAGTGGAGCGTAATCGTACGCATGTTGTGCCTGGCAATGACCAAGACGTTTCAAATTTTCTTGTTTTCTATCCGACAAGAGGAAATTCACTGTTTTGTATTTTCATCAGCAAATCAGCAGTTGATGAAAGCAAGCCGTGATGGGTATGCGTACGATTACGCTGCGCTAATCGTACCTACGTAGGTTCAATGCGCAGAACGTAGGTACGATTAGTGGAGCGTAATCGTACGCATGTTGTGCCTGGCAATGACCAAGACGTTTCAAATTTTCTTGTCTTCTATCCGACAAGAGGAAATTCACTGTTTTGTATTTTCATCAGCAAATCAGCAGTTGATGAAAGCAAGCCGTGATGGGTATGCGTACGATTACGCTGCGCTAATCGTACCTACGTAGGTTCAATGCGCAGCGCTGTTATGGATACCGGCTTTGTAATCAAATTTCGTACCTACGCTAACCAGCAATAAAAAACGCACTCCGCAGAGTGCGCTTCCCATTACTGATACTGATCACATCGCTACTGCTACTGCCCCTTGATCACAATAATCACCGTCTCCCAGCCCGGATAGCCGGCACCGCTACCGCTGACGGTTCCTGAAATATTAAATGCGCCAGTGGCCTTCGGTTGCCATTCATACAGGCGCGAAGTGATGCTTGTGCCTGCTTGCGGGCTGACCAGTTGCCATGACCCATTTGGGCTGAATGGAATGGCATTGCCAATGCCCAGATCAACCAGCGCCAGAAGCAGGTCATTCGCCTTGGTGGTCGTCTGGGTTGGTGAAGATAGTGCCGTCGTCGCAAAGCGTGGGCCGGAACTGGTGGCCAAAGGAACATCCAGCAAATTTACCGCATCTGCATTTTGGATTTCCACCATGTGTATGCTGCCCTGGTTTGGAATCCCTACTGTCAATACGTAGGGCCCGGATGTCGATGCCTTTACTGCAAAGACATCAGTGCCCATGCCGTCAACGTAGATTTGTCCGAGAGAGGTGAACGCGTCGAGATCAGTATGCCCCTGGTTGTCGGACAATGTTCCTGACACGCCCACCGCGTTATTGTTCACGCCCACGGTCACCAGAATCCAGTTACCTGCCGACACATTGCCAGCAAATTGATGGGTGGTCGCACCTGGCGTAATGGCCCCGGAATATTGCTGCCGCACGCTGGGTGCCGTGGACGGATTGGGATTGGAGGCAACAGCCGCGCTACAGCTTGCCGTCGCGCCTCCATTCGCGCCCGAACAACTCCAGGCCCATGATACGTTACCGATCAATGACACAGATGACGCCAGACCTGCTGAACAAAGATTGCTGCCAGGTGCCACGCTGAAAGTCTGGGCGTTAGCACTGCCACAGACGCCGCTGACAGGTGTCGAAATGGGTGGAGTGCCACCACCGATGAGTTCCAGCGCGCCTATGTCCTTGCTGCTGCCCTGTGGACGTGCGGTATTCACCATGTCGTCATCGACGGCAAACAGACTGGGCTGGGTGGCCGCATCTGCCGCCGGGCTGCTCGCCTGCAAAGCGACATTTCCGGCAGATGCATTACTGAACAAAGGATTGGCAGAAATCGCCAGGCTGTCGCCCAGTGTGGCTGGCGCTGGCACGGTTTGTCCGTTGGCAAAATACAAGTTCTGTTTGAAGTCGTAGCTGGTGGTCGTGGATGGCGTACTGTAATCAATCAACCACGTGGTGCCGGCCTGGGTGTCAGGCCCAAATGCAAAAATATTGTTATAGAACTTGTTATGAATACCTGCACCACTGCCAAAACCTTCGTCCATGATGTAGGCTTTATTTCCGGCTGCCCCGGTCATGGCGTTATACACGGTATTGAAAGCAAACCACATGTTTTGGATGGTGGCTGTTGAATTGATACGTATCGGGTACAGCTTCGTGCCGGTAATGACATTGTTCCAGCTCTGGGCTTCATAAGTACCCTTATGCGCGCTGCCCTGGTCATTGAAATTGATGCCATATTTGGCAGCGTTTTCCAGCCAGTTGTGATGAATCCGGATGCCGACAAAGCCTGGCCAAATGCCACCATGCGGCAGCGTATAAGAGCCTGCCCCCGCTTCATTGTCGTTAAACTGCACGGCTGAACCGCCAGTGATATCGTGTATCCAGTTGTAGGCCACTTCCCAGTTCTGTGCCGTGGTATCTGCATAGATACCGTGATTCTGCAATTCAGACGTACCGGCAATATCATGGATATGATTACCCAGCACCTTGTTGCCGTTGCCGTGGCCAGAAACACCCGCTGCATTCAGCGTGGCAGAACTGCCGGCAACCCAGGGGCCCAGCTCATTGTTGACAACGCGCCATGGGCCTGCGGTGTATTGCAAGTTGATAGGGGCAGCGTCACGATTGGCGCCACCCGCCACATCCATCCTTAAATTGGACACCGAGATGAACTCACCGGAAGTGCCCGCGATGGCAGACCAGGGGCCTGCAATGCCGCCAGATGCGCCGGCTGGCGTCGTATAGTGCACATCTTCTATGGCGTTGCCGTTGATGGGGCCTGGATAGGCGGTGATATGTATCCATGCTGAAGCACTGCCGTTTCTGGCATAGATGCCGCTGCCAAAACGCATCCATGTCTTGTCCTGGCCGTTGCTATCGTGCCAGGCACCGCCGCGCAGTACGATGTGGTCACCGGCTTGCATGGCAAAGTAGGCACCCTTCAGGGTAGTCATGTTCTGCAGCGAGCGCCAGGGCTTGGCCATATTATTTGCCACCGCGCTGGTGTCGGACCCGGACAAGGAAACGAAAAGTATCCGCCCTGCACTGGGCGTGAAGCTATTGTCGGTATTGGATGCGACGCCATTCAACACGATTTTTACAGGCAGTGCCGTCCCAACAGGGGCACCACCAAGTGCGCCCACCTGTACGGTGATCTGTTGCAAGCCCGTCTTGCCGCTTGATTTCGCGCTTCCCACATAGCGATAGTTGGCGACTTCATTGTCACCAATATAGACTTTCGTATTGGTGCCCAGGTCGCTGGCAGAACCAAAATTTCTCCCGAAAATAGAAAGATAGGCACCCAGGTTGTTTTCGCCACCTGTGGTCGGCCCACTGAGCGTATCGGTGTACAAGACCTGCGGCGCGGGGCTCAAGGTTGTGGCAACACTTTTTGTCGTTTGCGCCAATGCGCTCACTGTGCCAAGCGCTGAAGAACCAGCAGTGGACGCTGGTGGCGGGTTGGATATGGCTGCTTGCGGGCTGCCTGAAACCGCCTTATCGTTTGCGCCTCCACATGCACTTAACAGGGCGACCATGCTCGCCAGAAGCATCCACGACATCCATCCAGATTTGCGAATTGTGTACATCACTTTACCTTTTGAAAGAGTGCTTCCCGGTAGAACAGGCAGATCGCTGCCATGTTAGAAAAAAACAAAGCAAATGCTGTCATAGTTAGCATTCATTCACAATGTTAATAAAATTTTGTTACCAAAACCTACAATTGGTAACCAGGCGTTTTATAGAATCTGGGAAGTTCAGAATCAAACGGAAAACACAGAGTGAACGCAGACTGAGCGCAGAGTGAAATGCGCATGTCGATTTCCTGATAGTTGGGGCTGGATGATGGCCCACTTGCTTTCCTTGCAAAACCCTTAAGGATCACGCCGCAATAATTTACAAAAAATGGCGAATCCGCCCACTATTGAAAGTGAAATCACTCAGAAATACCCTAAAATAAATGGAACGTATAAAAACTGTTTTGGATCGGGAAATGAAGAAAAACACACAACAACTTGACCGGTTAGAGCGCATCATTGAGACGCAATCACTGCTCGCCCAGGCAGATCTGGATCTTGCGGCATTTATGCAACTTGTCGTAAACACATTGCAAGAATTGACAGAAGCCAAAGGTGCCGTAGTTGAACTGGTCGATGGTGACTACATGGTTTACCGCTCCGCCAGCGGCGCGATATCCCAGCATGTTGATTTGCGTCTGTTGCGGGCGAATAGCTTGTCAGGTTTATGCGTCAGTAGCGCAAAAATCCTGCAATGTGATGATGCTGAGACCGATTCGCGCGTTGATGCAAATGCCTGCAAAAAAGTAGGTGTTCGCTCCATGATTTGCGCGCCACTTTTTGAACGAGGCCTGCCAGTGGGTGTCCTTAAGGTCATGTCTGAGCAGGCAAACGGTTTTGATGCAGAAGATTTACAGACGCTGGAACTATTGGGGTCAGCACTGGGAGCGGCTCTTGGAAAGCAGGTGGCTTTTGACGACATGCTTCGCGTGCAGGCACAACTACGCGCGAGTGAAGAACGCATACGCACCATTCTTGAACATGCCAACGACGCAGTGATATCGATAGACCATGCAGGAATTGTGACGCAATGGAATCGCTCTTCCGAATCGCTGTTTGGCTGGAGCAATCATGAAGCCATGGGACGCAATATCGCCGATCTGATTGTGCCACCCACTTTCAGAAATTCTTTCTTCAATATGCTGGCGCATTTGGATGAATTTGCAAAAACCGCAACGACTGCGCGACGAGAATTCCTCGCGGTTAACCGCGATGGAAAAGAACTTTCCGTCGAGGTCAGTTTGAACGTGAATCATATTGCAGACCGGCTCGAATTTACTGCTTTTTTACACGACATTTCCGAACGTAAGAAATGGGAAGAAGCGCTGAATAAAATGGCCTTGTCGGATGGATTGACCGGACTCCCGAACCGGCGGCACTTCATGGAAGTGCTACATCAATCGATTGTCCGGCAACTACGGCAAAACAATGGTCTGGCTTTATTGTTCATGGACCTGAACGGGTTCAAAAAAATAAATGATACTAACGGCCATGCCACGGGTGATCTGGTACTGAAAGAATTTGCGAAAAGAGTGTCTGCTTGCTTGCGCGAGAGCGATACGATGGCCCGCCTTGGGGGCGATGAATTTGTTGTACTTGCCGAGGGTGTGCGGGCATTGGAGCATGCCCAGATCCTGGCCCAGAAAATTGTCACCACACTGGAAGCGCCAGTACCCGGTTCTGCGATCATGATGTCAACCAGTATTGGCATCCGCATTTACGATTCCCCGGCAAATGCTGAACAGTTCCTCAAAGAAGCCGACATCGCCATGTACAAAGCAAAACAAGGGGCATCCAGTCGCAGTGCCATTGCTGCATTTGTAGAATAAAGCGTCGTCAATCAATTGATCTTGCTGTTGATTTACAAACCTGCGCTGCAGTTCCAGGCTTGCTTAAAACCGAAGCTGGAAAAAATCATCAACTATACGTCCGGTCGCAAACACGTCACGTACCTGTTGTCTGAAGTGATTACATTTCCTGGGATACCCTGTTCATGAAACAAAAGAGAAAAAGCATTTGTCAGCAATCAGGAAGTTTCTGGATCGGTGCGGCCTTAGTGGCAGAAGCTCCACTTGCGATTGCAGGCGCCTACCTCCCTGCGGGTTCCTGTGAACGATTGATCGGGCGTGTAACTGACTGCCCGCCTCCTCTGTGGTTCATAATTTGTATTGCTACCCTGTGTTTTTTATTAGTCGCGTGGCTGGGATATATCTTAGGGCTAGGGGAAAATGAATGACTATTGCTATCGCCATGTTACTTGTTTAATTGCACAGCAAATGCCGCCGACCTGGCCGCTGATTGCTACTCCCTATTTGCGTCATTAAGAAATCGCAGGACAGTTGCTGTGAAAGGAACCTCAGAATCATAAACAGGGACGTGATCGCCGCCCGGAATAATCCATAAGGCGGCATCCGGTATGGAACGGTAGATGCTCACAGGGATTTCAACGGGGAAAAAGGCATCGCGATCACCGTGCACGACGAGCGTACGCGCTGTGATACCTGATAAGCTTTGTGCGGTGAAATTCATATCGTCATAGTCTTCGTGGAAGGCGTTGAACTGGGTAATCAGTTGACGGATTTGTTCGTCACCGCGTTTCGCACATTCACTATACATGTCTCGCACTGCCTGTGGCATGGTGCCAAACGACGCCCGGCGCATAATGGCCCTTGCCTGCTCGGGGAAATGCGACGTTGCACTGATCAATACCATGGCGTCGATACGCCCGGGTTGGCGCGTTGCCATGTGCAATAGCGTCATCCCGCCTGTACTCATGCCCATGGCCGAGAAGCGATCTATCCCCAACTTGTCCAGCAAGAGAAACACATCGCTGGCCGCTTCACTGTGGGTGAACCTGTTATCAGGATTGGTCGAGTGGCCATGACCCCGCAAATCCACAAGGATCAGTCGATAGTGCTCAGAGAGCTGGCCGATAAACGGATGCCAGTTCTGCACACAAGCGCCAAACCCATGCAAGAGCACCAGCGGTTTCCCGGCTCCATACTCTTCGTAGTACATCTCCAGATTATTGATTTGAACGACCTGCCCACGAGTGGCTGTCTGTGTGGGAGCGTACGTGCTTGCCATGGGTGTGTCTTTCAAATGCGCGATAAGGTTAACAGCGGCCTGACTTTATTCAGGAGAAAATTTTACTGCATCACCGCGGTGCCTGCCCCTAAGCTGGCATGGCGAATTGTGCTACATGGTGGCTGACTTTTTGTTTAGTGACCGCCGTTTTTTCTCAGTTCTTATTTGAACTCGCGCAGCATTAAAATTCCGTGAAAAGCGACACATTTAATTTTAAACCGTCAGCATACACCAAAGTGGCAACGGTATTTTCTTGTAGTTATATTTAATAATTGATATCATTCCTGCGTCGTATTTGAGCTTTTGTTCCTTAGGGTTCCAATGAAAAATCACGTTGAATTACCATCTCTCATTGAGCAACTGATATTTACTGGCGGCATTACGACTACACCTCAAAAAGTTGATTTCGTAAGGGAAAAACTGGGTTCAATACCATTTGAGGTTGAGGTGAGCGGAACAAAAATCACGCAATCTCTACATGCCTATGGTTCAGTTCATTTCGTTGAATCCTTAGAGTTTTTTTCTCTACCGCAGCAGTATTTTGAGCTAGGCTTATTTTTACTAGCTGCGACAATAGCTTCAGATGGTAAGGATCGGCTTATTCATCTTACCAATCGAAATTCCAAAATAAGAACTATACGTATTATTGGCAGTAGCTATTGGCCACTTGAAGGAAAATTTGAACAAAGCTCGTTTGCGCTTGAAATTAATCCAAAAGATTTAAAGAAGCATCCTTGGCTTGATAAGGATATAGATGTAAATAGTTTGCCGATATTAAATCGTGGCAATGAATCTGACTATTGTAATAGCAAAAGAGATTGGGAAGACCGGGACTGGCTTGTACTTTCGGGCTGGCCACTGGCGAATGTTCGATTGGCTGAATTATTGCTCAAGTTAGGGCATCCTGAGAATGATTGTCTTGAAGTTGAACTAGAAGTTGAGGGCGGGTTTCGCGGTGTCGGGCCACTTAGTGCAGAAGCACGGTTTTGGTTGCCGGGGAGTTTTGGCTGGACTTCTGATTAGCTGTTGCGCTGTTTGGTCCATACGTTCATTCTGAAGTATATTTCTGGAATACACTTTTTCACTGTTCGACAAAACGAATTGATGTAAGGGTGATGTGTTTTTGTAGTAGAGACAGAATTCGCTGGGAAGCAGTCGGGAAACGAATGCAGGGCTTGACCACATCTCAAGAATGCGTATCGTCGACATCCGAAAGCAATTTTTGATTAACGGTGTACCATATTTATAGAGCTGCAATAAATGGAGACTTATCCGATGACAAAACTGTTGATTGCCATGCTACTCGGCTCGGGAATAGCAGTCTGCGCCTATGCAGGTGTGAAAGAAGGTACGGCGGCATATCGTACGAATAATTTTGATGTCGCGCTCAAAGAACTTCGCCCTGCGGCCCAGGAAGGTGACGCTGCGGCACAAAACATGCTCGGCGCAATGTATCAATATGGCAAAGGAGTGCCTCAGGACTATGTTCAGGCAGTTGACTGGTATAAAAAAGCAGCAATGCAAGGCGAGACAGTCGCTCAATATAATCTTGGCTTCATGTTCAAGAACGGTCTCGGTGTCAAGCAAGACTATATGCAAGCCAAGGATTGGTACCTTAAAGCGGCGACGAAGGGTGATCCACTCGCAATGAATAATCTCGGAAGCATCATGGATTTGCTCAATGAGCCGATTCAGGCGATGAATTGGTTTCGCAAATCCGCCAGTTTAGGCAATGCGAGAGCGATGTTCAACATAGCAGGAAAGTTTTGCGGCGAAAGAGAAAATCAACAAGTCCAGGACTTGATCCTCTGCTATTCGTTGCGAAAACTTGTGGCAACCATTGAGCCAGTAAAGAAGGCAATTGATGCGCGTGATAAGGTGGCTGGGAAATTGTCGAAACCTCAAATTGCCGAGGGCGACAGCTTGATGCTTGAGTTGCAAAAAGAGGGTAATTTCCTCGCGGCTCTGGATCTTCGTTTGAAAAAAACAGTTAATTCCAAATAAATGAAGCGATCAACACATTAAGCACGTGCAGGAGTAACCGTGAATCTTTCATTTAATTGGATTTTTATTGTTTTTTTTTGGTTTTGGAATTGCCTCTTTATGGCTTAAAAAAACCTGCTCTTCCTGTTGGTTCTGGCGATAACGCAACTTGGATAAAATATGAATCTAATTCTTCTGCGTGGTTAAAGCGAGCAGGTACGTATACTCTCTTGTGCCTTGCTGTCATTGTTTTGGACTTATTAAGAATGGCTGTTGATTTCTGACGTACCTGTTGATCGTCCGATTAACCTGACTGACTATATTTCGCCACAGTGCGATTTTTCTATGCGAATTATAAAAAAGGTGCCGCCAAGGTTAATGGGCATGATACCTTGAATGACTTCATTGAGCGATTGCCGCCTGTTCCTTTTGTGCGTCCTAGTATCCGTAGTTTTCTAGCGCAGTTGGCGGCGGGTACGGATAATGGCGTTTAGGCAGTTGACTGGGCGCGAGTCGTTACGCGACATCGAAGTGACGCTCGATACCAGCCGCAGCGAGTTGTGCGGAATGGGACTGCGCGATACCGTGCATCGCAGCACCTTGGCCGACGCCAAAGGACATCGCGATCAAGCTATGTTCAAGTTAGTGTGTATGAGTGCGTATAATCAAATTTAGCCCGCACGAGGCAAAATTAATCATACAGGTGACAACATGGCTACTTCCGGCACGCCTACAGTTGACGCATTACTCGCAACGCTTAAACGAGAGTTGGAGAACGCGTCAACTGACACTTTTGAACGTCTGGCTGCGGATCTTTTCTGCAGGTTGCTTGGTGATGTTGGCGTTTTTGTTTCCAAGCCGGGTTCTCAGTTCGGCGGCGACGCGGGTACGGCGGGGTTGCGGCGTCGGTCTCTGCGACTGGAGTGTAAGCGGTACAAGGAGTCCACGCGCCTTACGCCGCGTGAGCTGGCTGGCGAAGTGCTCGAAGCTACCCTGAAAGACCCTCAGCTTGAAGCATGGGTGTTGGCATCGACGAAAGCCGTGAGCGAGACGGAGCGCAACCTTGCTCTAGACGGTGGTGTGGAACTCGGTGTTCCTATCATGGTTATTGACTGGACCGCGCAGCCGCCAGGCGTGGGCATCAATGCTATGGCGGCACTCTGTGCGAAGTGGCCGGACATCGTCGAAAAACACATCAATAAAGTGGCGGGCGACGCCGCTAAATTGTTGGTAGCTCATGCTGGTTCGACGTGCGAGAACCTCCGCAAGGGCCTGGAAACCTGGAACATCGGCTTCAATCATCTGCGGGAGAGGTCACACATACATCTGAAGAAGATCTGGACCGAAAGCGAGCAATCCTTGGCAACCCTGAACCAGGATGCAGCTGGCGGCAGGCCCGGTGTGCACCTCATTGAACGAAAGGACGCCTTGCAGGCACTGGAAGCCTGGTGGCTGTCCCCAAGTGATGTGCGTTCGCCAGCAGTAGTCATCGGGCAAGAAGGAGTGGGAAAGACATGGGTCTCGCTCGACTGGCTCAATCGCAGTGCCGCCTTACTGCCAATAGTGATTTCGGTGCCAGCGAGCACGTTCCTGAGCCATAAGGATTTTTCAGAAACAGGTGTGCGAGACCTACTCGCCCAAAGCTTGAGATCGTTGGCTGGTTCGCACCATGGAACTGAGTACTGGCGAAGGCGCGTAGACCGAATCCTTGCGAGACCAGTGGATGACGGAGTCGCAGTCCTTCTACTTGTCGACGGCATTAATCAACGTCCCACCGTTAGCTGGGAAACATTGGGACAAGCGCTGCAAGCGGACTCATTGGCCGGGAAAGTTCGCATCCTATTTACGACGCGGCGCCATTACTTTGAAACCAGCATGCGGCACTTCGCTGGCCTCAAATTCCAGGCGACACAAGTGCCTGTGGGTACCTATTCGTCTGCCGAGCTGGACGAGTTGCTGCGCATGAACGGAATGAGCAAATCAGAGATTCCGGTCGCACTGTTGAACCTCGCATCGACACCGAGGTTATTCCCGCTCATCGTCCGGCTGAAAAACAGCGACGCTTTGCGCGCTGATGCGACTGTTCTCAGACTCATGTTCGAGTACGGTAAGGACGTACATCAGATCAGAACAAACAGCGCGCTCACCGATGAAACTTGGGTGGATTGGCTTGGGGCCCGTGCTCTCGATTACCGTGACCGTTTGGTCAAGACCGGTTCTGGCATCAGCAAAGCGACCATCAAGGATGTCGCGACTAGTTTGGAGGACCCTAGTGTTTCGCCGGAGGTGGTCGCACGTCGCTTGAGTGATGTGATTGACGGCGATTTCTTCCGGGAACAACTCTCTTCGGCCGGTGGGAAAAAGTTCGTGCTGAAAGAGCAGCCGACCATTCTGGGTTTGGGCATAGCACTGCTCGAAAGCCTTGACGGTATGGAGAGCACGGTCGAGGGCGCTCAGGCGCATGTCCTAAAATGGCTCGAACCTGTTGGTGCGATCGACGAATCGGCGGATGTTCTGCGTGCGGCACTTGCGATTCTTTCCGCCTTGGGCGTCTCCGATGGGAGCCCGACGACTGATGCCTTGTTAGTACTCTGGCTGAATGTGCAGAATCCGTCCGCCAGCATTGAGCGAGATGCTTTTGCCTTCGGTGAGTCTTTCCCGCAGTCAATGCTGACTGTAATCGAGCATTCGGTTTCAGGGTCACAATCTGCCGCATTTCACTATGCCGTTCAGAGTATCAGGAGACTTCCTCGTGCACGAACCGAAGACTGGGACCAGATAACCCTGCGGATGCTGGAATGGACAAGTTGGGTAACCCTGCCGAATCGAGATCACCTGAAAGATCCGAATCACTACACGAAGCGACATCATGAACAACTCTTGATCCGAATTGGGTCTGGGATACCTGGGCGGGTGCAGGTGTACGGGGAATCGCTGAAACTTGACTACAGCCACCCGGGCGAGCCTTCGGCGGCGATTCCCGGAATTCTGGAAGGACATGACCTGAACTTTTTCATGCCCATCATCCGACGTGCAGCCGTACGTGAGACGGTCAGGGTGGATTTTGAAAACCGCTGCTGGGACGGGCTGCGCTGGGTGCTTCTGCTTGCTTCACAAAACCAGCACGAGGCCAGGAAGGAGATTGTCAGGATAGCGAACGCTATCCTGGTGAGCGCTCCAGAGAACGGTGTGCATCCGAGGCTTCGCAATAAAATCGCTGCCTACCTTCTGCGTCTTACTGGTGTCGATGAGCATGAGGTGCGTGCTTCGCAGGTTGACGAAACGTTCGGTAATGGCTGGGATTATGACAAAGATTATCTGAGTAACCCTGGCCAATCGTTCTTTGAATTGGAGTTTCGTCACCTCGATCAAGTACTTAACGACTCTTCTTTGCCACTTCACAGGCGCTTGGACAAGCTGTCGAAATTCCTTGCAGTACCCGACTTGAACATCCCCCCCGACCTTGTCGCTTCAGTCAAAACTGCACTCTTGTCCCAAACATTCGAACAGGTGGATGAAATTGGGCAGGCCACTTCCGAGGGATTCAAGTTGGAGCGTCTTGAGTCATTTGCAGCTAGGCTCGCGCCAATGGAACTAGCGGAGATGTCACGCAGGCGGCTTACCGCATTAGCAGCAAGGAAGGGTGACGCGAAGTACTGGTCAGCCCTGGCTGCCCCGCAGCTTCTGCTTGTGGCCAATGAAGCTCAGGCCTCAGCTTTCAGTGCACTGAGAACCGGGAGCGAAGACACAGAACGCGATAAACCTGCGAATACTTGGTGCTTGCAACTGGAGTTACTGCACAAACCACTCAAGGAGCAGTTGCAGCTGCTCCTTGATGCCTCCAATTTCTACTTTCTGGTGGATCTGGTTGCTGTGGTGAGACCGGCATCAGCCGCCGAACTCCATGAATTTCTTCGTGCCAACGAGAAGGAACGAGTCAAGGCGGCCAATGTGATCATGCAGGTCATGGCGTGCCAGGTTCCGCTACATGCGGACGCTCTCGTCCAGGATTTGCTGCCGTACTTGGAGAGTGAAGACGAAAATCTGCGTGGTGTGGCTTTTGTGGCGCTTTCTTCGTGCTCGCCTGAGCTCACAGGTCGCACACTCATGTCCCGCAATTGGAAGCCTGAGGCGACTGACCCGATGGCGGCTCACCACGGTAGTGCGGCGATTGCGGCTGCAACGAAGCACATGGAATTCGAGGACTTGCTTCCTTTGATTGCTCCTTGGCTATGGCTGGAAGTAGCTGCGACGAGGGAAGGTAAGCCTGAGGATCTAGAATTTGCGACCAGGCAACTGCTTGCAGAGCTGGACGTGTCGGTGGGGACGTTGCCGTCAACAGTGGGGGTTTTGTCGGTGCGTGTTCCTAAGCCTTCGGAGCTAGCACGTGTGCTCGTCACTGAGCCATCTACAACGAGCAATGACATTGGGGAGTTCTTTAGAAAAAGTACTTTGGATCTAGACGAGATCCAAAAGCGTATGGATCAACTAGCCGAAGACGCTGCTGCTACCGTCGGCAAGGCCCGCAGCAGCGGAAACAGTCTTTACTTGCACACATTTGCACGTGAGTCTCTTGAGGCTGCGTATAGAGCGTCTCCAGCGATCTGGGAAGAGTTACTCGTGGGAGCGGAGGCGAAGTCGACGACTTTCCTCCGTCGTGTTCACTCAGCTGAGGGCCTCTACTTGTGCCTCTGCGAGGTTTTACTCACTCTCGCACCCGCCAAGGGACTGTGCTTGTGGCGAGCACTAGCTGAAAATATGAAGGTGCGTTTCAATGGACCAGCGAAGATTCCCGAACTAGCACACATCGCAATGAGGGCACCCGATTCGATCGAGGGGGGTGCTGTAAGGGCCGAGTTGACCAATTTAATTCGATGTAATACTGACCAAGACTTGTTTGAGCTCGTGATTGCATGCCAGATGTATAGCCGCGATAAATGGCTGGCAGGTTTTATTGACGCCGACGTCGCCTCTGACCAGCCTTGGAGACACAAGCGAGCAGCCGTACTAAAGGCATTCAATCAGTTACCAATCATAAACAACTTGCAATGGCCTGAGGGTGAAACAGTTGGTTCGCTGCGGGCGCTTGAGCGCAATCTACTGAAGTGGACCAACCGTGCCGTCCTTGCGAAATATTGGTGGGAGCGCTTCATTGGTGCGACGGACGCTGACGCCGCGTTTGCCGCCTGGCACGTGTTTCTAAGCAGCGCTGACAGACGAGCTTGGCAGTGGTGGTCCGGGCGGCAAGAGCCGAAAACGGAATTGGACCGACTTCGCGAACTCCATATGGAATCGAACAAGGATTTGTTTGCTCGTGCCTTGGAGAAGCCGGAGGAAAAGATAGCTAAGTTCGCAGACCAGCTGTTCGGCTTGGATGCCCCCGGCAAGTGGCTGATGTTGGACGGAGTTCCTGCTAGGTAGGTCTAGCGTACCCTGTTCGCCGCAGGAGTTCAAGGTACGTTCCATCTACAAAGCGTACTCGAGGCCTGACGTGTGTTCTTCGACACGGACGTACAAGTGCTTCAGAGCGCATCGCACAAGCGTGGGCGAATTTGATCTGGTATTTCTCTACGAACAATTTCCCACCGACCCAATCCATAGAAATATAAAATTACTAAAATGTTAACGCGCGCCAGCTTCACAATTCTCAAAAAACGATTAAAAAACAAAAAATACTATTACAAATCGTGATTTTTCAAAAAAACAATTACAAAAGCCTATATTTATTTACTTCCAGAACAAGGCATGGCTTACCCATACTGACCACAGCAACTCATTTAATAGTCGCACAAGACGGCCTGCTTAGATGCATCCTGATGGCTTCTGTATAGCCAAAGATTGCGTCACTTCACGCACGCCAGCAACAAAAAACGCACTCGTCAGAGTGCGTTTCCCGTTGTCACCTGCCACTTACAATCCGGCAGATTTTTACACCAACGATTCCACCATCACCTGCAATTTATCAGCAATCAAGTTTTGCGCTTCGGCGTCGACCTTGCTCAGCCAACCCCAGATCAGGCGTTTTTGGTCGTAGACGGTGGATTTGGCGATGCGTAATTCTTCTGCTTTTTTCAGGATGGAAATGCGGCGTTCGTAAAAGGCGCGGATGATGGTTTCGCGCATGATGCGCAGCGACATGCCGGTGACCTGGCTGCTGCATAGTTCACGCAGGTTGCCGATGGCGTTGCGGTAATCTTCGCTTAAGCCTTCTGATCCGCAGCATTTGCATTCTGCCGTGCGGATGGCATAACGGGCGGTGATGCAGGCGCGCTGTACTGACGGCAGGCGTTCAATTTCTGCCAGTATCATGCCCGCCTGGGCCGCACCATCGAGTGCCACCAGGCCCTTGCCACGTCCATTGCTGGCACCTGCGCCGGCACCTTGCAGCGCCAGTTTGGCCATGGGTGAAATCGCATACTGCTGGCTGGAATAGTTGAAGGCAAATGTCAGCGCGTCGTGGGTATTGTTGAATAAGGTAGTCATTCTCTCTCCTCGTAAGATGGGCAACGTTGTCCGTATAATTGCAGGGCTGCGGTCAGGCCATCGGCTTCGGTGGCGTTGGTACCTACTGTGGCTCCGGTAACTTGCGTGTTGACTTTAGTCAGCAGGCGCACCGGGCGACGGTTGTCTTTCAGCTTGCAGATGTTCTGACGTTTCTCGCCGATTTCGACCCAGCCCTGGTGACGACAACCCTTGCAGGTTTTTTCTTCACGCTGCAACAGGATGGCCAGCGGGTCGCGGCAATATTCATGGCGGCGCATCAGTATTGTTCTCCAAAGACGCGGTAATCTTCCAGACGGCCCAGGCCGGTGTGGATGCTGATAAAGCCACGGCCATCGGGATACATTTCCTTGACCCTTTCCTTGATGGCCTGCATCTGTGGATTGGTTTTGCTGTTGTATTCCCTGAACACGCGTGGCTGCGGCAGTTGTGCTTGCAGCTTGTTGTGCTGATTGTGCTGGTTGTTTTGCACCGGCAGCGGCACAAAGAAACGGCGGTTGCTACCGATGACACAGGTCTGTATCTGCTCTTCTTCCAGCAGCTTGTCGAGCATGTTGCGCATGTCACCAGATGGCACGCCAAAGGTGGCGGCCAGGTGGGCATTCTGGAACTTCAGACCACGTTTATGGCGTATGTACTGCAGCAGGTTTTCCTGTGTGAAGTGAAGGGGTTTTTTGGGAGAAGTCATTTTTTTCATTTTTCTGCATCCTTGTCATTTGAACTGATCCGCATCGAATAAATTCGACCGTCATCAATTTTTTCCGGGCATGGCATTTCGTATGCGCGATGTCCCTGCTTGTGTGAGCGTGCCTGTCACTTCACGCTGGTCTACGGCTGTCTGGTGTGTCATCCGCGATGGCATGCGGGGTTGCTGTTGACCCTGTGTTTTTTTAGGCATTTCCGGCTCAGGGCATGCAGGAAGATGCAGGTTTTTGGTAGGACTAAAAAATTTTGGCGAAGCGAATCCCATCCAGCCTGTTGTGCAGGCTGGTTTTCTGTATGCTTGGTGATGTAGTGCCGGGGACGCGGCTACGCGGCTACATTTGCTGTCGCGTCACCAGGGCAATCAAATGGTCAGGTTCATGACTTGTCCGCGTTGTGATGCCCAGTCAAAGCTTTGCCAGATGCTGTTCTCTCGCAGGCGATCAAAGCTGCGGTCGCCTAAAAACTGGCGCAGGCCATGGCGGTTCTGGTTGGTGATCAGTATGCTTGGCATGACGTTGCGGTAACGCTTGTCGATGATGTCAAACAAGCTGATCTGTTCTGCTTCTGAACCATATTGCATGCCCACTTCATCCAGAATCAGCAAATCAATATCGGCCAGCACCTGCAGGATCTGGGTTTCGCTTTGTGGTGCATCACGCCGCCAGGTGTCGCGTATCATGCGCACGGCATCAATGGCAGATGTGTACATGACGGTGTGCTTGCCCATGACGTGGCGGGCAATGGCTGTTGCCAGATGGCTTTTGCCGGTGCCTGGCATGCCAGAAAACACCATGGTCGTGCCAGTGCTGCGATGATGCGCAAAATGGTGGGCAAATTCCATCGCGGCGCTAAGAGCTTTTTCTTTATCGTCGGTATCGGCCACAAAGCTGGCGAAATCTTTTTCACGAAAACGCAGTGGAATACCCGCCTGGTTGAGGCGCGTTTCCAGACGGCGCTGGCGCTCTGCCACCGCTTGCTGGGCAAGGCTGGCACGGCTTGCTACATTCGCCTGGCGCACGCAATGCGGGCAGGCAGACCAGTGCATGACCTTGGTCCCCAGCAGGATGGCCGTGCTGTCGTAGGCACCGTGGCTATCGCATTGCGCGCTGCGCTGGGTGGTGCTGATGTAGCTGGCGGCTTTAGATGATACGTCCATTTTCTATGCCCTCGTTGTAGTTGATCTGCTCAAAATTATTGTGTCGCGACTGGCTTGCAGGTGGACTGCGGCCACTGCTGTTACCACTACCTCTGCCACTGCCGCCACCGCGTCCGGCAATGCCTGGGTCACCCCTGGGCAAGACAGCGCCACCCGCCTGCATGCTGGCGGCTTGCTTGGCCCAGCGTTCCAGTATCTTCAGCACATAGGCCAGACCTATGATTTCATCCGGTCTGGTGCCCTTGGCCTCGGCACAGGCTGCCTGCACCAGTTCCACCGTTGCACCTTGCGCCACCAGCGCCAGCAAACGCGGATCAGCCGCCTGCGCTTTCACTCCGGCCTGGCGAAAGCTCAGACACAAATCCAGCGCGGTCGTGCCACCCTGCCCTGATGCCGGCCCGGCAGTTGCCGTTTCTGCCGGCGTTTCGGCTGATAGTTCGGCTGGCATTTCGGAGGAAGTTCCGGTTGCAGTTCCGGTCGACATTTGTCCTGGTTGGGCTAGCGCGGGCTGCTGGGTTTTTTGGTTTACTGGTTTATGGTTCTTGGTTATTGGTTTATGGTTATTGGTTAGTTGAACACAGCTGGCAACTGCCTTGTCTTGCTGTTCAACAGTTGTTGAAGACGTGTTCAATTCATCCGCATGACCATGCCTTTCTGCCGCCCGTTTGGCCGCACTGGCCTTGCCTGCCAGCGATTTGGCATTGGTATTTTTTTGGTATTCACGTATCACCTGATCACAGCGCGCGTGAAACCAGCCTGCATCGGTCAACACAAAAAATTCTTTCAGCAATTGTTCTACTGCGGCTGTTTCTTCTTCACTGCGCGCCACCAGGCGACGGCACAGCAAACCCAGATCCAGCATCAGGGCTGATTCGGTGTCGTAATACAAATCCAGCATGTCACGATAAATCGCTCTTTCCAGACGATTCAAATGGCGTGTGGCATTATTAAAATCACCGATGTGATGGCTGTAATAATTCATGCGCTCACCTTTGCCATGCCACCAGTCTGATCAGCCCAATTTGTCAGCACACACAAACAGGCAGGCGAAGGCGTGCAGGTGCCAGCGTTGTTGGCATGGGCGTAGGCCCTGGTCTTGCGTAGCTGCTTGACTATGTGCTGGTGTTTATCTGACATGCGAATTCTGGCCCGTTGATTGATCAAATCCCTTGCATCATCCAGGCGTAGACCATCACGCTGCCGTCGCTTTGCAAAAAGCGACAGGCAACACTTCGCCCAACAAAGAAGGCGGGCTTCTTTGCGCTGGATAGATACTTCGTATTGCTTGCTGTGTTCAGTGCCCTGAAAAACCGGGCGACTACCTTACTTCTTCACGTCCATTTTTTTGCACCAGCATTGATCGATTGCTTATCAGCTACTCATTGACAAACTATCGACACTAACCGGCGTGGACCGCTATGCGCATTTGCGCTTACGGGCGAAATCTGCCTTGGCAAACCCACCCTAAGAACCTGTTTACGATCTGTAGCGAGCGAGCGTCAGCGGGGTGAAGAGCAGCGCAAAAAGCGGAATGTACTCTAAGTACATGAGCATTTTGAGCAGCGCATGAGCCCCGCGTAGTTTACGATTGCGCTCGCGCAGTAAGATCGCAAGCAGGTTCTAAATACCCCGGCATCACGGCCTTGGGGCAAGACATCTGCATGTCCTCATCATGGAACATATTATATACGATTACGTATTACATTCAAACAGTTTTTATGCAATTTTTTAAAATTTAATGCATTTCAGAATGACGCGAAGAGAACGTCCAGGCACCGGCAAGACCGCCGCCGCCTGCGCTGCCCTGGCCGCACCAGCAATCACGCCAGAGGATAGCAGCAGCAAGCCATTTACCTCATTAATACAGCCACTTGCATTCACAAATCACTGCATACACAATTCCATCGAATACCCTTGGCGTTGCCTGAAGCATATTAAGAAAGCACGGTTTTTTGTGCTTGCTTATGACAATTCGATCTAACCAAGGCAAGGCATTTAAAACCAATTCAAAGCAATTCAATATTGACTTATTCAATACGATTGCGTATAATTCTATTCATGGGGCAACAATCAGTAATTACTCTTCAGGAGGTATGCATGAGCACTCAAACCTATTTCGGCCAGCCAGCCACGTATTACGCCCAGCCAGTCATGGCCAGCAGCGCCAGCGGCATCAATGCGCAAAACCTCATCGATGCGTTTTCTGAATGCAGCATGGAACAATGCGAAAAAATGGCCACCCTGCTGGAACAGGGGCGCTTTGAAAACTTTGGCAGAATGATGGCGAAGGTCATGCAGGACTGGGCGCAGTAATCACGCCAACAGGATAAAAAGCTGTGCCTGGATCTTGCCGGGCACAGCGGGGACTATGCATCACACATCCCCTGCACTTTACGCTGGCTGAATCGTTCTAGGCCGAGGAAGCGCACGCCGGGGTCAGCGCCCGGCAACTTCACTTCTGCACCAGCTTCCCACCCGCACGCCGCAATACTTCCAGCACAGCCAGCGGGTCACAGCCATAAATGCCAGCACCCCAGGCAGCGTTTTGTTCTACGTGCCTTTATGCTGTCGCTGCCACACCCTCAGGCACGGGTTTGCCACAAGACCCACATTTTTTATCCCTGTGTTGTGGCACGATAACGCCCAGCAAAAACAGGATGCCCAGCGCGGTCGCCATGGCACCCACGCTGCCGGCGGGTTCGAGTTGGGTGGAGCCGCAATGCGGGCAGGCGGCAGGCCTGGGCTCCCCTGTATCTGTGGCATCTGCGACATCCGTAGCGTCTGTAGTGTCAGCATCCATCTCATCTTGCAGGGCGGCTTCAAATTCACCACTGGCGAAGCGGGACAGGACTTCTTTCGCCAGGTCGGCATCTTTCAGCGGTACTTGCAGCCGCACGCCGCCCAGGGCCAGCGACCATTGCCAGTTGGCCCAGACATGATGTTCGCTGGCCAGGCTGGCGGCGATGCCCTCTGATTCCAGCAGGCTGCGCATGAGATGTGCATCCCAGGGGTTGAGATAGGTGGCGACGGTGGTCAGGTCTTGTGATGGCTGCATGCAAGGTCCGTGAAATGCGTTTTCGTTGAGCACGATTCAATGCATGAGGATACCGCATTTAATTTGGCGCACCCAGCAATTTTGTGCTTCTGCTACCTTAAAATGCTGCAGTCAGCCCCTGCCCTGCGGGCGATCACGATTGCGCGCAAGGGCGGGTCTATGACCAAGCGGGCGGCCCCAGGTATTCGGGCGATATCTGATATACAGCAAACTATCTACTGGCTTTTAAGTCTGCTTTAAGATTTGTACCTTATCCTTGTAGCTTATCCTCATGTGATCACCCGCGTGGGTTGATGGTGGCAGGCAATAAGCGTATCACTCCGCCACTTCTGTCATTTATATTTGCTTATTTTGAGCCCACTTATTTTTAGCCATCCACTGAAACCATCATGCATACGACAAGCCGCATCAGCCAGTCAGATACCTACGACAAACGCACCATCATCCTGCATTGGCTAAGTGCCTTGCTGGTGATGGTACTGTGGATAGCCGGACAAACTATCGATTTTTTCCCCACGGGCACGCCGCGCATCACGGTGCGTAGCCTGCATATCAGCTTTGGTGTGCTGCTGACCGTGACCTTGTTTGCGCGTATCCTGTGGCGCCGGAGTGGTGGTAGCAAACTGCCGCCTGCTGATGCCGGTGCCCTGGGCAAGCTGGCCATAGGAGTGCATTATCTGTTGTATGCGTTGATGCTGGCGGTTGTGGTTATTGGTATTGCCGCTGTGTGGATACGTGGTGACAATTTGTTCAACTTGTTCACCGTACCTGCTTTTGATCCGGCGAATAAAGCGTTGCGCCACAATGTCGTAGAACTGCACGGCTTGCTGGCAAATATCCTGCTCGGGCTGGCAGCTTTTCATGCGGCTGCGGCACTGTGGCATAGTCTGGTAAAAAAAGATGGCGTACTGCGCCGCATGTTGCCGACATAATGCATGGCGCATAGAGAGAAATTTCTTATCACCTTCTCCCAAACTGTAAACAATTGCGTTATTCTCTCGAAGATTGAATCAGTTTTTTTCTTGATTTATTAATCTGCTCTATCGCAGCAACTGTCGCAGGAAAATTTTCATTGGGTAGCTTACCATGCCATATTTTTTCAACCTCAAAATAACCTGCTCCTGAATAAAGATATAGTAAGTTTGTCGCCACTCGTTCATCGTCTGGCCAGCCAAGATCTCTTGCTGATAAATTGTTATTTATCTTGCTCAATAATTGTTCTCTTGGCGGATAGCCAGCTAATCGTATGAGTCTATCCAAGCTTGCCGCATCTGATTTCGGAGAAAAATGACCCAATCTGCGCTCCATTATTAGTGCCGCCAAGCGTTCTCGTTTCAGTTCAACACCTTGCGCCAAAAGGTACAGCAGTACTTCGTCAGAAATTTCTGTTGGCAGTACATTTGCCTCAAGTATTTGTTGCTGTTTTTCATTTCGCTGCTTCAAATCAATGCCCAGCACTTCTAATTCTTTTAAGTCATCAACACGGATATTTCCGGCATGATTTCGGGTATATTCCCACCATATGGGCTCAAGTCCCATGCTGGCAATTCCACTTTTATACATACAATCAATATGCAGATCGTGTTCTTTTACATTTTTCAATACTTCAAAATTGGAGTCTTTATAAAAGATATGACTTAAGAACTCGACCTGAAGTTCGGTACAGGCATTTTTTGAGTTAATTCCCTGTTTTTTTTCGTGGGCAATGATTGCTTCAACAATTAATGAAGCTAGCTTAGGGTCTCGGCTGGTATTGGTTTTCAAGCACATTAAAATGACAGAGCTAATTGTATTTGCATTTGGTATGCTATCTGCGTTTTTGAGCGACTCACTAGCCTGGAGTAAATTGTTATTGCATACACCTTGAGCAAATAAACTTTTTTCAAAAGCGGTTCTGCTTAGCCCACTGACGGTATGATCGTTAACATAGGTAAGACGATATTGGCCAAGCAATTGAAAGCCCGCCAAAAGAATAAGAGAAGCCGCAATATATTTGAATGTTCTGGCCCCGGAATATCCCGTCCCAGACTTATCTTCTGAGTAGATAGGCTTAGGATGCCACTTCGTGATGAGCAGTGCCAATATCCCGTAACTAAAGCATGCCTCTGCCAAGTGAAAAAAAACTCTGTCTGAACCGAGTTCATGCGAAGAAAAATGCAATTTAAATGGTGGCAGACGAAAGAAATACCATAGTAAAGGGATGCTTACGAAAAATGAAAGTCCTCCCAGCAAAACAAGTGCGAAATTATCGACATCCTGCTTTTTTTCATCTTTCGCCAATTGCAGCCAGGCTGAAAATAGTACCCAGGTTGCCCATAGGCCAAAAGCGCCAAATATAGCAAAGAGAATTGAAAGCACCGCCATCAAGCTCCAAAAACCTGTTACCAGGCCCGTTATAAAAACGGCTGGTGCCAAGACTTCAGATTTGAATGTGTCAACGTCAGTTCTTGGGCTGGTAGGCAAAATCATGATGCAAACTTGGTGGACATGTCGTTTTCCTCTATCGGAATCAGTGCTAAATACTGCATCTTAATAGAATACGGTCCTGACCTGTCAGAACTGGAACAGTTGGTTTGACGTATTGAGGTGTTGGTGGTTTGCGTGTGTATCGTTTTATACATTCACACGGTTAATCCGGTGCGCGCGGCGCACCCTACCACACGTGCAAATTTGCTGGGTAGGGTGCGCCATGCGCACCATTTTTTTCTAAACCGGAATCACCTGCCCGCAGCTAATGTCCGCAACTAATTCTGACTAATCGACTGTATCCCCAACTCATCCAGATAACTGTCCAACTCTGCCGATGGCGCATGCAAAATCATGATATAGGGATACATCGACGTCTTTTTCTTGAACAACAGCGTTGCATAGTGCCCGGTGATGCGCCAGTGTTTGATCGTGCGGGTCCAGGCCAGCACGGATGCCTTGTCGGTGATGCGGTAATACGCCACCACGTCGTCACGGAAATCGTATTCGGCACAAAAGGGCAAGGCTTTTCTGGCTTTGCGAAGCATGTTGCCTGCCCTTTTTTTGGCGCTCCACGCCCACACCCTTGCGGTCATGGCTGTATGTCTTTCGACGATTTTCTTTTTATCCCAGAACAAAACACACAGGACAGAAAAAATAGATATCAAGATCATGTCCAGCCTCACTGAATAGACTATCGAGCCGCCCAGGTAAAAAGAAAGAAGAGAAAGGCCAAGCCCAAAAATACCCAGATACTTCAACGTCGACAGCAACCATGCATACAGCTTTGGCGGCAGTATCCGGTCACGATAAGCCGCAAAGCGTTCCAAAAAAATCGTCACCAGCTCTGCTTCCAGTGCATGCAAAAATTCCTCCGTCACTGGCGTCTTCAATAGCAAGCGACGGGGTGACCGGCTGCTTTCAGTTGAGGTGCCTGATATGGGATTGTGCAGGTCGGTCATAGAGGTCAATATTCCATTTTTGTGGATTGGCTATGTCAGATAAATGCTTGGGTAAGCAATCAAAAAACTGCCAGAAAATTTCATGGTACACCATCCCGTAGGGTGCACCATGTGCACCGTTCTTTCAAACGCAAGGCAGCATTCGGTGCGCGTGGTGCACCCTACTCTGGGTATGCGCAGCCTTTTTTACATATACAGGTAAGGCGAGCATTTTATTATTACAAGCATTTGCACATATGTTCGACATTTATCTTTGTTCACGTTACGTGAACATTCTTAAAAACAGAACAAGCTGCGCAATTGCATGCCGAAATTTTCAGGAAATCCGAATTAAAGGCCACTCAAAAACATTATAGGTCATTGATATTAATGAATTTTCCACTATTTTAACTTTCAAATCCACACATCCAGCGCACTCGTCCTGTCACCACCCTCATCACCCGTGTTCACCACGCCTCGCGGCTCTATGAGCAAGAGTTTGACTTCATGTTCGGCATAGGGTTTGTGTTCAATGCCTTTGGGGACGACGAACATTTCGCCTTGTGATATCAGTACGTGGCCGTCGCGAAAGTCGATGCGTAGCTGCCCTTCCAGGACGATGAAGCTTTCGTCGGTATCGGCATGGTCGTGCCAGATGAAATCGCCCTGCAGGCGGGCGACTTTGAACTGGTAATCGTTCATTTCGGCGATGACTTTTTGCGACCATTGTTCGCTGAACAGGCTGAATTTGTTGGCGAAGTTGATGCTCTGGTAGTGCTTTGCCGGGGTGTCTGGCTGGGTAGGCATGGTGACTTATCCTTTGGTGGAATGAACAAGCGCCCAGCATAGGCAAAGTCAGACAGCAAATATTGTACGATTGTGCGTAGCACGTATTGCACTATCTTTTGACGTTCGTCCCATGCATTTTCAGCCAGTGCAGCGGCGTCAGGCCAAAGGTTTTGCTGAAGTGCTTGGTCATATGGCTTTGGTCAGTAAAGCCGGCGGCCAGTGCGGCATTCACCAGGGAATCACCCCGCATCAGCAAGCTTTTGACCAGGTCCAGGCGGCGCATGGTCAGGTAGCGATAGGGGCTGGTGCCGAACAGCAGACGAAAATCGCGAGACAGGCTCCAGCGGTCGCGGCCACTGTGTTCTGCCAGTTCTTCGAGGGTAATGTTATGGGTGAAGTTATCGGTGATAGCGGTGTGGATGTATTCACGCGCCCTTTCTGCCGCCAGGTAATCAAAACGCTGGCTGCCTGCGGAGTCACCTGCGAGCTTACCTGATATGGCATGCATGGCATGGGCCAGGTCGAACAGGGCATCTTGTTCTTCCAGTGCATCCATGGGGCTGTCCATACGTTGCAGCAAGGCCAGAGTGGCGGCATGCAGACGCGGGTTTGCCGAGATACCCTCTTTCACAAAGGGCAAGGGCTGGCCACCAAGGATTTGTTGTATCAGTGCTGGTTCAACATACATCATGCGGTAGTGAAAACCATCACCCGTACCGGCCTGCCCGTCATGCGCTTCGTCTGGGTGCAAGACGATGGTGCCACCTGGCAAGCTGTGTCGTTCACTGCCCCGATAGGCAAAGCTTTGCACGCCAGACAGGGTGGTGCCTATCGCATAGGTATCGTGCCTGTGCATGGCATAGGCATTGCCGGCGAAATAGGCTTCGATACGTTCCAGCCGGTTGGAGTTGGTGCCTGGGGCGTGATGTATCCAGTCTTTATGATGTTTGCTCATGGCCTTGGTTGCTACGCACTTGCTGTTTTGATGAACCTGTAGTCATTTCCAATTTACCTATATGCCGATTTTAAGCTTTTACGAACTCTTGTGGTACACCGCGCGCGCCGCCGCCATGTATATAAAAGAACGGTGCGCGTGGCGCACCCTACCAGAGCCTGCATCTCTTAAAACGGCAGTTGCTCATGCGGGGTGACCTGGATTTGCCCCATGCAACTCCATACCCAGTTGTGGTGCTGGATGATGGTGGGTGCGTCCTTTGCGACCTCTTGTAGAGTGGATTATGCGCACCGCTGCATCCACCGCCTTTCCTGCACAGTCCGTTCACCAAAATATTTGCGTGGATTGCCGCACATAAAACAGCTGCATACTGCCGGCGTATGTAATACCAGGCCCAATTTTTTTGGGCTCAGCTTGCCTTGCCAACCGTAAAAATAATACTGACGTTTCTTCTTCAAGCGCGCGTCATGATGTCTGCGCAAGGCGCGAGAGTGGTCTTTCATCATTGTTCCTCAAGAACCCGGGCGGCCCGATTGCCGCGTTGTGGGTCATGCGGAACAATGATTTACGTTGATTCATGATGCGTTCTTTCTATCGTCATTGATGAAATGAGCTTTGATTATTGGTGAACAATACGGAATTTTGCAAGCGCATTATGGTAAAAGTGGGCCATTCACGGTCCGAAAACTTCATGGCCCCAGTAGGGTGCGCCGCGCGCACCGTTCTTTCAAACGCAAGGCCAGCATTCGGTGCGCGTGGCGCACCCTACCAGAGCCTGCATCTCTTAAAACGGCAGTTGCTCATGCGGGGTGACCTGGATTTGTCCCATGCAACTCCATACCCAGTTGTGGTGCTGGATGATGGTGGGTGCGTCCAGGTGCGGGCGCTGGCCGGTGGTGTGGGCATCGGCGATTACCACGGTCTTGATGCCCAGTGCTGCGGCCTGGCGGACATTGGTGTCGATGCAGAATTCTGTGGCATAGCCGCACACAAATACTTCAGTGATGCCACGCTCGGCCAGCGCTGCCTGAAAGCGGCTTTGCTGGAAGGCGCTGCTATGCTGTTTGGCGCTGACAAAGTCGCCAGGCTGCGGTGCAATCGCTGGCGGGAACTGCCATGTGGCGCTGTCTTTTTCCCATGGACTATCGGCTTCATCATGCTGCACATACACCACCGGCATGCCAGCCTGGCGTGCCCTGCTGATCAGGTTATTGATGCGTGCCAGCACCAGGTCGGCCTGATGGGCTGGCGGGTCGTTGAAAATGGCGTTTTGAAAATCGATGATGAGCAAGGCGGAAGACATGGGGTTTCTCCAAAAATAGGGGACTTGTGTATGTCGATACAGAGGCAAAAGCAGATGCGGAATTCAATGCAGTATACCGCTTCAATGCATCAAGTGTCGGGCGACAGTTTTGCTGCAATGCCTGCACTGCTACTGCTGCAGGGGCATCTCCAGCCGCGTTTCCAGCCCGCGTATGGTGTGGCTCAAGGCCGATTGCGATACCCCAAGCTGGGCAGCAGCCCGGGTAAAACTACCCTCACGGGCAACGGTGATGAAGGCAAGCAGGTCATTGAAGTTTTCTTTTTTTCATTCATGGACCTCTTTTCGTAAGACGCTGGCAATGCAGGGCAAAGTGATCGTCGCACAGGGATCATAGTAGGGTGTGCTCACCGGTTTTATGTCATGCAAAAAGCCGGTGCGCGCGGCGCACCCTACTCCAGATCGACGACTACACGCGTCATCAGATTACTTGGCATAATACTGTACGGTCGCCTGTCGGCGAAACTTATCATAATTGACCACTACTACACCCGCATGCATGCCAATGGCGAATTGCGAGCCTGACATGGCAAGATTGAATGGAACAGAATACCAAGGGCCGTCATGGACGATGATCTGCAGACTGGGGCGGTGATCACTGAGGTCTACCATCTCCAGATCACCTGTCGTCAGTATAAATACACGCCCGCCATCAGTCACTACGTCGACCGGTGCGCCAGTCAATAATGTGACCAAACTCAATCTGGGTTTGCCTTCAACTTCATCCAGACGATAAAGGCTTCCCACGTCGATTCCCATATGGAGCAGACCGGTCAGCACAAATAGCTGGTTTTGCAATTTGAAGAAACCGACAATATTGTCTTCGACCACCGTGAACGAATTCGCTTTCGCATCCGTGGCAAGCAGCTTGCCACCAAATTCACCGTTGTTAATGGCTTGATAGCGATACAATTTTCCGTCTATGCTAGTACGGATACCATTCCGTACAGGTTGATCCGCTTCCACCTGCAATTGCGTGCCGGTAGTCTTGACGCCATAAAATGGTAATTTGATGCGGTCCAAATGGATACCACCTCTTTGCTCACGCACTTGCTTGCTAAAACCCATAGCTTGCAATTGATCAGAAAAATCAGTTGCGTGCACCAGGCTGGACGCGATGATTGCAATGGTAGCTACGATCAGTTTCATAATTTTCGGATGTCAACAATCAGTGCGTTGGAACGAATAGGTGGGTGCGCCGCGCGCCCAGGTTTTGCGGCAGGTAAAACATCGGTGCGCGTGGCGCACCCTACCGGTCGGCGACTACACTGCCGCATCGATCTATCTGCATCACCCAGGCACATCCACTTCATTGCCGACAAAATACGAAGCGTCACTGCCTAATCCTGCCAGGCTGATGTCGTGGGCGTGGGGGTTGTTGAAATCAAGTTTGAGGTGATAATTTTTGCTGGCATCGACTGCCAGTACGGCCACCAGCGGGCGGGACTTACCTTCTTTTTCGAGCTCGTCAAACAGGCTCAGCATCAGCGGGCCCAGCAGGTCGGTGTAGTCGGCGCTGGCATGTTGCGGGTTTAACTGCCGGCCTTTGCGGCAGATGAACTGGAAATGGTTCTGCGCGTTGCCAGCGGCCTGGAAGCGGCATAGCACCTGATCCCATTGCTGTCTGGAGGCTGTCATCAGGGCGAGCAATACCTTGGCCATGACGACAGTAATTTCATTCTTGCGGGACATCCCTGTTTCCTTATTCTATTTCACCCGTGGTACGGGCTGGCTTACGTGGGCAAGCGCTCTCATGTCCCATGCTTTTGTGACGCCATCTGTTCGATAGAAACCGCGTGAGATTGTTCCAGAAAATAAGCATGAACAATGCCAGAACAAGGTCGCACCAGCTTCCAGCCCTGTATTTTATCCTAAGCCCGCCTTGTTGACCGGGGGAAACATAACTGCGCGCCCCTGCATCATCAACTCAGTTATCAACTCAGCCCGCAACTCAAGCCTCGGCTCGGCCCTCAACTCAGCCAGATATCACTTTCAGGATTGGGGTATTTCGCCAGGATGAAATCAACAAAGCTGCGCACCTTGGCAGACAGCAGGCGGCGGCTGGGGTAGACCATGGAAATCGATACCCGGCCAAAACACTGATCCGGAAACAGCCTGACCAGGCGGCCGCTGACGACGTCATCGGTCAACTGGAATGAGGTGCGCAAGGCCAGGCCCATGCCGGCCAGGGCACAGACGCGCAGCACATCGGCATTATTGGAAATGACGGTGCTATGGATGGGAATATGTTTGCCCAGCTCTGGCCCATCGCAAGAATTGCGCACCATCCAGTTATCACGCAAGAACTCATAGCTGAAATTCAGGCAGCGATGCTGGGAAATTTCATCCGGCGTTTTAGGCGTGCCATGCTTCTTCAGATAGTCGGGCGAAGCACACAGCACCACTTCAGACGTGGCCAGCTTGCGCGAAATCATGTTGCCATCGATTTTTTGCAGATCGAGAAAGAAGCCGACATCGATCCCCTCTTCCACCAGGTCCACATGGTGGTCGGTGATTTTGATGTCCAGCACCACATCTGGAAACTCTTGCGCATATTGCGGCAACAGCGGTGCCAGTTGCGCTTTGCCGAAATGTGGGACAGAATAAATGCGCAAGGTGCCGCTGGGTTTTTTGGCCGAATACGAGGCCACGGCATCGGCATCATCAATGTCGGCCAAGATCTGGCGTACCCGTTCCAGGTAGATCTGCCCGGTTTCTGTCAGCGACAATTTACGGGTGGAACGGTTCAGCAAACGCGTGCCCAGATGGCCTTCCAGGTCAGCAACATAGCGGGTCACCACAGCATTCGACATCTCTAATGCCTGTGCCGCCTTGGCGAAATTACCCAGTTCAACGACCTTGGAAAAAAGTCGCATTGATTGCAGCCTGTCCATTTTTCAAGTCCTTTATTGTTTCGGATTCCACAATAGTATATTCCTAATTTACTACTTTATTGTTGAAACCGGAAAGCCTACACTGCATTCATCGGTGAAGGATGACTACAAAACAATCTTTCACCGTGCCGCAATCGACAGACTTTTTTCAGTTGCCGCCAGAAGTGAACTGTTTCTTGCACTTCATGACGGCAATGTGACAGGACTTATGCAAGCGAGTCCCATTTAAACAAGTAGAGGCCCTTGCAAGATGAAACTGACGTGACTATCCCGTCGGGTCGGGTTCATCTTGCAGCGGACCTCGGGTCAGATAGAAAGCGGTTTCTCTTACATTTTTATACGATAGGAAATCATCATGAATGCGAAACAAGTCTTTTTGGCCACCAGCGCTTTTTTCCTGACCAGCTCTGCCGTCTTTGCTGCCGACACTGCTACGCCAGCCCCAAAAACCCGTGCCGAAGTGGTAGCTGAACTGGTACAGGCCCGTGCCAACGGTGAAGAACTGGGCAGCGAAGGTTTTGCCTGGTACCCAGCACAAAAAGCTGCCCTGGTAAAAGCCAACACAGAAACCAGGCTGGCTGCTGAAAAAGCCGCTGCTGAATCCAAAGTTGCTGGTAACACCCAGAAAGCACAGCAAAACTAAGAACCTATTTACGATCTTACTGCGCGTGCGTGATCGGGGTTCATGCGCTGCTCAAAATGCTCATGTACCTGAAGTACATTCCGCTTTTTGCGCTGCGTTTTTGTTACCCTTACCCCGCTGACGCTCGCTCGCTACAGATCGTAAACAGGTTCTAAGTTCAGCAACTAATCAGCCGTACCCAAACGCGGGGAAGATAGCGGGCAGCAATGCCCCTGTCTTCCCCGTTTTGTTTTCTTAACCAGAACGTAGGTACGATTAGTGGAGCGTAATCGTACACATGTCTGTCACGGCATGCTGTCTTCAATAGCTGATAAGACAGGAAAATTGGAAGCTTCTTCATCATTGCCAGGCACAACATACGTGCGATTACGCTTCGCTAATCTCACCTACAAACTCTCATAGAAAGTAGGTACGATTAGTGGAGCGTAATCGTACGCATGTCTGTCACGCCATGCTGCCTTCAGCAGTTGATAAGACAGGAAAATTGGAAGCTTCTTCGTCATTGCCAGGCCAACATGCGTGCGATTACGCTTCGCTAATCTCACCTACGTACTCTCATAGTCGCCTGCCTGTACTCTTTCCGCTTATCCACAAAGATCAACCGTTTGTCCGCCGGGTTTGCCATGCGCTTTGCTGATCAGCTACTATCCCGTTGAATGATCGTCGCTGGCCAAAAACAGGTCAAAAACGGGTCAAAAACAAGCCAGAATCAATTTTTCTGGCATTATTATTCCGTTGCTCATCCCAAAGGAAGCCTTCATGCACAAGCAGGTACAGAGCAGCAAATCTTTAACCTCGAATTCAGTAGCGATTGCCCGCTTACTCAGCATCAGTGTCGTTTTATATGGCGCAGTGCGTATTGCGCGTGTCTGGATATCCCCCAATAGCGCGGGCAGCGAGATGATGGGCGTGCTGGTGTTCAGCTGTGCTGCCGGTCTGGGTTTGTGGGCGAACACGTACGACAGCGCACTGCCCAAGCGCCTGTTTGCCATGTTCTTCAATGCATTCTGCTCGCTGACATTGCTGTCTAACCTAAGGCAAGGCAGCAGGCCAATAGACCCGATTCCATTGTGGCAGGTCATCTGGTTTGGCCTTACCTTCGGCCTGAATATCTATGTTCTCGCCAGGGGAAAAATATTACATGCTGAACCAGAACAGCTGGCAGACGACGAGCCAGCCCCAGATTCAGACCCCAACCCAGCGCAAGCGCCTGCCGACTCCCGCACCCGCGACCATCATTTCGCCATGACGCGCATGGTGTTACAAGCGCTTTTACAAAGTGAACATGCAAGCCCTTTTGTCAATGGCCTGAAAAGCAAAGGGCGCTCCTTGTTCGCCAGCATATGGGACGATTATGGAAAAAAATCGATCAAAGACCCGGCGCACATCATCCCCAGCGACGAGATTGAAGTCTATGTCGACCAGACGGCATCCGGCAAAGAAATCATCACCATCAAAATGCCCAAGCCCGTTGCCAGAAACGAGACCTATTTTGTCGCCATCGTTCAGGATGAAGAATATGGCAGCTACTACACCTACAGTCTTGAGCTCAGCATCATACCCAAAGCCGACAAAATGTTTACGATGCTGACTGGCATCCGTAACGGCAATCGCGCCAACTTCGGCCTTGGGCCAACGCCGGATAAAAACGCCTTTGTGGCTGCGATATCGAACATGCTGGAGACGCCGAAAGAGCCAAGCACCATGATGCAGATGCCGACATTGCTCGCCACCGCTGAGATGCAGACCTGATTCAGGGCAATTGCCAGGCGCTGATACTGAGCGCCTGCAATTCCATATCCACCATAAAATCACCCGCTGCATCCTTGCTGGCGGCATCACGTGAACGCAGTTGCCCGGTGATTTTGACAGGGAAGCCCAAAAAAGCTTCCGGATGCAGGCCAAGGGTACGCCCATAACCCCGCGTCAATGCCAGCCGTACGGCCGATGCCGATGCAGGAATATCGGCCACGATGATCTCGTAGTGCTCGACATGCGCAAAGCGCCGCGTGAAGATCAGCACCAGCCGCGCCACCACCGTGTACCGCAATTCGACTCGGTAACGGCGGGCGGCATAGCCATTCCAGTTCGCCACCGGTTCAGGCGGACTGATGGTGATGTGCTCATCTTTTATGCTACCCGCCAGCGGGTCGAACAAACTGCCTTTTTCGGGCAACAATGGGGTGTTGATGTCGGCATGGCTATCGGCATGACTGTCAGCGGGCATGGGCTCGAAACGCGTATGGGCACCGTCATCGTCAGACACTTCGCTGACCTGCCCTCTGGACAGATTCATCAGGCGAAAGTGCATGCCATCGATCTCGGTCACATAGCGGCCCTGGCCATTGCGCTCTGGCTTGCCAGGCTGGCGGCTCTGGCTGTGTTGTTCAAATTCTATACGCACACCTGCATGCGCATGCAGCGTCATAAAACACAGTGGCATCAGCAGCAGGTATCTTTTGAGGCGGGCTGTGTTCAGCTTATTGTGGGCTAGTTTGTAATGCGGCATGATGATCCTCCAGTTGATAAGTGGTGTTGGCGCAGCATGCAGAAGCTGGCGGCGACTGTCCACCTGGAGGTAAAAAGTAGCAGCATTCATGCAAAAGAGTTGCAGGATGTGCTGCCTGGAGATATCCGTGAATCTACTAGGACTTACGCAAAACCGCCCCAACTGCGTTGCAGCGACTAGTCGTACTAAAGTACTGTCTTCGTCGCTACGCCTTGCTGGAACAATTTTTCGTAAGTCCTATCTATGTATTTACAAATTATTTACAGCTTGAATTCAGCCTTCAACTGACGCTCGATATTCTTGCCGTGTTCTTTGCCAAACTGGGCATCGATGGCGCTGAGCATGGTGCGGGCATAGCCCATCAAATACGCTTTGGCATCATGCGCATCGCCGGGCTGTATCAGTTCCAGCTCGATACCATCCTTGTTCAGCAATTGCGCCAGCCTGGTACTGACTTCGGCTGGCAGGCTGTCCTTGTACAGTGATACCACATAGCGTTTTTTGGCAATATCCTGCTGGGCTGCCTGCATCCACTGTCTGGTTTTTTCATCCGGCACCAAGGATTCCCGGCTTTGCCCCAGCTCTTTTTCCGTCGGGATAGCGGCCAGGTCCAGCTTGGTGATGGTGCAGGCTGGTTTGTCCAGGGTCAGGACGATGCCGCTGCCCAGTTCATCCACACGGTCAGCACCACCTTTGGGGCCATAGCCCTGTTTGGATTGGCTGCCGCCCCAGGTCGATGTCAAATAACGTGGCACCGCGCCAGAATAATCATACAGGCTGATCTTGACCAGTTCTGTCGTCTGCGTCACGCTGCGTTGGAAATCGCGCTCATAAATTTCCCTCGCGCCCTGCTCGGTTTTGACACCCAGCACAAAACCATTTGGCAGCGTCAGCTTGTGGACCTGGCTGGAATTGCCTTCCCACTGCGCCAGTTGATTGCCGCCATACGCCAGGCTGACTTTTTGCACACCGGGGCAAAGTTCAGCCTGGGCCGTACCACTGATGGCAAACAATGCAACTACGGCACCCGCTACGTGATTCAATCTGGACAAAGTCATTACGCCTACTCCTAAAGTGTTGTCCTACAACGCGACCATCAAAAAAGTTTCATCCAAAGCCATCCAAAGTCCATAACATTTTAATCACTCTATAAGAAAAAGCAAATATGATGGCAAGTTTGCCACCCTTCGCTTGTCGATCTGGCTTGTATGCACTATCTTGAAATCCTGTGCATCTGACCGTATCAGTGACAGCAGCGATTTTGGCTGGCATCGTCAACAAAAAATTCAAGCAAGGATGATGTATGCAATACGACCCCAGCGAAACCGCGCTGTTTCACCCGGAACAGCAACCCGCACTGCTGAGCAAAGATAAAAAGTGGACCAGCCACGCCACTTGCGCCGAACTGTCGCGACTGGCCTACTGGCGCTTTGAACAGGGTGGCCAGCCATTGGCCGCGCTGGAAAATAGCCTGGCCAATGCGCAGATGGACAAGCTGCAATTTTTTAAAAATGCAGACAGCGGCAGCCAGGCATTTGCCGTCAGCAGTGCCGACGGCAATACCAGTTACCTCAGCTTCAGAGGCACGCAGACCGATGACATCACAGACCAGATCGCCGATATCCGCTTCGTCCCTGCCGAGTGGAAGGGGCGTGGCACCGTGCATTCCGGTTTTCTGGCCGCGTTTCAAAGTCTAGAAAAAGAACTCGATGCATGGTTCCGGCGCTGCGAAGCCAATACCGTCTGGATATGTGGCCACAGCCTGGGCGCAGCACTGGCAACCCTGGCCGCTGCCAAATACCCAGGCACACGGCTGGTCAATTTCGGTTCACCCTGTGTCGGCAATGCCCAATTTGCCGCCAGCTTTACCGGGCGCGAGGTAGCACGCTACGTCAACTGCGCCGATTTGGTCACCAAACTGCCACCAGAATCAGCTTGTTATCAGCACCTGGAAGGCCTGCGCTACATAGACCGCAACGGCGTCATGCCGCCCGGCATGGGCAGCACAGAGATGGAAGCCGACCAGCAAGTCGCCACCGCCGCCTACGCGCTGGAACGCGCCAGCATCCCAGGCAATGTGCCGTTTCGCCACCTGGCAGACCATGCCCCGATCAATTATGTGCGGGCATTATTGGGAGAATTGTAGTTGGTGCTTGCGTTGTTGCTTTAGTTGTTGTTTGCGCTGGTACTTAAGTTGTTGCTTGGGTTGTTGTTTGCGTTGTTGTCTGGGTTATTGCTTGGGTTATTGCTGCTTAGGGCAGCGCATAATCAAAGCTGTAATGATGCTGCCCATTGCTGATATCTATCGCCAGCTTGCCGCTGAGCCCGGTCAGTTCATCCGTGCCAGAATCCGGCACCACCTGCACCGTCAGCGACGGCATGCCACGGCTCATGACGCCGGTATGCATCAGCACAAAGCTGCCCTTCCTCCCTTGCAGCGTACCCGTCACACGCTCCATCGCCACATAACCGGCAGAACCCTTGGTCGCCGTACCCGCCGCCAGCATCTCCCCCAGGCTATGCGCTTCCAGCTCGCCAACAAAATGTTTATCAAACGTCTGGCGACCCAAAGCCGCCTCCGCAATCTCGCTGGCAGCAGGCTGCGGTGTCATCTTGATGGTGAAAGTTCCGGTGGCTTGGGGCATGTTAATCTCCTTGGATGTGAGAATGCAACCTGCTGTGACTGCATGAAGATATTCAGGTTTGTTGATGGCTTATTTCAGGCAATGTAGCAAATCAAAGTCTGCCATACAAAGAAGGGATACACCAGCTTGAACTACCGTCAAGTCCGCTAGACTGGCATTCTGACTTGGTCCATAATACCAATCGATTCCATGATTGCCCTCTTACTCAAATGCCTGCTTGGTGCACTGGCCGTTCTGCTAATAGCGCTGGCTTCCAAATCCCGCTACTTCGTGCTGGCTGGTTTGGTGCCGCTGTTTCCCATATCTGAATGCCATGTATAGAAAATCTTTTCCAGCCTGCACAGTAAAAGGAAGCCTTGCACCAGTCCCCTATGGGCATATGGTCTTACATGGCGCTGTTCCAGAAAAATGCACATCCTGCAAACACCTGTTTGAAGGCTCATGCACACGCGCTTTGGACGATGTTGAAGATTATCAATCTCTTGACTATGGGCCATGTACGGTGAACGGCCCTTGCACTCCTGTCCCTATGCCTGACACGTCGAACCGTATTCTTTTTGTTCCAGAAAAATGCCAGGCCTGCACAAATCTGACACGCGACACCATACGCGGCTATATTTGTAACGAGAACATTTCCACCTGGCGAAGCTTCCCGCGCTCTCTGGATTGGGGCGAGTGGCACCCCATTCACCTTCCTATGGGTATCCAGCAAAAAATCATCGCAACAGATGAAGTATTGAACGAAATCGCAGCTAAGCGAAAAGCGCAGGCAGTCGTCTTGCTGAAAAGTCTGTATGTCGGTCTCAGCACAGCCGCTGCAATACAATGCGTGGACATCTTTGCAGAGCGGCTGAATTCAAGGGGAACGGTAAGTGAATAATTATTGATGGCGGGATATCAATCATCATACAGCGCGGCCTGCACGCTCAACTATCGTTGAGCATTTCAACCCCGTCTATTGCAATTCGCTACCAAACCAACTATCTATTGGTGTTTGTTTGTGTAATCGAATTGCTGTTTCCAATATTGATGGCTGTTTGATGAACAGTTGCCGCCGCGGCTGGCGCGTTGTCTTTGACCCATTCCTGCAGGACAGTTATTAATTCCGGATTTGCAGTAAGTGCTTTTTTTAACTGATATGCCAGTACGCCTGTAATCTCCTTGTTTTCTGGCTCGCTGATCAGATCATCCAGTACTTCGGTGGTACCAGGATGCGAGAGCCCATCCTTGAGCTTTTTCACTGCGGCCAACGCGGTGGATTTACCGATTTCACCGGCACCTGATTCAGCAGCCTTGTAGAAGAGCAACGGCAAAGCAGTAGTTACCGAAGTAATTAAGGTGTTAATTATGTCCATATTCATGATGCTTTACTCCTCGTTAAGAAAGGGTAATAGTTTCGTTAACAGTACAGAATCCGGTTCTTGCTCAGCTTTCTCACATAATTTTAGATAATCTAGCATCATGGCATGAATTAATTTTTCATGAGCACCCGGATAGCGTGCAAAGTCCGGCAACAAGGTAATTATGGCTTCGTGCGCGGAAGACGCAGCATCATTGGTCCTACCAACAGCCTCAAGTCTAAGCGCCAATACAATAAGCGATGTTGCCAAGTGTGGGAGAAATACATCAGGGCGTTGACTAGCTAAATTACGAAGCAAGGTTACTGCTTCTTGCGCGGCTATTAGTGCGCTTTTGTACTGACCTAGGGCAACAAGGCGAAGACTCACGTTGTTAAGTGACATGGCCAAGTTATGAAGGAATACTGAGCGCTGAATGGCGAGGGTACGACACAGAGTTAACGCCTCTTGTGCCACAGCCAGGGCCTGCTCGAATTGGCCCACGCTAGCAAGTCGGGAGCCCAAATTATCGAGCGATGCCGCCAAATCGGGGAGAAATACATCAGGGCGCCGAACAACGAGGTTACGGTGTAGGGTTACTGCCTCCTTCGCCACAGTTAGAGCCTTTTCATACTGACCCAGATCAGAAAGTCTAATGGCTAAGTTGTTGAGCGACGCTGCAAAATTTGGAAGGAAAGCATCGGGCCGATTTTTGGCTAGCTCACTGAAAAAACCAGTCGCCTCTAATGCCGCAGCGAGTGCAGCTTCATGCTTGCCTACATTACTAAGAGTTGTCGACAAACCGTTAAGCGACGTTGCTAAGGCTGGCAAAAAAAATTTTGGCCAAATAAGAATAAGCTCTCGATATAAATCAGTTGTCTCTTGCGCTACCTCCAATGCCGTTTCGCGTCGTCCTAAATTGGAAAGGCGGTTAGTAAAGCAATTCAAGGAAATTGCGAGATCAGGAAGGAAACGATCGCGATTCTGAACGACCAAAAGCCGACATATTTCTACTGCCTCTTGCGCGCTGGTCAGTGCAATTTCAAGGTGTCCTGCGACAGCTTGCGCAACTGAGAGACTCACCAATGCGCTGGCATGTTCACGTGGCTGAGTGCCCGAATCAGTTCTCCGCAAAACCAACAACTGCTCGGCTACCTGCAGATTAATATCTAGTAGGACCACACTATCACTTGGCAAACTGACGTTCAACATAGCGACCTGTTTTACGTCCCCCACCATCGCCGCCAATAGCGCCTGAATCCAGCGCAACGGCGGTTCTGACTTGTCTGACGTTGCGAGATCCTGCGCACAACGGATTATGCTTGCGACCACTGACTGCCCAAAGTGAGACCAGCAGCGCACGACGGCAGCTTCATCATCAGAAATTTTGGAGAACATCCGCAAAATCAGCGCTTCACCAATCAAATCTGGTAGCACGGGGGCAATGCCCTTATGTCGTGGCAACGCTTGGCACAACATGTCGGCTAGACTGCCAACATCATTGCTTGGTCTGTGGACCGCTGCCTTTTCTTTCTCTGCAAATTCCTCGAAGTCATTTCTGTCCATACCCTGCGCCAGGGTAACGCATGCGGCAAGATGCTGTATCAGCTTGGCATCTAGATGGCTGTTTTCGGCAAACCGCCCCAGTCGCAACAACTCGCGATCAGCCAAGTCCCTTGCAAGATCAGTACGATTTAATGAAAGGGCATTGCTATCACCCGTCTTGGCCATCATCAATGACGCCATCAACAGGAATAGCGGGTCGCCACCCCAATCCAGTTTCATCAGCTTTTCACGAAATTCCGGAGTGTCGGGTAAGGACAGCGGTTCATTTTGATCGTACATCTGCGTCAACATATCACGCAGCAGTGTCAGTCTATCTTCGGCAGCGAACAGAGGCAGGATAGAGATAGGCTCAGGCGGGTCAAGCAAAGCACGTTTGCTGCTTGAGCCAAATCCTCCAGAAGCAAATACTGTTTGCCACCAGCCACTATCCGCGCTGGCGTGCCGCTCCAGCAGCAGCAGACGTAATAGATGCGGCGATTCCTCAATACGATCAGACAGCTCATCAAACCATTCACTAAGCAAGGCTGCATGTTCGGCCGCATAGTCCACCACGATCAGGGTAGGGCTTCCCCAACCCCAGAGACTAAGATTCTGTTGATTGAAGAAGCGTTTTAGTTCCGAATGTTTTACAAAACCCGCCTGCCAGCCGGTTTCACTCAATTGGTCACACAAATGTAGCGCCAGCCGGGTTTTTCCACTACCGCCGCCGCCAATGAGTACGCGTGCGGCAATTGGTTTCGCCCCTGTCAAAAACTTATGCAGACTAGCCAACTCGGCTTCTCTTCCGATCAAGGATGTAGAGCGGGTATATGGTGATAAGCGATCAAGGTCTTTATGTATGGTGCGCTGGCCGAAGAAACGCGTCAGTGTCAGGTGTGGATTACCTTCGCCAATGATTTGGACAATCGAATTTCCGTTGCCAATATTGATTGCCCGTTGATCCACGTTCTGCCCTTACTTTTAATATGTTTCACATCAAGAAATGATGCATGAGGTAGATAAGAATTGCCTGACTATCAAAAACGCGGACTTTCTTGATTGCCTTGGAATACGAACGGAATCGGGCAAACAATCGGTTTATCAAGACAAGAAAATCCCAGAAGCAACTATCTTCTATCCATATTAAGCGTACAACATTATTAATTTAAAGACAATCTAAATATGTGCACTGGAGGCTTACAAGTAAGCGATGTTGAGCACATTTTTCTCTCAATGTATTCTCCGTAGTGTCTCAATCAATTTCATCCAGCCAACACCTTACCCACCACCGCACAAATCTCATCCACATCCCCCAGCGTCAAGCCCACATGCAAAGGCAGCGTGACAGTTTCGCGGGCGATGCGTTCGGCGTTGGGGAACATGCCTTCGTGGTAGCCGAAGTGTTTGCCAACGGTGGTCAGGTGGCAGACTTCGTAGGAAAGGCCTGTGCCTATGCCGGCATCGTTCAAGGCATTGCGAAAGCTGCTGCGGGTGTGGCCGAATTGTTCATACGGGATGAGTACGCAAAACATATTCCAGGTCTGGTCGGCTTGCCCGGTCTGCCCATGAGGTGGCAGCACGACGCCCTGCAGTTGGGGGAAGCGTTCAAAATAACGGTCTGCCAAAACCTGGCGCTGCGCCATGAAGTCATCAAACTGGGCCAGTTGGTGCAGGCCAAGCACGGCGGATACATCCGACATGTTGAACTTGCCGCTGGCTTCGACCACATCACGGCTCTGGTCTGGCAATTTGCTGATGCCATGAAAACGCAAGATGTCTACCCTTTGCGCTTCGGCTTCATCATTGACGACGATGGCCCCGCCTTCTATCGTCGTCATGTTTTTGTTGGGATGAAAACTGAAGATGGCGATATCACCAAACGCCCCCACGGGTTTGCCTTGCCATTTGGAACCCTGCACCAGGGCTGCATCTTCAATCACACGCAACTTGTATTTTTTGGCCAGCGCATACAGGGCATCCATATCCCCCAGCGCACCGGGGAAATGGGTGGGCATGATGGCCTTGGTGTAGGGCGTAATCGCGGCCTCTACCTGCGCCAGGTCAATCGCACGAGTGAGCAGGTCGCAATCCACAAACACCGGCTTGGCACCAGATTTGACGATCATGTTCATGGCCGAGAAAAAACTTTGCGCCGAGGTGATGACTTCATCCCCCGCACCGATATCACAAAGCGCCAGTGCAATTTCCATCGCGCCCGTGGCCGACGTCAGCAACCTGGTCGGACGATTGCCAAAGGTACGTGACAGCGCCTGTTCCAGTTCGGTGACCTTGGGGCCAGTCGCGATCCAGTTGGAACGCAGCACATCAGCCACAGCCTGTATGCTGGCTTCAGACAATTGCGGCTGGGAGAATTTACGGAAAACGGGTGATGTCATGGTAGAAATGGGATGTGAACAATTGAATGCCAATTGTAGCCGAAGAGTTGGTTACGGTGAGATTCGAAGCAACACACATCCCGTAGGGTGCGCCACGCGCACCGTTTACGCAAATGGATGGTGGTGAATGGTGCACATGGCACACATAGCGCACCCTACGAAGTAACAAGGTCGCGGTCAAATAAAACAGAAAATTTAACGCAGCAAATTAATGCCAATCACAAACAGGGCTTATTCCCCTGCCTGATCATGGACATATCTTTCTTCTTCGATAGCCAGGGACTTGGCCGCTGCCTGCTTGCGCAGGAACTCTGATACCAGCAACACCGCCAGCAATACGATCTGTGTGCCTGGTCGCCAGGTAGAAAACGCAGATGCAACGATAAGCGCCAGCATCAGCGCCATTTCGGTTCTGCTTCTTTGGATGACAGTGCGGTCCCGCAGAAGGGCCTGGCAATGCGGGCATTTTGCCTTCTGGATTTGCGGACGATACCATTTCGCATTTGACGGCCATAATGCAATATCAGGCTGATCAAAACGACAGGCACAATCCGGGCAACGGTATTTGCCTGTATGTTTGTCTGGCGCTGAAAATTCGGGTTCACAACGCGGGCAAATAGCGTTGGCGCTAGCCAACGGGGCACCGCAGTTTGCACATTGAAATACGCTATCTGTCATACGATTCTAAATTCGATGTTGAAGGATGTGTCCCGATTACACCTGGAGAATTTGCTGTCAATTCAAAATACTATACGATCACATCGCACTTTACAAATTCTGGAAGATAAAAATCGCCCACATCCCGTAGGGTGCGCCGCGCGCACCGGGTTTTCACATGCCACAAAAACGGTGCGCATGGCGCACCCTACAAGAATGGACAGCACCGTGCAGATCCACAACAGCAAGCTCATGCTACCTGCAAGAAACAATCTTTGGCAAATTGAATTTTCAAGTCTTCTATACTAAGCTGCATGCAAGACTTATTTGATGGGCTGGCAGGCTGGCCCTGGTCTTGAATAGATAAAGTTGCGGTGCCGTATGTTTTCTTCATCAAGAAGACACCTGATTCAGACAAAAAAATTCCCAACAAGGAGACGACAATGAACAAGATAGGCTCGCTGGTATTGGCTTTCATGATGGCTTTTTTCTCTAGCACCCTGGCAGTTGCAGCCGAAGACAAGGGCACGGCGGATCAGGCTACGGCGATGGCGAAGAAAGCGGTGGCGCATTTCAAATCGGTGGGGAAGGACAAGGCGCTGGCGGATTTTAATGATGCATCCAACAAGGCCTTCCATGACCGTGACCTGTATGTCATCGCCTTTGACATGGAAGGCACCATGCTGGCATCCGCCAACCCCAAGCTGATCGGTAAGCCGATGATGGATTATAAAGATGGTGATGGCAAGCTGCTGACCAGAGAGATGTTGCAGATCGCCAAGACCAAAGGTTCTGGCTGGGTGGAATACAGATGGCCGAACCCTGTCACCAAAGCACTGGATCAAAAAACCACCTATATTGAAAAAGTGGATAATTATTTCCTGGGTGTTGGCATTTACAAGTAAAACACATTCGCAGGGCTGGGCTCCTGTTGCGTGCAGCAGGAACCTTTATTCCGTCGGCAGCAAGCTTTACACCTTAGAACCTATTTACGATCTTACTGCGCGGGCGTGATCGGGGCTCATGCGCTGCTCAAAATGCTCATGTACTACAAGTACATTCCGCTTTTTGCGCTGCTCTTCACCCCGCTGACGCTCGCTACAGATCGTAAACACGTTCTACGGTGCCGGTGGTTCCCACAGCTCGACGCGGTTACCCTCGGGGTCCATCACCCAGCCAAATTTTCCATATTCTGACTCATCCACCTTGGCGTCCACGGCACAGCCTTCCTGACGCAACTGCGCGAGCAAGGCATGCAGGTCGTCAACGCGATAGTTGATCATGAAAGCCTGGGTACTCGGCGCAAAATAGTTTGAGTCGCTGGGGAATAAGGACCAGACCGTTTTTTCGCTGTCAGTGGTGCCATTGGCATCCTTGCTGCCACTGGGCTGGAATACCACCCCACCCCATTCTTCGAGGTTGAAACCGAGATGATCGCGATACCATTCACGCAGTTTTTCAGGGTTCTTCGCTTTAAAAAACACGCCACCGACGCCCACAACTCGTTTCATATCGCCCCCTGAAAATATCTGTCGAAAAAAATCGCTTTACCTGATCGATCACTCCCTGCAGATACTACATGATCAGGTAATCGCGTGCAAATCGGCCCCCTGGCGCGCCACGATGCGCACGCCACCTGATCGCCAGCGCTAACCTGCCCCACCGCCACTTGCCTAAGCCACGAAATGCCTCTAAAAATCATCCTTGACAATCCATAACCAGTTGGCTATGATTTATTTACGCCCATTCACACTGTACCCACTGTAAGGAATTGCAATGCATGCCGAACCAACCGCCGTTCTGAAAGTCTTATCAGACCCGACCCGGCGTGCCATTTTTGAACGTTTGAGCAAAGGCGGTGAAATGACCGTGCATGCGCTGACTGACCCGTCTGGCGTATCACAACCAGCCATTTCCAAACACCTCAACGCACTGAAACAGGTGGGCCTGGTACAAGGCCGGCGTGAAGGGCGCGAGACGTATTACAGCGCCGAACCAAAAGCACTGGCACCACTGATGAACTGGATCAGCTTTTATTCGAGCTTCTGGCAACACAAATTCGACCGTTTGGAAGACCTATTGAAAAGGATGGATCAATAATGCACACCGACAACACAAATAGAGCCGATAACACCAATGACACCCAGACCCTGGTGGTAGAGCGCGAGATGCCGCATGCGCTTGAAAAAATCTGGCGGGCGCTGACCCAGGGTTACCTGATCGAAGAATGGCTGATGAAGAACGACTTCCAGGCGGTCGTCGGTCATCGTTTCAAACTGAGTGCAGACTGGGGCGTGGTAGATTGCCAGGTGCTGGTGGTGGAACCACACCAGGTGCTGTCCTATGCGTGGGAAGCGATGGGTCTGAAGAGCGTGGTCACCTGGACGCTGACCGCGACCAGTAGCGGCACCCATCTGCGCATGGAACAATCAGGCTTCCGCCCAGATCAGCAACAAGCCTACCAGGGTGCCCAATACGGCTGGCAAAAATTCTTCGCCAACCTCGATCGTGTAGCGGGTAGCTTGTCATGAGCCGCACAGTCATAAGCAAACCTATCGCTACACGTTACCAGCCGGTGCTGGTGGCCTTGCACTGGCTGGTGGCGCTGTTGATCATCGGCCTGCTGTGCGTGGGCTTTTTCGTGCTGGAGAATATGTCAAACAGCGACCCGAAAAAGCTCGACGTACTGGTGCTGCACATGAGCGGTGGCATGCTGGTGCTTGTGCTGATGCTGGTACGCGTCATCATCCGTCGCTGGAGCGCCCGCCCGGCAGCACCGACCACCGGGTCATCGCTGCTGGACAGGCTGGCCTCGCTGGCCCACTTTGGTTTATATGCGATCGTATTCCTGATGATCATCAGTGGCTATATCACTGGCTGGCTGATCAGCAGTGCCTTCTTGCCGAACGGACCGCCGCTGCCCAGATTCGCGACGTTGCCCTCATTCCAGGTGCACGCGGTGCTTGCCGTCTTGCTGGTGCTGTTGATTGCTGCCCATATTGTGGGTGCGCTCTACCATCAGTTGGTGCTGAAAGACGGTCTGCTGCATCGCATGTGGTTTGGCAAGCGCATCATCACTTCTGCAGAAAAATAGTATTCCACCGTGCCAGGATAACATCATGAAAAAAGCAGACACGCAGCAAGAGCAGCCAACATCCAATCAATCCGTATCTGAGCTGATCTCGGAAAAAATTGCCAGCCTGGGTGACTGGCGCGGCGAAACGCTGGGCAAGATGCGCCAGCTCATCCAGAAAGCAGACCCGGATGTGGTCGAAGAATTAAAGTGGATGGGCACGCCGGTGTGGTCGCATGACGGCATCATCTGCACCGGCGAATCCTATAAGAGTGTGGTCAAGCTGACCTTTGCCAAGGGCGCGGCGCTGCCAGATCCGGCCCGTCTCTTTAATTCCAGCCTGGACGGCAACGTGCGCCGCGCCATCGACATTCACGCAGGTGAAGCAGTGGACGAAGCCGCCTTCAAGGCACTGATCCACGCAGCGATTGCCCTGAACAGCGCTACCAAGAAAAAACCGGCAAAAAAAGCCAAGGCCTGAACACCAGCACTTCGCCTGCAATTTTATTCAAGACCCGCCCCCCACAAACTGCCAGGCAGATGCCTTGCCATTAGGCGGTGCACGCGGTGCACCCTATAGTTTTGCGACTGGTCGACAAACACCTTCGTAGGGTGCGCCACGCGCACCGTCGTGGATATCCCCAATAGCCCAAAGATGTAGGCACACGTCATAATTTCATACACACCGATACTTCACGCCGATTAAAATCCGTTTATTATTGGAAGCAATCGTCAATCCCCTCAAAAGGCCACCCCATGTCTAAACCCTACAAACCCCGCACAAGCCTCCTCACCATGACCCTGCTGGCCGCCCTGGGTCTGCACACCGCCGCCAAGGCAGATGACTTGTCCGCCACCGAGCAAAAGATCGTCGCTGCCGTGCAGGCAAGGTCTGACGCTGCACTGCAATTGCTGGAACGCAGTGTCAACATCAATAGCGGTACATTGAACCATGAAGGCGTGCGGGCCGTCGGCAAGCTGTATCGGGCCGAACTGGATGGCCTGGGTTTTAAAACCAGCTGGTCAGACATGCCAGCGGCCATGAACCGCGCCGGGCATTTGCTGGCAGAGCGGGAAGGCACGCAGGGCAAGCGGGTGCTGCTGATAGGCCACCTGGATACCGTCTTTGAAAAAGACAGCCCGGTGCAATTGTGGGACAGGCGTGGCGACAAGGTGCGTGGCCAGGGCGTGAACGACATGAAAGGTGGCGACGTCATCATCATCGAAGCCCTGCGTGCACTGCATGCGATCGGTGCGCTGGACAATACCCGCATCCAGGTAATTTTTAGTGGCGATGAAGAAAGCGCAGGCCACCCCATCGCCACCTCACGTGCCGATTTGATCAATGCCGCCAAGCGTAGCGACCTGGCACTGGCCTTTGAAGGCACGTCTCTTGATAGCCAGGGCAATGCCACCGGCACCATAGGCCGGCGCGCTTCGGGCGGCTTTGTGCTGGATGTCAAAGCCAAACAAGGCCATTCTGCTGCCGTATTTGGCAATAACGGCTATGGTGCGATTTATGAAGCAGCACGCATCCTCAACAGCTTTCGTGAACAATTGATCGAACCCGACCTCACCTTCAACCCCGGCAACATCGTAGGCGGCACAGAAATCAGCTATGACAACCAGGGTAGCAAAGGCACCGCCTTTGGCAAGACCAATGTCATCGCACCGACAGCACAGGTGCATGGTGACCTGCGCTACCTGACCGCCGAACAGGGCAAGCGCGCCGCAGACCGCATGCGCGACATCGTCGCCAAGAACCTGCCCGGCACCACCGCCAGCATCAGCTTCTATGAAAATTACCCACCCATGTCCCCCACCATCGGCAACCTGGCCCTGCTGGAAATCTATTCCAAAGCCAGCAAAGACGCCGGGCTGGGTGCCATAGCCCCCTTCCCACCGGGTTTGCGTGGTGCTGGCGACATCCAGTTCGTCGCCCCTTTTGTGGATAGCCTGGACGGCCTAGGTGCCACTGGCAACGGTGCCCATTCGCCCGATGAAGACCTGGACATCAAATCCATACAACGCGCTACCATCAGGACGGCGATTTATTTGTACAGGTTGACGCGATAACTTTGCTAATTGAAACTGATGGTATTAATCTTGCCCGGATTTCCGCAACAAATTAAAGCTGACAAACAGTAAAGACAATACCATCAGCGCCAGGCTGATTGCATTGATAACAGGTGTTGCCCCTTCTTTCATGCGGCCATACATCAATATGGTCAGCGGAGCATCACTGCCGGTCAGCATATAGGTTGTATTGAAATTCTCGAAGGAAAGTAAAAAGGCTATTGCAGCAGCACCCAATAAGGCTGGTCGCAAATAGGGCAAAGTAATGGTCATGAAGATAGCACTGCGGCTGGCACCAAGATTTTGTGCGGCCTCTTCCAGGCTTAGATCAAATCGCTTTAACCTAGCAGAAATTGTCAACGTCGTGATACTAACTATATACGCAAATTGACCAAAGATAACCAGGGGCAAGCCTGGTCGCAAAAACTCCAGTTCCATGCCGAAATTATTATCAGCAAACTGGGCTATCCGGCTCATGAAGGCAAGTATGGAAATGCCGAGAATGACACCCGGAATGACCAGCGGCACCAGCATCAATGAAGATAATACGTTCTTGCCGCGAAAGTCACAGCGTTCCAGCAAGAAGGCGTTAGCCGTACCAGCCAGAACGGAAAGAGTACTGACTGTGCTGGCAATGATGAGGCTATTCCACAAGCTGTCACGTAATTCCGTATCGAACCACAGACCTGTGCGCCCATGTTCACCGTTGGCAAACAGCCAGTCCAGGGTAAAGCCCTTCCATGGTGGCATCGGATATGGCGCATCATTAAATGCAAACACCACCACCATGCTCAGTGGTAAAAACAGGAATAGAAAGAACAGCGACAGATAAGCCTTACGTATGAACTGACTCGATCGTGATGAAGGGATGCTTGCTATCATAGGCCTGACTTTATACGCGTCTCATTGTGTTTGCAAAACTTTGGCCGCTCAGTTTCAGTCCCGCCCAGACCATCAGACTGGACAGCGACAGCAAGAGGAAGGCAAAGGCAGCACCTTGCTCCCAATTGAAGCGGGTAATAAATTGCGTATAAATCTGCTCGGTAAACCACATTGAATTTTTTCCACCCAATAGTACCGGTGTCAGATAATTTCCCAGACTCAGCATAAAAACCATGATGGTTCCAGCAGCAACGCCAGGGGCTGCATGCGGTAAAACGATATGGAACAGAATATTTGCTGGCTTGCCACCCAGATCATAGGCTGCTTCGATCAAGCTATCATCTAAAGTTTCCAGCGCATTGGTCAGTGGAATGACCATAAACAGTAGGGATGCATACACCAGTCCCAGCATAATGCTGGCATCGTTGTAGAGCAATTCCACCGGCTCGGATATCAGGCCGATGCTGAACAGAAATTGTGGGATAACGCCATGACTTCTGAGCAGGATAACCCAACCCAGGGTCCGCACCATCTCCCCCGACCAGAACGGCAACAATATCGCAGCCAGGGTGATGGCCTTGCTACGGGCACGCGCAATTTTGGCGATATACCAACTGACTGGGAACGCCAATACCAATGTTATCGCGGTAGCCAGTGCCGACATGCTGGCCGTTCGCATAAAGGTATGCCAATACAGCGGTTCTTCAAAGAATGTCGCATATTGCGCCAGAGCAGGTTTGTACTCACCGGTGGCAACACGCTTGCTAAATGACAGCAGCAACATATCCAGATGCGGCAGCACAATCAACAAGCCTAACCATAGCAGCGCGGGTGTCAGCAGCAGACAAAGCAGTATCTTGTTTTGCTGTCGGTTCGTCATGGCTGGCGCACAAATACCTGCAAATGCCGGGCTGGCAAGCTGACGCTGACTTGCTTACCCTTGCGTAAGTCCTGAACCATTATCTCTGGCCGCAAGCTTGCACGCATCAGGATTTGGCTGTCCTCTAATTTTAATAGTACCGTTGAGTTTGCTCCGTCAAACACCATATCTTCGATAAAGGCAAGAAACTGATTCTCTTGTTCATCACGCATGCGTACTTGCGTTGACCAGATTATCGATTCCGGGCGGATAAACATATCCAGATTGTCGCCTGCGCTAAATGGTAGTTCTGACGGCAGTTCTGGCTGCAAGACCAGACTGAATCCATTATCAAGAACGGCCAGCTTGCGACCGCTGGCATCGAGTTGACATACCCCTTGCAGTCGATTATTTTGTCCCACGAAGTCAGCGACGAAAGTTGTTTGTGGCCTGTAATATAAATCCTGCGGCGTACCACATTGCTCAAAGCGACCACGGTTCATGACGGCTATCGTATCGGACATGACCAGTGCTTCTGATTGATCGTGTGTGATATACACAAAGGTTGTGCCTATCTGCGCTTGTAATTGCTTCAGCTCCAGCTTCATGTGCTCACGTAACTTCAGGTCAAGTGCACCAAGAGGTTCGTCGAGCAGCAATAAAGTAGGTTCCAATACCAGTGAGCGGGCAATAGCCACTCTTTGCTTTTGACCGCCAGATAGCTGATGCACCTGCTTGGCTGCAATACCAGGCAGGCCAACACGTTCCAGCATCTCATCAACCTTACGTTTAGTCTCCGCCTTTCCCGTGCCACGTCTGCTCAGGCCATAGGCCACATTGTCACCAACGTTCATCATCGGGAACAATGCCAGGTGTTGAAACACCATGTTCGCCGGACGGCGATTGGGTGCTACCTGCTTCATATTGTCGCCACCTATCCAGATCTCCCCTTCATCTGGTTCAACAAAACCTGCGATCATGCGTAGCAATGTGGTTTTGCCACAGCCAGAGGGGCCAAGTATAGAAAAAAACGCGCCCTTGGGGATATGCAGCGTAAGTTGGTCAACCGCTGTGTGGGTTTGTCCATGCAAGGCGTAACGTTTGGAAACAGCTTTGACTTCGAGATCGTATTGCATGCGACTCCGCTGGTTGATTTCCTGATTAGGTAAATAACTCAGTGAGAGGCTTTGATACGGTCCAGTATCTTGCCTTCGATTTCTTCCAAACCTGGCGGTATGGCTGGATACCATTTGATATTTTTCATGGCGGCTGGCGGAAAGGATTCATTCAATTGTGCCTTCATCTTTGCATCCATGAATTCTTCCGCACCTTTGATAGCAGTAAAATTGCCTGCGGATTTTGCCAGTTTGGCTGCGATTTCCGGGCGCGCGACAAAGTTGATCCAGGCGTAGGCAGCGGCATCGTTCTTTCCCTTGGACGGAATGGCGAAGCTGTCTATCCATCCAAGCGCACCTGACTTGGGAGCGATGAATTTGATGCTAGGATTTTCTGCATTGAGTTTCCAGCCGCCGCTATCCCACATCTGGGCGGCGACCAAATCACCATTGCGCAAGTCGTTCAACAGTTGGTCTTTTCCTTCCCAGAAATACTTCAAGTTCTTTTTGCATGCGATCAGTTTATTACCTGCTTCTTGCATGATTTGCTCATATTGCTTAGGATTATCATAGGCTTTAAACGGGTCTTTTCCCAGAGCAAATGCCATACCTATCAGCGTCGGACGTTTCAGGCGAACCGATACTTTTGCCTGTAGTTCCGGTTTGCACAAGTCTGTGTAATCAAGTACCTCCAACTTGGCATTACCGTTAACCAGGCCGTCTGTGCCCCAAAAATAGGCCAGGCCGTATGGCTTGCCGTTGAGACTGCTGGTCTTGCGTGTTGCTTCCAACATTTCTGGTTTGAAATTGGCGATCTGGATTTTGCTATAGTCCAGTGGCTTGTAGATGCCAAATTCTTTGGCCGGCCCACTGATCCTGTCCTGACTAGGTTGTGCCAGATCAAAGCCTGCACCACCGGTCGCACGCAATTTTGAAATCATTTCTTCATTGTTCGACAGCGTGACTTCAACGTTGATGCCTGTCTCTTTGGTAAATTGTGCGACTACATCCTTGGGTGCATAATCTGCCCATGTCAAAAGGCGCAGCTTTTCAGTTGCAGCGGCGACTCCCGTGTATAGCAATAATGTTCCAGACAGAACGGTAACAAGACGTGGAAAATGTCGCATATGATTTACCCATTTCTCAAATGAAGGCGCAGTCTTTCATAAGAATGTGACTGTGCGATGACTTACACAAAGCCAAAGATATCTTTATTTTGTCTTTTTAATTTCTTCAAGGCTTCCCTGGCGCTTTTTTCCAAAATCGAACATATCCATCAAATCGCCCAGTGCAGGACGATTTAAAGGTATGTAAGGGTTGGCTTTGTCGAATACAGGGTTTGGCAAATTATCACGACTGCGCCTGGACAAGGGAGGCAAGTTCCAGTTGCGTTCTATGAACTTCAGGATTGAGACATGATCGTAATAAGTGTGATCGACATAACCAGTCTTTGCATACGGCGAAATCGCTACTAATGGAATGCGGGTACCGTCGCCAAAAAAATCAATGAACTGAATGTAACCTGAATCATAGTAACCACCGCCTTCGTCAAAAGTGACCAGGATGGCCGTATTCTTCCAAAGGTCTGGATTGTTGCGTACACGTGTAACGATGTCATTGACCAGTTCATCGAAACTGGGTTCTATCGCGTAACCAGGGTGGCCGGAAATGCTGTCGTAAGGCGCGATGACGGCGACTGAAGGGAAGGTTTTGGCATCTTTAACGTCAAGATAAAACTGACTTAAATCTTGCAGCTTCGCCTTGTCCGGCCCTGTCATGGTAGAGGTGAAGAAGGTAGGGGTATCACACATGCCACAATATTCTTTATCGACGTTTTTGCCGTCATTGCGGCCGCCGCTATACCATTTCCAGGGTACACCGCCGGCTGTCATGGCATCGCCGATATGCGGTATGGTCTGCGGTGGCATGATGAATTTCTCTTCGCTTAAGGGCAGCGGCGTGCCCGTAGCAGAATACCCAGGGTCCATATTGTTGATCATGTAATACGTGTCCGGGGCGCAATTGCCGTCGTTGAAGGGTTTGTAGGGAAGTCTTTGCAAAAATTGTTTGATGCCTGCAACGCCAGGTTGAGAATTGTCTGCACATTTCACATAGGTACCACCACGGTAACCATCTTCTGTGTACCAGTTATTGGTATTTGCTTGCGAATCGGGGTTTTCTATCTGCTTTGCGGGCGGCATAACAGGCTTGCCGTTGTCGTTGTAATGCGCGACGTCACCCGTCGCCAGGGCAAAATAATTGACTGTTGTGCCACCCATAATGGGTTGATGGTAATTATCCGCAATGGCAAAGTGATCAGCGAGTTGTTTGAAAATAGCCGCGTCACCAGCGAGCATATTATAAAAACCCATGGAAATTGCACCCTGATAGGTGCGGCCTGGTGCCAAAGGGGCGGGTTGGTTGCTAGGGCCAGGTCCCGTCATTTCAGCAGTCCAGACAAATAAGTCTTGCTGGCCGCCGTTGACTTGCTGCCACATCTGGAAAAAGCGGTGGATAGGATCACCCGTGTGTGCGCCATAGCTGACATGACTGGTAATTTGAAATGGCCCATTTGCCAAAGCGACAGGGAAGCGATTGTCTGGAATATCGCGGCGTTGCCCAAATGCGCCCGCCGCGTAAGGTTGCGGCAGATGGTTGTAGATACCTTTGACTTCAGGTGTCGGCGTATAGGCGCCAAAATTATTCGCCAGACTTTGTCTGGCAGTGGAAAAATTTGGTCCTGGGCTACCATCTTTTTTGACGATTCCTTTGGACAATAGATTGGCTATAGTCTGACCTTTTTTGGGCTGATAGACACCAAACAAATTATCGAAAGTACGGTTTTCTCCAACTACGACAATCACGTGCTCAATAGGAGTGGTAGTGGCAACTTGTGCGAGTATCCCCTTGCACGGCAGACACAACAACAGGCTGATTATGGCAAAGTATTTTTTGGTGTTCATCAGTGTAAAAAACTATCCAGGTATTGATGTTGTTTGATACGACAACAGCCGGGCGTGAACCCGGCTGTCTTTTTCTTCTGTAAAGTCTTACAGCTTACCGCTAAAACTCAAAAACATTTGACGTGGCGCACCAGTCAGCAAAGTTGCAAAAGTACCAGTAGGATCAGAGGCAGTAAATCCATTTGAACCTATGGTGCTGTAATACTGTTTGTTCAATAAGTTCGTTACATTGAACTGTATCTTTACATCTTTCAGTGCACCTATGGATTTTTGCTTGTAACCCAGGGACAAATTACCTACCCAATACGATGGCACTTGCGCGTCATTTAAATAAGTGTAATAGCGCTTGTCAGTGAACTTACCGCCAACACGGGTAAACCAGCTTTCAGTTTCATAGGAAAGTTCAGAGTTGAACATGACTTTCGGCGTGTCGACCACTTGCTTGCCATCCACGGCAACAATGCCACCATCGAGGTAATTCGATTTGTATTTGGAATCGTTGTAAGTGAAAGAATTAAACCATGAAACTTCAGGTGTAATGCTCCAGATGGCGACAGCTTCCAGACCATTGGTGGCGACCTTACCTACGTTGGCGAAAGTGCTTGGGCAACCCACAATACCTGGGCAACTGGCTACGTTGAGCAAGCGATCATCGAAGTCGGCATGGTAAAGCGCGACGGAGCCTTGTACCGAATCTCTCTTGAAGCGGTAACCAAGATCCAGTGTGACCGAAGTTTCAGGTTTGATCGTTGCGGAACTGATATTGAATGAGGTTTGGCTCTGTGAGAAAGGACCATTGACACCAGGTTGATAAGCACGCATGTTTTGCGATAAAGAGGCAAACAATTCATCGTCTTTGCTGAGGTTATAGCTCAGACCAATTTGTGGCAAGAAAGTCTTCTTGGCAGTCAGCGAGCCAGCCGCACGGCTACCTACCAGGCTGGTTGCATCAATGCTCACTTTTGGTGTCTTGAAACCGAAGTTCAGTTTCATGGCACCATTCATCATGGACACTGTATCTTGCAAATACATTTGTGTCGTCGATGTATAGAATTTTTGCTTGAACCCTGTACTGGTCGGATTGCTCAGGAAGAAATTGGTGTCATCTGGCCCGCTGACTGCATAAAAATTACGTGTTAAGGTGTGATTGCTGCGTTCTGTCCAGAAGCCAGCATTGACTTCATGCTGACCAATATCCCAGTGCAGGTCGCTGATCAGGCCATCGCGCGAAATAGCATACTCCGTCGTACGGATAGAGATTGGCACGGTAGCAGAGCTGGCATTGTATGGTGTGTACCAGTGCCCCTGGCCTTCATTGCTATGATGATAGACCGTGGTTTTCAAATCGGCAGAGTTACTCAATTTCATCAGCAATGTAGCACCAGCCAGGCTGTCTTTACGCAAACCGCGCCCAAGATAGTAGGCATCATCCAGATTATTAACACCACCCGTAAAGATACCCTTGGCGGCATTCACTGCACGCTGCCAGTCGGGCGCGTAATTATCCCAGTTGTAACCCAGGCGACGTGTCATGTCCAGCGACATGTCCTGGTAATCGACTTCTTTACGATCAGAATAGTTGAAGAATGCACTGACGCGATTTTCACCAAATTCATGCACCAGTTTAGAGTTGAACTGATCCTGATCCTGTCCACCAACGCCCTTGGTCTTGTCCGTGCGCTGACGTGTTGCACTTAAGTAGAACTTGGTGCCAGTTGATAAGACACCAGAATCAATACGTGCAAAAGTACGGGAAGTATTGTCGCTGCCTATGGTTTGTTCACCAGTGAAACCAAAATTGGCCGTCGGGTCGCTGGAAAAGAATTGCACGGTACCGCCCAGATTGCTGGTCGATGCGGTGGACAACGAACCTGCACCTTGCGACAAGGTTACGCGGCCAATATTTTCTGAAGAGATGGCACGGCTGATATGCAAGCCATTGTTGTTACCGTAGCTCATGTCACCCAACGGTACATTGTCTAGCGTGAAGCCGAGCTGGCTTTGATTGAAACCGCGAATACTAAAGCGGGTGGACCATTCGTAAGCACCGAATGGGTCGGCTGACTGAAAACTCACACCTGGCAACTTGTCCAGGACTTTCAGCGGACTGGTACCGGGGGGGACTTCTGTCATATCGGTACGTGTGATATTTTGCACTTGACGGCTTTGTCCCGTACCGAGAACGGTAACTGTTTCTACTTCTGGCGTGCTCTCTGCTGCATTGGCAATCAGCGCGAATGCCTGCAAAATCAGGATACAGGCTGGCTTTAATGGAAAATGGCGTGACATAAATTTTCTCTTAATTGTGGGTTGGAATCAACGGTTTTCTGTTTCCAGAATCAGCGTCTACCATGATTGAAATGAAAACTCACACCACGTCCGTGCGTTTGCGTGGAGCGTAGTGAATTTACTCAACCTGCAGAATTATTTTGATGAGAACGCAGGAAAATGCTCATGCAATCGCACAAGATTTTTTCCAAAGGAACTCAAGTTAAAACTGGGTAGGAACGCGTTGCCCAAGGAGAATAACGAGGCCAGGTTACGACTCTATGACAAGCACTGGTGTTGGATTTTGGTATAAGTCATACGCATGTCATGCTGATGATGCAAGTGGATTCAATGCGTGCTGATGAGTGCTAATCATTTTTTCGATTTTTTTGGTATGAAAGGATAGCCTGCAGCCCGCCGGCTGGAAACGGTCGACAAGAAGGTCTGGTCAATACAAGGTCAGTGAAAATTTTTTATCTCAGGAACCCCTTATGTATAGCATTACCGAGGTAGAATTTGCTCTTTGGCGCAGCAATGCTTTTGCCCGCACCTTGCTCGACGTGCGTAACGTACGACACTCTGTATGCCTGGTGCAAGTATTGCCAAGACGAGGCACATCGATGGCCGCCGGCCCAGAATTTATCGTACAGACGATTTCAGGTTGAAGAAGCCGGCGAGACCAATTTATTCATCAGACTAAGGAAACTAAAATGGGCTTTTGGAAACAAATTACGTCCGTCCTGCTCACTTTGTTATTTGGAAGTGCTGCGATGGTGGCAAGCGCAGAAGATGCCGCCGACACGACCGGCAAGATACTGTTCATTTGCGAGCACGGGAACGTCAAAAGTCTGATGGCCGTGTCCTATTTCAACAAAATTGCCCAAGAAAGACATCTCCCCTTTGTTGCAGTCTCGCGAGGCATAGTCCCTGACTCGATCACTGTTCCTCCCCCTATTGTCGATGGGCTACGCCAGGAAGGCTTCGATGTCGCAGCGTTTCACCCGACCAAATTGACAGCACTAGACATCGATTCCGCTCGGCGCGCCATTGCGATCAGCGTGGATTCTCCAATCAGCATAGGCAGCAATGGCTCGTCCATCTTAGCCTGGAACGACGTGCCACCAGCCAGTGTGGATTTCAAAGCATCCAGCGCATCACTCAAAGCGCATATTGAAGCCTTGCTTACTCAGCTCACTGCGCAGTCGGGACAATCTAAATGAATCCTGAGCGAAAAATGGCGAGAAGAAACGCTTTTCGTACGCTAATGCCTGCCGCCTGGGCTCTGCTTGGGCTGGTCTTTGGCCACAATGTATTGGCCGCCGACACGCTGCCGCTTACCATAGTTGCCGATATACCCTTGGCTGGCAACACGACGCGCTGGGACTACGCCAGCCTGGATGGAAACAACGGCCTGTTGTTTCTGGCCCATCTCGGCGACAGCGTGGTGACGGTAGTCGACACCAAGGCGCAGAAGGTGGTGGCGGATATACCCAATATTGCGGGCGTCCATGGTGTGCTGGTCATTCCTGAGCTGGGGCGTGTGTATGCGTCGGCCACTGGCAGCAATGAAGTCGTCGCCATCGATATCAAAACGCTTAAAGTGACCGCGCGCATGCCGGCCGGCGACTATCCGGATGGTATCGCTTATGCGCCCGAAGTTCATAAAATCTACGTCTCCGACGAACACGGCGGCACCGACACCGTGATCGACGTGCGTACGAATAGTCGCGTCACCACGATCAAGGTTGGGCGGGAAGTGGGCAATACCCAGTACGACCCGGTATCCAAGCACATTTTTGTCAATGAGCAGACCAGCGGCGAGCTTGTCGAAATCGATCCGGCTATAGACAAAGTCGTCAATCGCATCAAACTGCCAGGCGCCAAGGGAAACCACGGCCTATATATTGACGCACCAGCCCGTCAGGCGTATATCGCTTGCGAAGGAAACGACACCCTGCTAGTTCTCGATCTCAACAGCAAGAAAGTCACCGCTTCATTCAAGGTCGGTGCCGATCCCGATGTGCTGGCCTTCGACCCCGCGTTGGACTGGCTCTACGTGGCTGGCGAAGCCGGTATTGTGTCCGTATTCAAAAAACAGGATGGCAAGCTGGTCAAGCTGGGCGAAGGTTTATTGGGGCCGAACGCCCATGTGGTCGCGGTCGACCCCGCCACTCATCGCGCCTACTTCCCGCTAAAGGATGTCGCAGGAAAAAGTCTGCTGCGCATCACCGCGGCGCAGTCGAAATAGCATCCCCGTCAGCCTGATCATGGGGCTGCAGCTTCGGCTCTGCATTTCTTCTTCCAGCGAGATCCTTTTCCAAAAGGAGCATGCCCTGTGATTCCTGTTCAATCAGATGAAAGGTCAGCATCAGGAAATTCAGAACCCTGGTAAGCGCGCTTGTGGCCGCGGCAGCATTTACGACGCAACTGGCCTATGCGGATGCTGCGTATGACTCCTAAGTCTTGCTGAATGCCTTGACCAACGCCACCGTTTCCTTGCAAAAAGGCTTGGAAGCGTCAGCCGCGAAAGATAAGCGTATTAGGTGTTACTACAGTCGGTATCGTTTGAGCCAGTGAGCCTTCCATGTCTTTCATTTCATATTTAGCAACAATTCCATACTGCATGAATTGCGTAAAAGTAGTTATGTAAAAGTTAATCAGACATAAGCGGATTAATTAATTCCCTACTGCAATCATCTTGTCGATTTTTTCAACATGCCTGAGCTGCCTGCCGCCCCGGCTGGCACTGATCTCCTACAATGCGGGTTAGATATGACCTCTGATTGGACCACCCGCCATGCATGCAGCCGCCAGATTGCGCTCCTTAATTTTTAAGATGCATTTCAAAATACGTTCCACGATACGTTCAACGGTATTTTCCACGATAGTGGTCTTGCCTTTGCTGGTCTGTGGCGTGACGCCAGCACAGGCGCAGGCCAATCTCAGCAATCTCAGCAATCTCAGCAATCCCAATGAGGGCTGGATAAGCACGACCGCCCGCCCTGGTGCGGTTACCGTTACCATATCGGATGCCAGCAAGCCCACCCAGATTGTGCTGGCGGATGGCGATGCCACAGTCGTGCAACTGGCAGCGCGTGACCTGGCGACGGATCTGGGGCGTGTCACCGGGCGCGCTGCTGCTGTGTCAGCGTCCCCTGCTGGCAAATCCACCGCGCTGATCCTGGTTGGCACGCTGAGTAAATCGCCCCTGCTGGATCAACTGGTAGCAGCTGGCAAGCTGGATATTGGCAACCTGCGTGGCGCGTGGGAAAGTTTTATTATCGCCAGCGTCACCGCACCCACGCCGGGTGTGGATAGTGCCGTGGTCATTGTCGGCAGTGATGCGCGTGGTACGGCCTTTGGGATTTATGAATTGTCGCAAGCCATCGGTGTGTCGCCGTGGCACTGGTGGGCGGACGTGGCACCGGACAAGAAAGCTGCCCTGTACATGGCAGCGGGCACGCGGCGCTTTGGGCCGCCTTCGGTCAAGTATCGCGGCATTTTTATCAATGATGAAGACTGGGGCCTGCATGTATGGGCAGCAAACAACTATGAGCCAGAACACAAGGGTATAGGCCCCAAGACCTATGCCAAAGTGTTTGAACTGTTGCTGCGGCTGAAGGCGAATACCCTGTGGCCTGCCATGCATGCCGTCAGCCCGCCTTTCAACCAGACGGCTGCCAATGCGGCGCTGGCGAATGATTACGGCATCGTCATGGGTTCATCGCATGCCGAACCCATGCTACGCAATAATGTCGGCGAATGGAAGGCTGCGCCAGAAAGCTATAACTACGTCAGCAATGCAGATGGCGTGCGTGCCTATTGGGAAGAACGCGTGCGCAGCAATGGCCGCTATGAAAACATCTATACCCTGGGCATGCGTGGCATCCATGATTCCAAGATGCAGGGGCCAAAAACCGACGCAGAACGCCGGCAGGTGCTGGAAACCATTTTCAGCGACCAGCGCCGCCTGCTGAGCAAGTATGTGAACGCCGATGTCAATCAGGTGCCGCAAGTATTTTGTGCGTATAAAGAAGTGCTGCCGCTGTACCGCCAGGGCTTGCAGGTGCCGGACGATGTCACCATCATCTGGCCGGATGACAATTTTGGTTATGTGCGCAGCTTTGCCACTGCCGAAGAAAGCAAGCGCGCTGGTGGTTTTGGCGTGTATTACCACCTGTCTTACCTGGGCGCACCCCTGTCTTACCTGTGGCTGGGCACCACGCCACCGGCCCTGATCTGGGAAGAAATGAGCAAGTCTTATGATAACGGTGCCCGCAATATATGGATAGCCAATGTCGGCGACCTGAAGCCGGCAGAAATCGGCACGGAATTCTTTTTGCAGATGGCCTGGGACATGCAACGCTGGCCGCTGGCACAATTGCCCAGCTATCTGCAACAATGGGCTGCGCGTGAATTTGGCGCGGCGCAGGCAAGCGAGATTGCCGCCATCATGGCTGAGTATTACCAGTTGAATTATCAGCGCAAACCAGAACACCTGCAATGGTGGCTGCCCAAAGAAAGCCCACGCCCCAGTGCGCTAAGCCCTGCCGAAATCACACAAAGGCTGGCCGCATTCACGCAATTGCAAAGCCGCGTCGACAAAGCAGGCAAGCATTTGCGCGCCAATCAGCAGGATGCTTTTTTTGAACTGGTGGCTTACCCGGTACAGGCATCGGCCCTGGCGAATCTGCGTTATTTTGAAACCGAACGCGGCAACCGCGCTGCCGCCATCAACGCCGACCAGCAACTGCAAGCCATCAACGCCCACTGGAACGGCCCGCTGGCAGGTGGCAAATGGCGCGGCATCATGGCCGCAGAACCGGCAGATGATCAATGGAAATCCATGCGCATCAGCAAGTGGCAAGTGCCCGCTACAGATATTGCCGCAGTTGCGACATTGTCTGCAACGCCCCCCACCGCATCAGCTATCGCCATGGAAGCCGAACAATTCCAGCATCAGCGTGCCGATGGCACTATGCGCTGGGAACTGATACCTGGCCTGGGCCGCACCGGTGCCGGGTCGATGGCCCTGTTCCCCACCACTGCCAGCCCCATACCGCTGGCGCTGGCGGCAAGCGCGGCACCACGCCTGGATTATGAATTTACGCTGAACGGTACAGACGGTGCAGGCAACTACCAGTTGTCAGCCTACCTCATCCCCACTCAGCCCCTGAGTGGTACGGTGCTGGAACTGGCAATCGCCATTGATGATGGCGCACCTCAACTGGTACAACTCGATGTTAAAGATGGCAGTGCAGAATGGGCGCAGGGAGTATTGAATGCCACACGCATTGCCAGCACCCCGGTGGGCACGCTGGCGGCGGGCAAGCACCAACTGCATGTGTATGGCATACGCCCCGGCATCGTGGTGGACAAGATTGTGCTGCATCAGGGCAAGCTGCCATCGGGCTATCTGGGGCCGGTAAGCAAGAGCGCAAATTGACCAAAGCAAGCTAAGGTCATTGACTGAAGGCAAGCGCGACGATTGCTGTCACCAGGGGTGTTACAAATATTTTTAAAAATAACTTGCTATTAGATAGTGCGCTATATATTATGTGAGGCATGAAAACGACCAACGCCAAATCCCTGTCCGTACCGCAGCTCGGTGATCAGTTGTGCTTTGCCTTGTATTCCACCTCACTGGCAATGAACAAGCTGTATCGCAAGCTGTTGAAAGGCATGGGCATCACCTATTCGCAATACCTGGTGCTGATGGTGTTGTGGGAACAAGATGAGCAAACCGTGAATGACATCGGGGCCCGCCTGATACTGGATTCGGCCACCCTGACGCCTCTGCTAAAACGCATGGAAGCGCAGGAACTGATTACCAGGGTCAGGGCAGCCAGCGATGAGAGACAGGTCATCATCTCGTTGACCAAAGCAGGCCATGACATGCGCAAGGCGGCAGCGGCCCTGCCGGTGTCGGTGATGTGTGCAACGGAATGTTCGTCGGACCAGATCAAGGGTCTGAAAGAAGAAATCCTGGCCCTGCGTGCAGCGATTTTGAAGAATGCTTGAAAGGTAGTAAATACAGTAGCAGTAGGTACGATTAGAGAAGTGTAATCGTACGTATGTGAGTCACGGTTTGCTATCTTTAGCTGTTGATTTGAAATGTCTTTGTCATTTTCAGGCGCAACATACGTGCGATTACGCTGCGCTAATCGCACCTACGCAGGCTGGATGCAGTAGGTACGATTAGCGAAGAGTAATCGTACGTATGTGAGTCACGGTTTGCTATCTTTAGCTGTTGATTTGAAATGTCTTTGTCATTTTCAGGCACAACATGCGTGCGCTTAGTACGATTGCGCTACGCTAATCTCACCGACGCAGGCTGGATGCAGTAGGTACGATTAGAGAAGCGTAATCGTACGTATGTGAGTCACGGTTTGCTATCGTTAACTGCTGATTTGAAATATCTTCGTGATTTTCAGGCACAACATACGTGCGATTACGCTACGCTAATCGCACCTACGCAGGCGTGTTATGCAAGGAAGTTAAAGCAGTTTTTCGCAAGTCGGATTTTTATTATTTAAATAGTTCGCTATATAATAGCAATCTACTTAAATAAGAGGTTACAAGGTAATGGTTGCGACAACAGGCAAGTGCATCATCAGTGATTGCGATGCGCTTCATATTATTTATATAGCGCACTATTTATTTTAAAGCGATTTAAATTCACGACTCAACAAGCAATAAAGCAACAGCAACAAAGCAGCAACAAAGCAAGCAACACCGTAGCAAACCCATTGTTTTATTTTCGCAGCCATACCCGGCTGCACTCACTGAAAGGAAGTTGTATGTCTATAGCTCAAGTTCTCTATCGTGCCTATGCCAAAGCCACTGGTGGCCGTGATGGTCGTGCCGTCTCTTCGGATGGCGTACTGGATATCAAGCTGTCTACCCCGAAAGAATTGGGTGGTGCTGGCGGTGCGGCGACCAATCCCGAGCAATTGTTTGCTGCCGGTTATTCGGCCTGCTTTCTGGGGGCGATGAAATTTGTCGGTCAGCGTGACAAGATCGCCATTCCGGCAGATGTTGAAGTCAATGGCAGTGTCGGCATTGGTGCAATACCACAAGGTTTCGGAATAGAAGTTGAACTGAAAATCAGCCTGCCCGGCATGGACAAAACCGTGGCCGAAGACCTGATTGCCCGCGCCCATATCGTCTGCCCATACTCCAATGCGACGCGCAATAACATCGACGTCACATTGACCCTGGTTTAAATCTGGCACGCCACACCACCCCACCCCATCCATCATCACAGGACAGACCATGAAACACTTGAAAACCATGCTGGCAGCGACTGCCATCAGCTTATCCCTCACCAATGCCTTTGCCGCCGGCAGCCCGGGCGTGGAACCAACTACCCAGGCATTCCTGGAAGCCTTGCAGGCCGGTGGCGGCAAGCCGCTGGAACAATTGTCTGTCGCCGACGCACGCGGTGTGCTGGTCGGTGCACAGGCAGGCGTGAAGCTGGTTTTGCCCAAGGCCGATGTCTCTGAAAAAATCGTCAGGTTGGACGGCAGCGACGTCAAGCTGACCATCGTGCGCCCGGCGGGTGTCAAGAAAACCTTGCCAGCTTTTATGTTCTTCCACGGTGGTGGCTGGGTGCTGGGTGATTACCCTACCCATGAACGCCTGGTGCGTGACCTTGTCGCCCAATCTGGCGCAGTGGCTGTCTTCGTGAATTACACGCCGTCACCAGAAGCCGGTTATGGCGTCGCCATACAGCAGGCGTATGCAGCGACCAAATGGGTGGCAGAACATGGCAAGGACATCCAGGTCGATGGTAGCCGCCTGGCGGTGGCAGGCAATAGCGTCGGCGGTAACATGGCCGCTGTGGTCAGCCTGATGGCGAAAGAAAAAGGCGAACCCAAGCTGCGTTCACAAGTCTTGCTGTGGCCGGTGACGGATGCTAGTTTCGACAATGCGTCTTACCAGCAATTTGCCGATGGCCATTTCCTGACCCGCAATATGATGAAATGGTTCTGGGACAATTACACCACTGACCTGGCAAAGCGCAAGGAAATCCATGCATCGCCCCTGCAAGCCAGCACCGAGCAGTTAAAGGGTTTGCCACCAACGCTGATACAGACCGCAGAATTTGATGTCTTGCGCGATGAAGGCGAAGCCTATGGCCAGAAACTGGCCGGTGCCGGTGTGGCCGTTACTACCGTCCGCTACAAGGGCATGATTCATGACTTTGGCCTGTTGAATGTGCTGAGCACGGTACCGGCAGTACGCTCGGCGATGTTGCAGGCAGGGGCTGAGTTGCAACTGCGTTTGAAGTAAGCAAAACTTTCTAAAAGCCACCCCGGCTACCATACAGCCTGGGTGGCTTTTTGTTAATACCAAGTCGCATCACTGAATGGCGCACATGTCTTCACATTCTTTCTCGTAACCATCGGGGTCAGTCAATATTTTCTTTTTCAAGTCGTCGTTATCATCAATCTCATCGAGCAACCTGTCGGTATTATTGATGCGTTGATTTTCAAACAGATCGCGGTCCTTGCCAGCAGCACCACTTAATTCATGCACGCCAAATTTTTCAGGATTGATGACGTCTTCGGTATCGATTTTCATACTTTCCACCTGCTGGCTCTTCAACACCAGCGACGGAATAAATTCATGGTTGCGCAAGGCTTCCAGGGCATACAGGTATTTGAAGTGCTCGCTTCCAGCACCGACGGTGGGATAGAATTTATTTTCAGTCAGGCTGGCATAGCTGCTTTTGCCTTTTGTTCCGGCCAGGGAAACATGGGTAACGGCCAGCAAATCCTTGTACGTACCAAGATTGCTTGGGTTCTCTACCTTGACTGAAAATTTTACTTTTCCTAAAGAAAAATGCTTGGTGAACAAGGCATTGCTGCTTCTGTCAATCACATGATCAAACATGTTTTTTAATACCAGGTGAAGATCATTGACCTTGTTTCCTTTTTGGGTTTTCGCCTTTTTTAAAATATTTTCAGACACTTCAAAAATATCTTCAACACGTTTGCGTTTTTTTAAATTGACCTGGAGATTTTGGTTTTTTACCAGCCGGGATTTCCGCTCATGTTCAAGAACAAAGATGGATTTTTCTTTTTTCTTCTTGTCGCTTGGCGCTGGAACTTCTTTCAGCGTCTTATTGATTTTGTCGTAGATATAATGCTTGTCTGGATCATCCATTTTATCGCGCATGTCTTTTTTACTGACACCGTCCAGCTTGACCACCTTCTGATACGCCTGTGACTTGACTGTTTTCCCTTTGTGGACAATACGCTGCACGGTCAGGTGTTGATGTAGCTGGTAAGCTTCAGGTGCTGTACGTGGGGATGAAGGCGGTATGTCAGCCTGGCTTTGCGCCAGCCGCTTTTGCTGCATCGCCCCGCCCTGGTTCAATGCCTTGGCCCCCATGGCATCGGCTTCTTGCTCCAGGCCGACATCGTCATTGACGGCAACGCCCTGCTTGATTTTCAGCGTGGGGCGAACCCGGCCTTGCGCCTGCTGGACCACATGCCAGGCTTCATGCGGCAAATGCCGTTCTTGCCCGGGTGCCAGGTGGATGGCATTGCCCTGGGCAAAGGCATGCGCCTTTAACTGGGCCGGTCTGGGTGAATTGTAATGCACGCGCACATGGTCCATGCGCATGCCGGACAGGGCTTCTATCCCCGCTTTTAACTGGACTGGCAAGCCATTGGCCTGTGCAACAGATGCCGCCGGTTTGCTTGGTCTGCCCTGTTCCATCAACTGCGCACAGGCTTGCAGGCGCCGTGCTTGCGGACTCTGGTTGGCCATTTGCTGCAACTTCCGCTGCGCAAGGGCGGCGGGCCGCTGATCATGCACGCTGGCAGCCACTGCCTGCCTTTGCCGCGCATCCACTCCTGCCACAGGCCCTGGCTGACGGAGTTCAGCTTTAGCGAAAAGAGGTGCTTTCATGGTGGCCCTGCTGAATAGGAAAAATGCGCACGATCAAACAAGAGATTACAACATGATCAATAAGACAACAAGCGCTAATTGCCGGGAGGGCACTGGTTCGTTTGATAGGGGGATGTGGGGTGAAAGACAAAAGTGAAAAAGCAAGCCCTCGCCTTACAGCTTTTGGGTCTTTTCTTTCTTCAACTCTTTCTGGCAATCCGCATAATTGGAAAATTCATAGATCACCCCTACCCCACCCTGATGGATGGTTTCTGCCTGGGCGTAGACGATGATGTTCATGATATCGTCGGGCAAGTCTTTTACCGTTTTACCGGCAGCCCACCGATAGCCATAGCTGACGGAACCTTCTTTCAGGCCCACCATCCAGTATTGTGGTTTTCTGCGATACACATCGGCGCTGATGGCGTCTTTTTTCTTGCTGGGTTTGCCGTATTTTTCTTCCAGGCTGGCAGCCATGCGGTCTGCCGCCGCTCTGAGCTGTTCACCATTGCCATTGACGGTATCAAAACGGGCATACCCACCAATCTTGCACACGCCGCTCAAGGGTGTGGCCAGGGCAAAATAATCAGAAAAATCCGCCATGGGCTGGGGTGGCGTGCCGGTGTACAGATGTCTTGGCTTGTCTGATGCGCTATACGCCAGTTTGTTGGTCAATTCAGCTTCAGTGATCCCCATGGCCAAGCCCAGCGGGCCGCTGTAAGTGAGTGTGGCAGCCGCCTGCGATGCCTGGTCCTGGCCTTCAAATGACGCCGCAGATAATACGCCGGGCATGGCAGAAGCACTGGCAGTGCTTGCACCGGCTTTAGGTTCCGCTGGCTTTTGACAGCCGGCCAGGGCAAACCACAGACATAACAGACATATCAGACAGGACTTGCGCAAAATTGCCCCAACAGGGTGGTGTGACGAAGGCCACACTTTAACACGGCTCGTCAGCAACCAGCCGGCTTGCCTGGTTTTGCGCCCATCCGCACCCACACAGTGCCGGCATCCCATCCGCCAGCCCGGTGTGGATGCCACCAGCTTATTTATTGGGTACCAACTGCCCCCGTATTTCACCAGCGGGCGAAAGTGCGCTGTGGGCATTCATGTACAAGCCCTGTTCAAACAGCAAGATCGCATCGGCGTCGGCCAGTGGCACCAGGCCGCTTGATGCCCAGTTTAGTGCCGATGTGGTCGAAACCGTGAAGGGTATCAATACCGCGCCGTTGGTGCCGGCAGCGCCACGATGGATGTGGGCGTTAGTCGGCGTGAAGCCAGCGACTGTCAGCATGCCGAACACCGTCTTCGTATCCGGATCGTAGGCGGCAAACCCCACACCGGAGGACGGCCGCGTAATCGGCGGATTTTCTTGTGCGCCGTTCATGCTGGCAATACGGACCTGGTAGCCGATCTGCCCACGAATTTCGCCCGCTGGCAGATCGGTCGTATGGATATTGAAATACATGGCTTTGTTACGGAAATCGCTGATCTGCGCATCCGTAAACGCGACGCCGCTGACCGCATATTTATTTGCCGCAGGCGTGCCGATCTGGAAAGTGACCGGGCCGCTGACAGTCAGCGCGCCAGTATGTACATGGGCCGCCGTCGGCACAATGTTGGCGTAGGTTAATGTGATGTCTGCTGTCTTTGTCACAGGGTCAAGCGAGATCACACCCAGGCCAGTACCGGCGGCACTGTTTTGCGGATTTTCTTGCGAGCCGGAAAGATGGGCAAGCACAACTTCACGTCCGATCTGTCCGCGAATTTCTCCCGCAGGGAATTTGACAGAATGGGCGTTGAAATACAGGTTACCCGCTTTGAAACTGGCGATTTGGTCCTGCGTCAGCGTGGCACCGGTGGGGATGTTCCATTTCGCTGGAATGACAGCATCCTGTGTCATCGGCACGATCACCGCGCCGTTTTCCCCGGCGGCACCGAGGTGGATGTGGGCTGCGGTAGCCACCATGTCAACGACGGTGATGGACCCGCTGATCTGGCCGGTTTCTGTATTGACGCTGATGATGCCGGTGCCTTTTGCCAATGAACCGACATCACTCACCTCTTGTGTCGCCGATAAAGTCGCCACCTTGTTGACGGGCACGACCACATTGTTGCCGCCGCAAGCACTCAGTACCCCGCTCAGTACCAGGACGGTGGCGCACTGCGACTGTTTGAATAACTTTCGTATCATGATGTCTCCTTCAGGTTATGTTGTTCTTGCTTGGCGCAGCGCACCCCGCCCTGTCGCAAGAAGCGAAAGAACAGGTGTTGCCCGCGTTAATACGGAATAGATGCCAAAAGGTTCAAACCATGACAGATTTATTTGATGGGATAGTTGTGGCTAGTCTTGGGACGATACGAAGCTTCAGTATGGGTAGCAAGCGCCAATTAGATAACAAAAATGCATTAATTTCAACGCCTTTCTGTAGATACCCGAATCAATCTTGAAGAGTTAAACTGTGTATGCCTACCCACACCTTATTGATGACACACAGATGAAACTTATTCCCATGCATGGCCATCTGCTGATCCAGTGCACCCGGTTCTTGCGGTTTGCTGGCCTGGCCGCCCTGCTCGCTGGCACCACAGGGTATGTCGCGGCAGCCAGTACGGATGGCACCAGCCCAGCACCAGAGTGCAGCCACCTCTTGCCGCCTGAATACCAATGGCAGCCGCAAGACTGGTCACCATTGCACGCGGCCAGCCTGCCGCGTGAATTGCGTATTTTCCCGAATCAGCAGCCGGGCTGTGAAGCAAACGCCGCCCTGTGTGCAGCAGCAGAAAGCAATAAGCTGATAGGCGTCAATGTCGATGTGTATTTCAAAGACTCTGCCATCTGGACCAAGCAGGAACAATTGCTGCCCTATATGGAACTGGTCAACCGCTACTATCAGCAGGCGCGCATTGTCTTCCATTTCAGGTTCAGGCCTGCGTCAGAGATACCGGCATGGACTGACCATATCAACCAGCTATCAGTCATTTTTGCAGCCGCCATGCCGAATCCGGCAGGCACGGTGGCCGATGCCTTTGGTAATCTGCCGGCCGGTAAAGCGGTATTCAATGACGTGCTGATGAACCGTCCGGACAGACACGCCAATCGCTATTTCGCTATGGGCAAGCCACTCGGCCATGAGCTGGGCCATGTGCTTGGCCTGGCGCATACGCAAGACAGGGCTTTGTTGATGACGCAAGGCACAGCACCACAAAACGCCCTCGTCATCACGCCAGAACAGGCATTGATCATGCGGGTGATGGCATTGCAGCGTTTTGGTGGGGTGCTTGATCCGATAAGCGTATGCAAATAAGATGTGTTACGATAAAATTTAACGTCAATCGGTGCGCGCGGCGCACCCTACACCGCAGCAATTTTACGTTCTTTGTAGGGTGCGCCACGCGCACCGATCCCGCCCGATTTTCTGTCCGATTTCACGCACAAAAATCCGTCATCGCAAAACGACTTTTCAAGGATTGATCACCTTGCATGTCGCCCCTTTTCCCACATCGCTAACCGCCACCCCAAACACCGCCTGCATGCCACACTGGGAACCGAACATGCGCTCCTGATCATGACCAACACCGTTCACTTCCAGATACTGGTGCATGGACATCAAAGGGGGAATACCCACGGGCAAGGCCAAAGCCGGATTTGCATTCGCCGCCGCTGTGGTTTTGGGTTCTGCCCTGGCCTGCACTTTTCCTGCTACCTGCGCGGCCAGTTGCGTATCGAGCAGGGCTTCATAATGCCAGTATCCGCGTGCACGTTCCAGGCGGTTGGGGCCCTCTGCTTCGGCACCACAGGATTTATCCAGCACGCGGTGATTGGGGTCATTGTCGCTGGTGCCTGCCAGGTAAGTGACCTGGCGTTTCTGGTAGCGCCGGTATAATTCATCGCCGCTCATCTTGTTGGCATATGCCACCATGTGCTGCATGCCATAGCGGTAATCATCATAATTCGCACACACCGTCGTGTCATACGGCGCAAAGCCCTTGGCACCTGGGCGGTCTGATGTGAAGTACAGATACGAAGAAGGGTTGGCCACCACATACTGCACATCCAGCCCCTGGCTGCGCAGGCGGTCATCAACATGATTCAGCACGGCATAACGATGTATCAATTGCGCGCCCCCCGAATGGCCGACAAAGTTGATCTTGCTGACCAGCGGAAAACGTTTTTTGTCAGCCACCATCAGGGCCAGGTCATCCAGCACCCGCAAGGAACTTAAATCCGCCGGCACACCAGCGGCAGGCAGCGCCGCATCACCACCAGTCCAGCCCTGCACGGTCCACACTGGCATGCCGGTAAAGCCTTTGTCTGCATCTGGCGTGCCCGGAAAATTGGGCGCAATGATCAACACATCCTGCCCTGACCTGCCAGCCGCTTTCAACAGATTCATGGCGGCAGCATAATACTCATCCCCATTGCGCTGTATGCCATGCTGGATAAAAATCACTTCGCGAATTTTGCTGCTGTCTTTGTTGCCGTCTTTGCTGCCATCCGCCACCAAGTCGTGGTTGGCATACACCGGAAAATCATAGCCCGCCAGATGCACGCGCTGCCAGGCTGTTGCGCTGGTGGTTTCTGCGGCAAGGGTGGCAGTGCAGGCGATGTAGCCTGCAGTGGTCAATAGCAAGGTGGTGAAGGCGTGTTTGAACAGGTGCATGGGGCTTCCTTTTATCATCTCATTGGGGGGAATGATAACATCATCCCTGCAGTAGAAAATGCTTGGCCATGGCGACGATTTTCGTCGCAGTACCTGTCTGTATCAAACTCACTTTAAGGCTGTGATGAAACTCCCTCTATGGACAAGAAGATATTTCTTGTCTTGTTCTATCTTTTCCATATCATCAACATGGGTTTCACCGACTTTCCATACACCCACCTTATCGGCAGCAGCGTTTGCGGCATTATGCATATGTTCTGACCGTTGCTGAGTGATATTTTTTTTGTCAACAAAGTAGTTGGCTACCGATTGTTTTCCAAAGTCTGCAATAGCGCCCATCTGTACGGCAACCTCCAATACAACGTCATCATAATTACTCACTGCATCATTCGCCTCGAGAGCCAGTAAAGTCGCAGCATGAAGTTTCTTAACGCTCACAAACTCATTGCCCCATTCAAGAAACTTACTTGACGACAACTTGCCAACATAAGGAAACTTGTCCTTTTTATTGAGCGCGAGAACAGACGAAATTTCTTTCGATACTCCCATAATAAAGCGCGTTTTACCTACTTGCATCACCTTACGCAGTATATCGATAACCGCATTTTTTCTTTTGTCGCTTCGATCAAATTCACGAAAAAAATTCCACGCCGATGTTGACTGTTCCACGTAATATTCCTTAAGCCGGTATACAATATCTGCCATTCTCAGATATTTGTCATCTCCCCATTTTTCATCGACGCCCAGCGCAAATTCATGCTCTTGCCAATACCCGGCATCCTTACCGCGAATACGTTTGGTGTATTCTTCTTCTGCAGTTCGCTGCGAATTTGATTCATCATGATTTTCACCAACAACATCCAACATTTGCACCGGTGCAGAACTGCCCTGCGCAGGGTAGACGGTCACCAACTGGCGCGAAGCACCGGTCGGACTGATGGAACCAATCGTATCTCCACCCTGGTCTGAATGCTGCCCGCCCGGTTCAAGCTGTCCGGCAGACAAACTGGCCCCGGCTCCCAGGGCTTTCGCCCCCATCACATCCGCCTCGGCCTCCAGGCCTGCATCGTCATTCACCAACACCCCCTGCTTCATCTGCATGGTCGGCCGCACCCGCCCTTGCGCCTGTTGCACCACATGCCAGGCTTCATGCGGCACATGTTGCTCTTGCCCGGGTGCCACATGGATTTCGCTGCCCTGTGCGTAAGCATGGGCATTTAACTGTGCAGGTTTGCCGGAGTTATAGTTGACCCTGACATGATCCATGCTCATGCCGGACAGGGATTCTATGCCTGCCTTGAGTTGATTCGGCAGGCCGGTATTATTGGGTCTGGGGTTAGCCTGCACGGCTAATTGAGCAGTACCCTGACTGGCAGATTTTGTTTGGAGAGCTTCATCATCCGCTCTTTGTACCAGCGGCTTATGCATCATGGCCTGTAGCGCCTTGAGCTGCATCGCACGCGGGCTGTTTTGCATCATGTGGCTATATGCCTGCAACTGTCTGGCTTGCGGGCTATTATTTCCCCTCTCTTGCAGTTGCCTTTGCGCAAGCATCTGGGGGCGGCGATCAACAAATCCAGAGCTGATGCGGGCAGGAACTTCCTGGGATAATTGTGCCGTATCTTCCTGCTGCCGGTTGGCAGCCCCCTTATTGAGCGTATTACCCACAGCACTATCGGAGTTGTTGCGGGTTTGATGAATATGCTCAGACATGGCATCCTTTTAAACAAGTTTGCAGCGGCCTTTCTTATTATTTTAGCAAATAAATTCCCCTGCGCCTATCTGTGGACTGTAACTTTGAAACAGAAGTGAAAGACGCTTGCCCGGCGATCAGGGCAAGGCGCAAAGCGGAGCGATAGTGAACTATCGCGAGCATTTGCAACGCAGCCATGGTCGTCGCGCAAGCGGAAGGCACTCTGTTTTCAATTGTTACAGTCCACCAGGTCAAAGGAAATACATCCAGCGCCATGCTCATGCTGCCAAAGACATTGGTATCGAACTGCTGGCAATCAAAAAAACAGTGTGTATAACCTTGCCCCATCTATCGTCGAAAAAACTTGGGCACTCCCTAATAGATATCTTTTTCCACCTCCTCAACCCTGGCTTTACTGATGCGCTCTACACTCAGTTCGATAGCAGCCTGGATGCCGGGTTTATGCACAGCGATGACGATTCCACGATAGAACACTTGATCGGTACTGGGTTCGTATCTGAAAATCGGTAAATCCGTGTTATTGAAATCAGCAATCATGCCATTTTTGATCACGGCATCACTTCCATCTGCCATGACATATCCCTTACCAACCAGGGATTCTTTGGTTAAATCAAGCAACCACTCCAGCACATCATTCTTTTTATCAGCTTTCCTGTAGTAGGTCTGCATACCATTCTTAAAGTTTGACGTATCAACCGGCACGATACGCACCGCATTGATGGCGCTTACCCGTTTTTGCAAGTGCTCGATCAGCGCGGCCTTGTTATCCAATACGACTTGGATTGCTTCAGCCATTCCCTCGACAAAATATCGATTGTATTTGCCGTCAGGTTGGTATGATGCCTGCCTCACATTACTCATGTATTCGGCGCTTGGTTCATCTTCGCCTTCAGATCCCTTGTTTCCATCCTTCCAGTCCGTGAATTCTTCAAGTGTATAAAAGTAATTGGGTGTCTTGGCACCGTCTTTGGAAAAATCCCTGAGTGTCGATCGTATCAAGGTCGAATTCCACTCTTCGGACATCATGACATCAGGTAAAAAAGAGGTTTCGGCGTCGACTATCATGGGCGTACCATCTGGAGTCGTATAGATGTTTTCCTGATGCAGGTCCGTGACACCAAGCAGCTTCGTCGCAATGACCATGCGCCCCATCTTATGATAATAGTTTCTGGCCTCTTCCACTGTGAGCAATCTGCTTTTGGCAATATGCTGCATATAACCGTATTCCTCCCTGCGGTTATCCTGTTTCGGGATAAATTTAGCGGTGCCTGATTCATCTACCAACCTGGAAAGCATGCTGTCTCCTGTACCGCCGAGGTGGGTATCAGGGCTCACCGACCTGGGCTTGTACACTGCTTTTGATCCATCACTGGATTCAAGGATACTGACACTTTGTCCGTCATTATGGTAATCCGAACCGGTCAGATGCACATAGCGCAGGGTTTCAGACAATTCATATTCATGACGTATCTGTTCCCAGTCACCCTGAATACGCTGCAGCATCTTCCTGAAATTGCGGCTTAAAAGGGCAACGCGTTTTTCAGCGAATTCCAGGTGCCCCGCCTTCACAGAAGCCTGACGAATTTTGGAGGCATCCAGCTCGCCCAGAATGGCGGCCTTGATGACGGCCTTGTTTTTGTCTGTCCTTAAGACAGGATTCACGTTCGAATAGGTATCACAGACAAGATACACCAGCCGCGATGCATCCGGGCCGGGGCTGCTTTCATCGATCCATGCCGCAGCCTCCACTGGATAGGCTTTGTCGTAATCTACCCAGATTTTAGTAATGGTAGAGGAAATATTGTCCAGCTGATAGAAAATTGCTTTGAGATTACGCAACGTGGTCGCATAAGCTTGTGGGGTAATGGTCGACTGTTCAATCAGATCGAAGCGGGTTTTTAAGGCGCGAATCTGCTCGCCACCCCGGCTATTCTCAAATGGCATCATGGAATTCAGAAACTCTTTCACTTTCTTTTCCTGCGCCAGTATTTCATCTTCTTTTTGATCAGGTAGAAAGCTGGCCACCCAATTCAATATGCCTGGATCAGGCCGGAAACGTATCAACTGATAGGGCATCGTCAGACTGTGGTAATTCGGCACTGCCGAATAATTAGGAACAGCAGTGCGTGGATTACCCACAGCCATGCTCTGTGCAACCTGCCCACCTATACCAGTACCTATACCAGTACCTATACCAGTACCTATACCAGTCCCCACATCCAGCGCCCTGGCACCCATCGCATCGGCTTCTGCCTCCAGCCCGGCGTCATCATTCACCGCTACACTCAATTTCATCTGCATGGTCGGCCTGACCCGTCCCTGTGCCTGCTGCACTACGTGCCAGGCTTCATGTGGCAGGTGTTGTTCCTGCCCCGGTGCCACATGAATCTCGCTGCCCTGGGCATAAGCGTGGGCATTTAACTGTGCGGGTTTGCCGGAGTTGTAGTTGACCTTGACATGATCCATGCGCATGCCGGAAAGCGACTCTATGCCTGCCTTGAGTTGGTTCGGCAAGCCGGTGTTGTTGGCTTGGGGTGTGACCAATGTGGCTCGCGTGGCTGGTGCGGCTAATTGGGCAATACCCTGGTCGGCAGACTTTTCCTGCAGCGGCTCTTCCTCTTCGGCCTTTTGCAGCACGGTTTTATTCATCAAGCTCTGCATCGCCCTGAGCTGGGCGGCACGCGGGCTGTTTTGCATCATGTGGCTATAGGCTTTAAGCTGCTTGGCTTGCGGACGCTGATCGACAAATTGCGGGCTAATTGGTGGGCTCATGTCGGTGCGAGCATCCTCGGTCAATTGTGCAATGTGTGGCTGTGTCTTCACCACAGGCTGGTGCTGGGCGAGCGAATTTTCCTGGCCACCATCGACTTTCTTGCGAGTTTGATGCATATGCTCAGGCATGACATTCCCATTTTCAGGTGCACTGCGTCGTTCAGGTGGCAGGTAATTGAGGTCGCGGCAACGGCGCTCAGTGTTTTACCGGACAAGAAGGATGAGCATTACTTGTAGATTACTTGTACCATTTTGTCAATTAATCTGACAAAAAAATCTTCTTATCATCTATGGGGCAACAGAATTCTGCAGGGAATGCGTGTTCAGTGGATGGGGGGAATAAAACAGTGTTGACGAGGAAGCTGAAGAATAGCACCGGTAAAGCGATCAAATTGCTGGCGATTGCTCGCCAACAATACCTATTGTGCAAACGGGGCTTGTGCCTTACTTATTGTTGAAAGGCTTTTGCAATTTCGATTTCTTCAGATCAGGATAGGCTTGCTCGGCTGTTATCTCTGCCAATATCCATTCGTATTGATTGCGTCCATTTGGAGCCGCCGAGAATCGGTAGTAATACGTTTTTCCAGCTTCCCAGTTGACGGCACCTTCTTGCAGGCCCGGTTTCTTTGCGCTGTCAGCAGGATCTTCTTTCGTCCACAGTTTCCACAAATTGATGGTCTTGCCTTGTGGCATATCGGCAGGCCATTTCTGTTCAAATTTGTGTTCGCCGGCAGGAACGTAGAACGCGGTATACCCTTCGACGCTCAGATCGGCGATATTTTTTCCATCAACATAAAAATAGGTATCGCGGCCACCCCCATACACGGTATTGAGACGATATATATAAACCAGTGCCTGACCTGCTGCCGGTGCTGGTGCAGCTTGATAAGCCGGACCAGTTGCCGCGCAGGCAGATAAAAGGAAGACGACGAAGATGGCTAGCAGACGTTTCATGAATTAATATGCGCATTGAATAGCGCTTGCAGAATAAAAGGAGGAGAAAAGGTAACAGAACCGTTTTTGAATAGCAAGATGATTACATCAACCAGCATGATGACTGCACCGCGCAATAGTGGATTCCTGATCATTTAAAAACAAAAACCGCTGCGCCTGATCCAGCGCAACGGTTTTTTGCTGACGATAAAAATTCGTCGACGATGCAGGGTGTGAGCAGCTTAAAACTGTTCCCACTCCCCTTCTGTCACTGTAGCCACTTTCGCGGCACTACGGGGCCGGGTACCCGGACTGGATGCCAGCCTGGCTGCGGTGGGTGCCTTGCGCACGACATGACGCTGCGGTTGCTGCGCTTGCTGTGATTGCTGCGCTGGCTGCGGCTGGCTGGTGGTGCTCTTTATACTTGCGGCCGTCACGCCTTGCTGGTTGCCATTCAATTTGAACACATCCACCACATGGGCCAGTTTGCCGGCCTGGTCCTGCATGGTTTCGGCTGCGGCGGCGGCTTCTTCCACCAGGGCTGCATTTTGCTGGGTGACCTGGTCCATCTGGGTGATGGCCAGATTGATCTGTTCAATGCCGGCATTCTGTTCCTGGCTGGCAGAAGAAATTTCGGAAATGATGTCCGTCACGCGTCTGACGCTATCCACGATCTCGCCCATGGTGACGCCAGCTTCATCCACCAGCCTGGCACCCATGCCGACTTTTTGTACCGAGTCACCGATCAGTTCCTTGATTTCCTTGGCGGCCGATGCCGAACGCTGTGCCAGGTTGCGCACTTCGGAAGCGACCACGGCAAAGCCACGACCCTGTTCACCGGCACGGGCGGCCTCTACTGCGGCGTTCAGCGCCAGGATATTGGTCTGGAAGGCGATGCCATCGATGACGCCGATGATGTCGACAATTTTCTTCGACGATTCATTGATCGACCCCATGGTTTCAACCACCTGTTGCACCACGTTGCCGCCTTTGACCGCCACGTCCGATGCGGAATTGGCCAGCACATTGGCCTGGCGTGCATTGTCTGCATTTTGCTTGACGGTGGAGGTCAGTTCTTCCATCGACGATGCGGTTTCTTCCAGCGAGCTAGCCTGTTCTTCGGTACGCGATGACAAATCCTGGTTGCCCGCAGCAATCTGTTGCGATGCCGTGCTGATGGTGTCGGTGCCGACACGCACTTCGCTGACGATGGTAGCCAGGCTGGCCGTCATGGCCTTGAGTGCCTCCAGCAATTGACTGACTTCATCCTTGCCCTGCACTTCAATATGACGCGTCAAATCACCGGCAGCAACGGTCTCGGCGATGCTGACTGCTTCATTGATGGGGCGGGTAATCGAGCGCGTGATCGACCATGCCAGCGCCGCTGCTGCCATACAGGCAAGCAGGGTGGACGCCAGCAGGAAGTTGACTGCAAAATTGTATTCGGCATGCATTTGTCCAACCAATTCCTGGTTCTGTTTTTCCAGCAATTGAATCATCTCGTTCAGCGCGGCAAATGTGCCATCCTGCTGTTTTTGTACCGAATTTTGTAAAAAAGCCGTTGCTTCATCCAGCTTGTCGGCGTTGACCAGTTCCATCACGTTATTCAACAGGCGCAAGATATCCGGCACCTTGGTTTTCAACTCTGCATGAAGTTGTTTGGCTTTTTCGCTATGTACCAGGCCACCAAGGCGTTCTACATCGGCGTTCAGGTTCTTGGAAGCATCGTTGATACGCCCGCGCATGGTCGCCTGCAAATCCTTGTCTTTGTAGATGATGTAACTGCGCACCGAGCGGGCAACCAGACTCACATCTGACAATATGCGATTCGACAACGCCATCTTGACATTGTTTTCGTTGACGACAATATCCATGCGCGTCTTGGTGGCAGACAATGAAGACCAGCCGATAAAAGCGATCACCATCAGCATCACCAGCATGGTGCCAAACGCCAGATTAAGACGAAAGCCGATTTTTAATTTGTTCATATAATATGCCTCCACTACAGGTACGTTTGAAGTAAAGATAATCTAAGAGGACTTATGCAAAACTGCCCCAGCTGCGTTGCAGCTCCTGCATTTACTAAGACCTTGTACTATTCGTACTGTCTTCCTCGCTACGGTGTAGTCGGGGTTTCAGACAATATATTGTCTGCCGACCTAACGAACCTCCCCTGTAAGGGAGGTTTCCTAAAAGCGTTAGCCTTGCTGGGACAATTTTGCATAAGTCCTATCTAACTATGAAGCGATCTGCCGATGCCGCGCGTGGCGGCATTCTGTCATGGTGAGAATTCAGCGCTCTGCTTTGTGCAGGCTATCCGGCAAGAAACTGTGGGCTGGCACTAGAACGACGCCCAGCCATCAGAAAGCAAGATGCCTTCGAAATAATAGTACAGGAGCGCAATAAAGCAATGTGTTAACATCGGTTAAATAAACTGATGAAAATCCGGGGCAAAATCCGGGGTGACAGGCGGAGTGCAATGCCGCGCATGACAGGATGGCGCTGGCAAGAGAACATGTTTAACAATCACAACCTCAACCATCACGGCTTGATCAGCATTATCCAGACACAAGATGCTGCGAAGACTGCGTAAAGACAGTGCACCACGCCTTCCCTTTTTACCCGCAACACCGCCCCCTACTTCGCTATCCCCCATTGCTTCAAAATCGGCATCCAGCGCTGCGCCACAATTTTGTCAAAGCCGGATGAGGTGGGATGCAGTTCATTCGCCCAGTCTTTCCTATAGTCAGCACCACTGCTGAGCGTGCCAAGCGAATCGATGTAGACCACGTTATTGGGCCAGTCATCAAAGGTTTTGAAGACTGCGTTCAGGCGAGCTATCAGTTCATGCACGACTGCCAGGCGAAAGGCCGCGTCATTTTTTACCTTGGCCGCATCGAGGGCGGGCTTTAACCAGGGGCCGACGATGGGAATGTCGAGGATGTCAAAGCCGCGCCCATCAGGGGTTGGATAGTCATAGCCGTGAATAAAGATAGGGCGCACCTGCTTGGCGGCATCTTTGTATGCCCAGCGTATTTCATGCACCAGCCCGCCCATGGCAGTGGAGACCTTGCGCAAAAAATCGTCGATACCAACGGGGTCCAGACAGGTTTTAGGGTCCGTTATGCCGCTGCAGTCTGCCTTCAGGGCCAGCTTGTAATCGACGGCATCATTGCCGGCACCGCTGATCATGAAGACGTTATAGTATTTTCTGGCATCCGGTGTCAGGTTGCGCTCGACCGCTGCTGCATACTTGCCGGCACCTACATATTCCTGCAACAGCGCGCCATTATTGCCCACTGCCTGGATATTCGAATAATCCGTGCGCAAGGACTTGTTGCGTATCAGGGCTTGCAGAATATTATTGCCCGGATACCAGAACCATGAATCACCTATCGCCAGGATGGCTGGGTATTCCCCTTCTATCCATTTATCACTTTTCTGATACACATGCATATCGTATTCCTTTGCAAAAAAACAGAGAAAAGTAGCGCACCTGCCTGCCCTGTCAGGCAGGCGGGCCGTGCTGGCAGTGAAGTCAAGGTTCAATGCGCGGTTCAATCTCGCAGTGGGCCCGGCGACATCGTTTCGATTATAAATTAATTATTAAAATAACCACCAAAAAAATGATTAACTGAGCTTGGATGTGCATTTATTTCCGTGGATCAATATGGGGGCAAAAAAATTCAAAAGACAAAAATCCATGTCGGCGTCAGTTGGCGAAAGCATGTATCGCTTCAATTTCAGGGTGATGAAAAAATAAATTTTTATGTGTGTTATCGAACCGAAACATGAGGAAGTACCAGACATACTCAAGTCTCGACTCAACGTGAAGGATTTAAAATGATTAACGAAAATTTGGATGGTTACGGCAGCAATGGCAGCAGTGGTGCCACCCCTGACAAGGGTCCGGGTCCGGAACTGATGGGCGCACAAACCTTGACTGGCGACAATGTCGTCAATCATGCAGATGAACATCTGGGTGACATCAAGGAAATCATGCTGGACATGCGCACTGGTCGTGTAGCGTATGCCGTGGTAGCGCATGGTGGTTTGCTCACCATCGGTGAAAAACTGTTTGCCGTGCCTTGGTCTGCACTTACCCTGGACACTGTCAACAAACGCTTCGTGCTGAATATCGACAAAGAACATTTCGAAAGAGCACCTGGCTTTGACAGTGACCGTTGGCCAGACATGGCTGACCAGACCTGGGTCAATGAAGTGCATGGGTATTACAACCCAAAAAACTGAACAGGGATGTGATTCAGGCCTGGTGAAAGCCAACTTGAAACCGCATCAGCTAGCACAGAGGTACAGCAAGGCAGAGTGAAGCTGCGGCCAGAACGACTGACTGTAATGGCCGCAACATCAACAGCCAGCAACAACCCGCAACAACAAGTTATGGAGTGAATCATCATGGACTATACCGAAATGCATTTCGCCTTTGAAGTATATGAAAAGGCTTTAGCAAAACGTAGCAGGCATTTGTTCAAGACACCAGAACCCCTGCGCAATGCCGAAGAACAAGTGTACACGCTGGAAGTAGCCGTCAATGAAGTGCTGGCCGACACCCGCAAAGTCGCCATGATGATACGGTCCAGCCCGCAAAAATCTTTACCAAGCTATGTTCACAGCGTGGCCAGCAAATAGTCCGATGGTTCTCAGGGGCAGTGTGCAGGCCTGTTCCTGATACCCGATCTGCCGTCACTTGCTTTTGAACCGATCACAGGAAGAACATCATGCATGAAGTCAACAAGGCACAGGCCCAGCACAACGGTCTGGATATAGCCGCCATTCGCGAAGCAGCCAAAAATATGGACGAAGGTGCCGTCACCGCTGGTTACCAGGGTAGCCGCGAAGAAGTCATCGCCATGCTGAATGGTGCCCTGGCAACCGAACTGGTCTGCATACTGCGTTACAAGCGTCACTACTACACCGCGTCCGGCATACATAACAGCCCCATCAAGGCTGAATTTTTACAGCATGCGGCAGAAGAACAGGCGCATGCCGATTTGCTGGCAGAGCGTATCGTGCAATTGAACGGCAAACCTGATTTCAACCCGGCCACCTTGATGGCGCGCAGCCACGCTGAATATAACGACGCCGACGACATCAGGGGCATGCTGACCGCCAATCTGATCGCAGAAAGGGTCGCTATCGAATCGTATCGACAGATGCTGGAAAAGATAGGCGAAAGTGATCCGACCACGCGGCATATGCTGGTGGGGATTATGGCGAAGGAAGAAGAACATGCGGATGATATGCGGGATTTGTTGGCATAGCGTTTAGCGCTGCGCTTGGCTGGGGTGGTGATTGGTGCGCTGACGGAGTTGAAACAGGTTGCTTAAGCATGGTTTTACTCCTTCCCTTTCAAGGGGAAGGTTGGGATGGGGATGGGTTTCGGTCGATAAGCAGTAATCATGCTTACGTCGCTCCAGCGCAGGCTGGAGTCCAGAGGCGTTCGTTGTATGCCTGTGTCGTGTGTAAAGTGATTGCCCTTCGTGGAACCAAGCCGGGTCTCGGCCCGGCGGCCGAAATACTTTCTTTGCTTCCCCTCCATGTCAGGATAGATGTCGCGTCATCAGAAATCTAACCCGTTGGAGAGCGAAAGGCAGAGTAAGATGAAACGAG
>NZ_JBMPOX010000024.1:0-94981 GCF_049340445.1 Undibacterium sp. Ji50W | reverse complement strand
GAAACACGGAACTGGTCACTGGGGGACAGCGTCTATCTCAATCCAGAGAAGGCTCGTGTAGAAGAAAAGGCGTACATGAAGGCTGCTTAATTTAAATTGAGGCGACAACTACCTTGACACACACCGAAGCAAAAGAAAGTATCTCGGCCGCCGGGCCGAGACCCGGCTTGTGTCTACGGAGAGCAATCGCTTTACACACAACACAAGTATGCAACGAACGCCGCTGGATTCCTGCCTACGCAGGAATGACGTTAACTCAATTAACGTCAAATTGAAGGTTTAATAGCTAGGTAGGTATATCAAAACTGCGCATTTCATTTGCATGAAAATACAAGCATGCCAATCACACCCTCCAATACTCCCCCTCCGCCCTCTCCATCAACCCATTCATAATAAACTCCCGCCGCAAGGTCGCAAAATCCGAATGAAACTGCAGCAAAAACGTATTGATGTCAGCCTCCACATAGCGTCGTTCAAACTGCAATTGCTCCACCAGCCAGCGCAAGATCACCAGACGTTTTTTGCGTTGCTCAGGAATACTCACCAGACGGCCATTCTTGATGAACGACTTCATTACCCGCTCAACCTCAACTTCGGTTGACTGCAAGTCCAGCATGATTTGGGACGCATCCCAGTTGGCCTTGAAACGCTCGGTCCGGCTGGCTTGCAGACGTTGCTGTGCCAGGCTCAGCCAGCTCACGCTGCCATATCCCAAAACCAGATCACGCCCAATAGCATCCCAAAATTCTGGTGCAGCGCTGACACCCATCGCCTGCAAATAATCGCTGGTAACGACCAGATACTGACGCCGGTAAGGCAGCAAATAAGCCGCCTCAGTGGCACGTAATTGCTCCTGTGCTTCGGCATAGCTGGCATACCAGTGATTAAAGAACGAGGTGACTTCAGCACCATGCCAAAAGTCACCCATATCTTCACCAGCCTGTGCCTGGCCACCAAGGATGACACGCGCATGTTCCCAGTTCTGGAAACCGGCATCGGCCGCGGCCAGGTTCATGCAGTGCTTGAGTTGCCAGTTGTCGGGAATTTCCCAGTTGCGCTGCCGGCTTAAGATCAGGGCGCGTTTGCTGGCTGCGGTATTGCGCGTCTCCAGCAGTTTTTGCAATAACCGGGCGCGGGTTTTGATTTCAGTAGTAAGTGCGTTCATGCTGCAGCTCCACTAAAGGTGAGCTGTTGCGCGATGAACAAGGATGAGTAGTACGACGATAACATGATGAACTCCAGTTCGCTTATCGACGACCCGCTGACGTCAAACGAAACATGGCAATTATCACATTAATCTGGATGTGCATATCTAGAGGCTGTTACAAAATTAAGATGGCTAGGCGCCATCGCCGCAGACAGTACTTCAGTACGGCAAGGCGATGCAACAACGCCAGGTTAATTTTGTAACAGTCTCTGAGGGTGAGAGCCTCTTGTGCGGGCAGGCGCCCCTTAGCACCTGTGCCACAATTGTAGGCGCGCATCCAGACTTCGTCAACCGTGTCTCTCATATCGGCCAATATGCCGGAAGATGGAGGTGGAATTTGGCGAGGACAAGCGCCGCCTGGCGTTTCTGGATTGCTTACAGCAGGAATTTGAAGTGACGGCGCAGGCCGTCACAAGTCTTCATCAATAAAAACCAGGTTCGCCGGCAGGCCTGGTTTTAAAGCGCTTGTGTGCCCAGAAATATTCAGCGGGCGCTTTCAATATCTCTTGCTCAATGAAGGCGTTCATATAACGTGTGGCCGCCACCATATCGTCGCCCGGATAGTTTTGCCATGGCGCATGGAAAGTCACTTTCCAGCCCTGGTAATCCGGCAATATGGTGGCGATAACGGGAATGACCTTGGCACCAGTGGTCGCGGCTATCCTTGGCACCGCCGTCAGTGTCGCAGCAGGCACGCCAAAGAAAGACACGAATTCGGCATCCTTGGCACCAAAATCCATGTCCGGCAACATGAAGAAAGGCAGGCCTTCGCGCATGGCACGAATGATGGGCTTGACCCCTTCGGCACGCGAAAACAGTTTCACCGGACGAAAACGCGAGCGGCCCTTGCGCAGGGCGGCATCAAATACCTTGCTGCGTTGGCGGGTATAGATGGAACACAGGGAGGATTCCAGCATCACCGCCACGCCTGCCACATCCAGGCTGACAAAATGCGGGCACATCAGTATGGTCGGGCCAGCCGTTATCGCCGCCATGGGTACGGCGGGGTCGATCCGTATCAATCGCTTCAGGCGTGCTTCTGATGCCCACCAGAGTATGCCGCGCTCCAGCACGCTGCGCGCATAGACCTGGAAATGCCGTCTGGCCATCGCCACTCTTTCAGCTTCACTGAGATGCGGCAAGCAAAGGGACAGGTTTTTCAGGGTGATGTGGCGGCGTTTGCGTATCACGACAAACAGCATGCTGCCTACGGCCTCACCCAGACGACCTAATACCGGCAAAGGCAACCAGTGCAATAGCCACATCAAGACCAGCACAGCTCTCATGCCTGCCCCTGCCCGAAGCGCGATTCCGGGCCATCCACACCGTCTGGTTTTTTATAGCGGTTATAACTCCAGAAATACTGGGCTGGCGAACGGGCAATCAGTTTTTCCATGGCACGGTTGATCGCGCTTGCCTGGTCTACCGGGTCTGTACCGAGTTCTTCTTCAAATGGCACAAAACGGATCACGTAGCCACGTCCGAATGGCAGCCTTTCTGCATAAGTCAAAATGATGGGCGAGCCCGTCATGCCGTGCAGCTTGGCAGACAGGGTCATGGTATAGGCGCGTTTTTCAAAAAACTTGGCCCAGACACCTTCACCTTCTTGCGGTACCTGATCGGGCAGCAAGCCTATGGCCTCGCCCTTCTTAAGGGCCTTGGCCATGATGCGCACGCCGGACAGGTTGGCCGGTGCCAGCAACAAATTATCACGTGCCCGTGCACCCTCGATCAGCGGCTTGAGTGCAGCCTGGCGCGGAGGCCGATATAAGACCGTCAGGCGAGTACGCACGGCAATGCTTTGGGCAACAATCTCAAAACAGCCAAGATGCGGCGTCAGAAAAATCACCCCTTTTTTACCGTCCAGAGCAGTCTGTACCAGTTCCCAGTTCTCTATGCTGGCAGTCTTTAACACTCTGTCCGGCTTGGCGCACCAGATAAAGGGCAGTTCCAGGATATTCTTGCCAGCCTCGCGTATGGCCTCATGCAAATGCCCGGTAAAACCGGCCCTGGCGATATTTTCTTTCAGGCGACGACGATATGATCCTGATAACAAATATACCGCCCAGCCCAGTACAGCCCCGGCAAAATGCAAGACCGACAAGGGAAAAATGGAAAGAAGACGAAACAATGTGACAAGCATGACGCCGCTCAAATAACAGTTAAGTAACAGTTGAAAAAATAGGGGATATTCGACAGATAAAGCAGAACGAGCGTAAAATATCACACATTGGCTAGCTTTGACCTGCTTAACCGCAGGACAGCGCGTAGGACAGCGCATAAGAAGCAAGCCACCGCCGAGTTAACAGACAACTTGCGAGGCGGTTAATAAAATTCGCTAAAGCGTCGCAGGATCTCTTTCCGACTGCGGCAAAATCTTTACGGTCAATTTTTATAGGAGCCTGCGATGGCAAATGATTTTCTTTTTACTTCTGAATCAGTTTCCGAGGGACACCCGGACAAAGTCGCTGATCAGATTTCCGACGCAATCCTGGATGCAATTTTTGAGCAAGACCCCCGTTCCCGCGTTGCCGCCGAAACCCTGACCAACACTGGTCTGGTCGTGCTGGCCGGTGAAATCACCACCAATGCCCATGTCGATTACATCCAGGTGGCACGTGACACCATCAAGCGCATAGGTTATGACAATACCGAATACGGTATCGATTACAAGGGCTGCGCAGTCCTGGTTGCCTATGACAAACAATCCAACGACATCGCCCAGGGTGTTGACCAGGCATCTGACGACCATCTGAACACCGGTGCCGGTGACCAGGGTCTGATGTTTGGCTACGCCTGCGATGAAACGCCGGAACTGATGCCAGCGCCGATTTACTATGCCCACAGGCTGGTAGAGCGCCAGGCACAACTGCGCAAGGATGGGCGCCTGCCTTTCCTGCGTCCGGATGCAAAAAGCCAGGTCACCATGCGCTATGTTGATGGCAAGCCACACAGCATAGACACGGTCGTGCTGTCCACCCAGCATAGTCCCGATCAAAGCGAAACAGCAACCAAGATGAAGCAGTCTTTCATCGATGCCGTGATCGAAGAAATCATCAAACCGGTGTTGCCGAAAGAATGGCTGAAAGATACCAAGTTCCTCATCAACCCGACTGGCCGTTTTGTAATCGGCGGCCCGCAAGGCGACTGTGGTCTGACCGGCCGTAAAATCATTGTCGATACCTACGGCGGTGCCTGCCCGCATGGTGGCGGTGCTTTCTCAGGTAAAGATCCGACCAAGGTTGACCGTTCTGCAGCGTATGCGGCACGCTATGTTGCCAAGAACATCGTGGCGGCCGGCCTGGCCCGTCAATGCCAGATTCAGGTTGCGTACGCGATTGGCGTGGCACGCCCGATGAACGTCACGGTCTACACTGAAGGCACAGGCATTATCCCTGATGACCAGATCGCCGCGCTGGTGAATGAACATTTTGACTTGCGTCCAAAAGGTATCATCCAGATGCTGGACTTGCTACGTCCTATCTATTCCAAGACTGCAGCCTATGGCCACTTTGGTCGTGAAGAACCGGAATTCACCTGGGAACGTACCGACAAGTCAGCGATTTTGCGCGCTGCTGCAGGTTTGTAATTTATCGTCCATATTGTCGTAATGCGTCATTTGCAGCACTGGGAGTAGAAGCAAGAATGCCGGTAAGTTTTTTCAGAAGTAAGTTCACTGCATTTCGCTGCAAAAAACTCGGTGCTTTGTTTGCGATGGCTGGCCTGTTGTCCATGCCATCTGCAAACAGCCTGTCTGCCCCATCCCCTGCCAAACCCAAAGCTGTCACCGACTGGTGCACTCCACTGGTGGCACGCCTGCCCAAAGTCAGCCTGAACGACTGCAAGAACAGTAAGCTCAGCCCGACAGGCGCGCATTCACTCAATGGTTTTCCGGTATTGTTCCGGGATATCAAAGCCGATGCCAAACATCCGCAAGCCATACGCGTGCTGTTGCTGGGTGGCATACATGGTGATGAACAGACGGCTTCTTCCATTGTCTTTAAATGGATAGAGACCATGCAAAAAAACCCGCTGGAATTCAACTGGAAAATTGCCCCAGTGGTCAATCCCGACGGCTTGCTGGCTCCCAAGCCACGCCGTGTGAATGCCCGCGGCATAGACCTGAACCGCAACTTCCCTACCCCCAACTGGCAAAAAGAAGCGCCCAGTTACTGGGCTCGCGTCACCCGTAGCGACCCGCGCCGTTACCCGGGCAAGGCACCGATTTCCGAACCCGAAAGCCGCTGGGTCTATGAAACCATAGAAAAATACAAGCCCGATGTCATCATTTCGGTGCATGCACCTTTTGGTGTACTCGACTTTGACGGCCCCACAACACCGCCGAATCGCTTTGGCCGCCTCATCTACAACCGCGTCGGCGTCTATCCAGGCTCACTGGGCAATTACAGCGGCCTGCACAAAGATATCCCCGTGGTCACTATAGAATTACCCAACGCCACCCAGATGCCACCAGACACTGAAGTGCAGCGTATCTGGCAAGACATGCAAAACTGGATAAGGCAGAATGTGGCGGCACCATTGAAGACAGCCAACAATTAGGAATGCGTACTCATATTCTTCATCCCAAGTAGTTACGAATTATTTCATTCGCTATAAAAGCTTTCATTCATACTCTGGACATTGATCTGATGCCCGGGCATTCTTTTTAAAATCCAGTCCCACCATGTGTGTTTAAAAATCAGTCCCCTTGCTGCTGCCAAATCGCCTTGCCGGCCTTCAAATAAATCAAGGCGCTGGCGGAGCCTTCTTTCGCTACCACGATGCCATCGTTCTGCAGTCTGGCAGACTTGTCGTGATAGCTATGCGGCCGCGATCCCTTATCTTCGACATACCAAAGTTCCAGCCAGGAAAAATCATCACCGCCCTTGCCAACATTACCAATTGCATGCCCTGCGCCGACGATAACTGGCTTGGTTTTGCCATGAGACAAAAAGACGATACCCTCTTTTTTGCTCTTGCTGTCCTTGACCAATACCGCCAGATCTCCTTTGCCAGTACCCAAAAAATTGCCACGCCAGACAAAGGGATTGATACGGCTGTTCACCTCGAGTGACTCTTGCTGAGACAAGCCATCAAGCTGCTTGCTTGCCCAGTCAGGCAATTGCATCTTGGGCGTCACCTCCTGGGCAAAAGCGATGCTATTGATAAATAACAGAACGATGGACGCAGATTTGAAATTCATGGAAAACTCCTGGTAATGATATAAATGTGCTGGAAACGCTTGTTTTGCTTGTATTGCTGAGTGTGAACAGGACGTGGCTGACTTTGACTTGTTCACTGCCCCTGAACTCAGTGGACTCCTTTCACCTCAGACTGATCGTCTGTCTCTTCCACGCCGGGTCTTGCCACTTGTAGAACACACTCAAAGACCCCGGCTTGTCGGCACCGTTTTCGACTTGCAGGCTATCCATGCTGACGACTTCAAAACTTTTCTTGAATCTGCCTTCGACCTTGGCTTCACGTGCCACCAGCATCTTGTTGGTGCCGGGTACCCAACCGGCAAATTCGGCATAACCCAGGTCAGGATCACTGTTGGCCGGTGGCAGGATATCGATGATCCAGCCCTGGCTGGTCTGGTGGAACAGCCAGAGTTCACGCCAGTTTTCCATCGGTTGTACCGCCAGCGTCAATGCTGTGCTGTGCGCATTGGCACGCGCTGATGCCGCCCACACCACGCTATAGGTACAACGCTTTGCCAACGGGCTTTTAACATCATGTTTGGCATCCGTCAGCATGACGCAGGTTTCGCCTGGCTGGCCAGCAGCGGTGATGATGTTCAGGCCAGGCCTTGGGATGACTGCGGGCTCTGCGGCCCAGCGTGTTGTGCCTACCCGCACACCGGCTTCTGCATAGGCATACACATCTTCATCGGCAAATTCCTCCTTGTTGACGGCGGCCAGTTCGGTCAATGCACGGTTAGCGGCTTCTTCCACCTTTTCGCCTTTGCGTGCACGCTGGAAGGCGATGCTGGACCAGACGCTGGCCTTGCGCATGCGCACACGATTTTTCAGATACTCGGGCAGGCTGGTGGTGTTGACGCGGTCCAGCACATCGGCACGCCACTGGTCGAGGGCAAAACGTTCAGTCGGGCGCATGGTCGGGTCTATGCAATCCTGGCGTGTCAACGCCAGGGCGGCGCGGGCTTTTTGATCAGGCGTGGCATTCATGGCCAGCACGCGACGAAAGGCTTCACCGTCATAGCAAAGCTGCATGCGGCCTTCACGCTCGTAACCCTTGATGCTGATACCGTAATTGGCGACCACTTCCAGGTGCGCTGCGATGGTCGCTTCATTTTGCTTGGGCTGTTTGCTGGAAGCGCGCCTGGCCAGGCGTTCTGCCATGGTGCCAAGTGCATCAAAGGCTTCAGCACCGATAGCATTCGCTGGTGCCGCCTTCAGGTAAGCAGCGGTATAGCTGATACCCAGAGCTTCTGCCCCCGGGGTATCACGCAGAAAGCGAATAACGGCAAAGGCATCGGGTGCATCATCCGGCTGCATGGATACCAGGCGCACCTGCGATGCCTTGATATAACCGGCGCGTTCGCGTCTGTGGTCATACACTTGCAGGTAGTCGAGCTTCTCACCGCGAATTTCCAGGCTGTCGCCCTGCCACAGGATGGCCTGTTGTTGCGCGCCATCCTTAGGGGCGGCGCGCAATTGTGCCTGGTCCTGGGTAACGACGGCGAGTACGGCGACAGCAGCTAAAGTGGCAAACATGATTATTGGCTTTCCTTGTTGTCATTGATTGCTTCGGCTTCAGCCGCTACTTTTTGCTGCGTGGCACGACCATTCTTGCCAGCACCCAGCAAGGCCGAACCAATGAAGCCGCCATCAGCCGGTGGCGGGGCGATGATGACCGATATCTTGTCCGACAATTTGTCAGCCATGGTTTTTTGTATCAGCAAGGGGTGCTTGGTCAGCAAGGCACCGTCACGTTCCAGTTGTGAACTGGCGACCTTGCCGACCAGGTCTTGCCGGTAGGCTTCTGCATCAGCCAGCTTGCGACGAGAATCTGCTTCACCCTGGGCTTCGATGATGCGGGCCTGGGCCGTACCTTCCGAGGTCTTGATGCGCGAAACTTTTTCTGCCTCGGCTTCAAACTGGCGCTGCTCTATCTGCTTCTGTTTGAAGGGCAGGACATGCTTCATGGCTTCTTCCTGCGCCTTGGCAGCAATGATTTGCTCATTACCGGCAGCTTCGGCGGCTTTCTCGCGCCTGATCTTGTCGGCATCTGCCTCCAGCGCGGTTTGCTTGACCTGCTTGTCTTTCAATTCCAGGGTATAACGCATTTTTTCGCTTTCCAGTTCTTCCGCCAGCAGTTTTTCCATGCCACGCTTATAGTCGGCCGGCAAGTCCACCTTGCCCATCATGACGCTACGTAAAAGGATGCCGTCAGCGGCCAGTTTGGGTTTCAATTCGGCTTCTATCATTTGCTGGATTTCTGCCCGTTTGCTGGAAAAGATTTCCCTTACCGTATAGCGGGTAAATGCCTTGTAAATCACGCCCTGCACTGCCGGCTCGACGATTTCTGCATTGATGTTTTCCGGCAGGTTCTTGGACATGGTCGCCAGTTTGGCGGGGTCAAACGCATACCGTATGCTCAGGTCCACCCCCAGTGACAAACCTTCTACTGACTGGAAAGGTGCTTCGCCATCAGCACGGCTGCTGCGTGTAGGGCGGTACAATTGATCTTGCAGATTGAACAAACGCAGTTCATGCAGGCCAGGCACAACGATGACGGCACCGTCACGTACCTGTTCGGCACTGCCGGTCAGTTGATTGATGCGCACACCGACTTCACCACGCGGGATACGCTGCATCGGCGGGTGGGTACTAATGGCATACACGGCACCACCCACCAGGCTCAACACCACCAGCCGGTTGAAAGTGCTTTTGCTAAAAACGCCAGACCCCGCAGTAACCCTGGCCCCGGCTTTGAGTCCCGAAGCGCTTTTGCTGAAGACGGAAGACAGGGTGGATCGTACGGCTTGTACCAGGGATTTGATACGGTCAGACATGATAACTCTCCAATGATGGTGTTTTTCCAGGGTTCCTTGCAGTGGCGTTTGCCCTGCTTCCCTGATACGCATCATGCGCTGCCCTTCACGGAGCATACAATGCTGTGGCAGGGGCAGAAATATCACTGTTGCAAGCTATTTTTTCCCATCCGGGAGTAAGCCTTGCCGCGTGTGAAGAAAAACTCACAGCCGCTTTATGACTTTTGCCGAAAAACCGTGGATACTGCTGATATCGTATTAAATGCCGGAGTGTAACGTGGTAAAAGTAGCTGTCATCGAAGACGATCTGCCCACCAGCAATCAGTTAAAAAGCTGGATAGAAGCGGCAAAGCCCGGCATCCACATAGACCAGTGGTTCAGCCGCGACGATGCCGAAGCGGCGATTGCGCGCGAGAATTATGATCTGGTGGTGCTGGACATAGAACTGGGCCGCGAGCGCCATGCCGGCGTTGCCATCATCAATGCCATCAACAAGCAGCATGCGACGCCCGTGCTGGTGGTATCGGCCATGCCGGCGACTATTTACCGCAGCATCATGAAAGCGCTGGACGCCTGGGATTACCTGCAAAAGGCCACTTTTGAAGAAGCCGACTTCATAGAAACCTTCCTGGAAATCTTGCGCTCGGTAAAAGAACGCAAGCAGCATGGCAACCAGAATGCAGCCTACAAGGAAGCCGCAAAAACACCGGTCGCCGACCAGCTCAGCATGGATCCCTTGCGGCAGCGCACCCCCATCTGGCGCGGCCAGCGCATCAACCTGCCGCTGACAGCCCAGCGCATACTGGCGGCCCTGTTTGCCCGCCGTGGCCAGGTGGTATCGTATGAAGACTTGTATGAAGTCGTCAAGAGCGGGCGCAACCGCGACAATATCCGCAAGCATGTCTCTACCATACGCGATGCCTTCCGCGAAATTGATGCGGATTTTGAATGCATAGAAAACGTTCCCATGCGTGGTTTCAGATGGGTAGATGACGACGCAGGCAGAAACTGAGATGAGCAAGTTCTTGCTGGCGACTTACCGGCTGCGGATTTTATTTCGTGGCGTCTTCCTGTTGCTGGCGCTGGCAACTGTGGGCTTGGCACTATCGGTACTACAGCAGGAAAAACAGCTCAGCTACAATAATTACCAAAGCAATTTCAATAAAACCCGTTTGCAGATTTCGGCCACCCTGCGTCATCCTGCCGGGCAACTGGCTTTACTCAATCCACCGGCAGACAAGCAGCCGGCCTCTTTACGGCCCTTGTTGCTGCCGTATTCCGCGATTGATTTTGATGACCAGAACAAGGTACAGCAAGCCATCGCCATGTCGGGTTGCCTGGTGCAATATGGCAATAACGGGGCGCTTTGCAGCGGCATAGGCAATAACCCCTGGGCCGGTGGCTTCATCTATGTGGCAGGCAATTTCAATAGCACACAACTGGTCTCGCACAAGCGTGGCAATGACAGCCTGTCACAGGCACACAGGCTAAAAGTCAGCGTCAGCCTGCGTGGCCAAACCTATCGCTGGATCGCACCTTTCGAGGAAGAAGTCGCGCCAGCCCGGCAAAACCAGGGCGTGCGTGGGCGCTGGACAGGTTTCAATGAAAGCGAAGCAAATAAACCAAATGCGCGCCCCGTCAGAGATTTTCGTGGCTGGGCCTGGCAACAGGCAATCTGCAACCAGGCTGATCAGGACGACAAGGACGCCAACTGCCAAAAGAATACTTTCTTCTCATTGCGCCTGCCCATACCCGTCTTGCAAGAAGCCCTGTTTGAAAAGAAACGCCCGGTCTGGCCACCGCAAGACCTGGACAAGATGGAAGTCAGCCTGGCGGTACTGCCACCCGACTCTGACACCGCCCTGCTCGACAGCAAGAATGCGCCAACGGCCACGCCGTTTTCACTCAGGGATTTGCAAGGCAATCTGTTGCCTGGCGAAACCCTGCGCATACGCAAGCGCGATGTGCAGGACAGTAAGGATGACCTGGTGAACCTGACCGGTGCGGTTGAACAAAGCGATGAATCATGGAACATCATCACCCGCCTGATACGTCGCCTGCCGGTAGATGAATACGATATCCCGCTGGAAAGCCGCGAAACCATCAATACCCCGCTAGCGAATTATGAAGTCTTGCTGAAGGGCGACGTACGCAGCGTCAGCAAAAGCCTGAGCGTGGTCGCCAGCCGCGTATCCTGGTTTGTCGGTGCCATGTTGCTGGCGCTGACGCTGGCCTGGCTATTGATCGAAATCAGTATCATACGACGCATTACCTTGCTCACCAAACGCGCAGTATCACTGTCGAAAACCATGAAGGGTGCGGGCGAGCTGGAACAATTCGATATCAGCGATTTGCGTAGCCCGGATGAACTGGGGGTACTCGCCAGTTGCCTGCACGATTTGCTGCGGCGGGTGAAGGAAGATGTAGAACGCGAAACCATACGCACGGAACAGGAAAAAGAAATGTGGCATGCTGTTGGCCATGAAATCATGTCGCCTTTACAGTCTCTGATGGTTTTGCATGGCAGCCCGGATGACCAAAGCAACCGCTACATCAGCCGCATGCAGCAAGCCATACGCATACTGTATGGCAGTGCTTCACCCAGCGAAGCATTTCAATCCACCGTCTTGCAGGTCAGTGAAATCGACATCACGCTCTTCCTGAAAAATGTCGCCAGCAATGCGCCACTGGTAGGCATACCCAATGTGGCCTACCAGGGTACTGATGATGCCATCATGGTCAAGGCAGACGAGTATTCACTTGAAGATGTCGTCACCCATGTCTTGCGCAATGCAGAACGTTATCGCCAGACCGACACAACGATCAGCATCAAACTGCAAATCAGTGAAACCGCTGCCACTATCACCATACACAATAACGGCCCACACATCGCCGACGATTTGATCGACAAGATTTTTGAATACGGCGTATCAGACCAGCAGGATTCAGGCGCCAACGGCAACCGCGGCCAGGGCCTGTTTGTCGCCAAAACCTATATGGCAAAAATGGGCGGCACCATCAACGTACAGAATGTCGCTGATGGCGTAAACTTCATACTCAGTCTGCAAAGAGGCAATTGTTAATGACTGCGCAAAATCAAACCCGCCCGACACCCGGCCAGATGCAGGCGTTCAAATTTGGAACATCGTTTTTTTGGCCGATGACGAGCTACAGTATCGCAAAAAAACAAGACTAACTTTACGTTAGTCCTGGAATTTTACGATGAGCTTCCCGCTCATACCTTCGTGCCCTTCGCCACAAAAATTATCGCATAAGAAGTCATACTCGCCAGGCTTGTCTGGCTTCAGTTCAACGTTGATGATTTTGCCTGGCATCAGGTCCATGCGAAGATTAAAATCAGGCATGTTGAAACCGTGCGGAAAGTCCAGCGCACTCAATGCCAGCACAATAATTTCCCCCGGTGTGGCTTCAATGCGATTGGGTACGAAAGAAAATTTTTGTACCTTGACTGGAATAACGCGTTTTTTGACATTTCCCTGTGCCTGGGCTATTTGACTCAGGGTCATGCTGGTAATCGCACCGATAACCGTTAGCGACATACCCGTACAAAAAAAACGTCTTGATGTATTCATCGTCATGCCTTTATCACCGGAAATTCAGTCACACTGGCGACCTTGCCTTCTACGTCAACTTCCCTGAACCCCAACCCTTGGAAAGGTGCTTCCGGTTTCCATGGCAAAGGAGTGCGCTTGTCTTGTGAACCAGGGGCAGGCAGCGGGAATATCAGGGATTTGGCAGCATGATGCGGAATATGGCCAGTCATGTGATGGTGCTCTTGATGAATGTGGCCATAAAACACGGTGATATTGGTATAGGGCATTAACAGGCTGACTGCCTGCGCACCGTCGCGGGTGGCCCAATCCCATTTGGGTACCAGATCAAATAAAGGCCTGTGAGTAAATAGCACGACAGGAGCGTCTTTTGCCTGTCCGGCCAGATCTGCCTCCAGCCAGGCCAGTTGTTTTTCGCCTATGCGAGCTCCCGCGTCAGACACATTATCAAGGGCAATGAAATGCACGCCCTTATGATCAAAGGAATAGCTGGTCGCACCAAAGTATTCTTTGAAGGCAGCACCAGAATCAAGTGAGGCATCGTGTTCACCAGGGATGAAACGGATGTTCCTGACCTTCAAGCCAGCAATGATTTCTTTAAATTCTGCCATGCGCCTGCGGCGTTCAACCGGGTCATCTGTTGTATGTGTCAAATCGCCGGTAAAAATAATGAAGTCAGGTTGATGTGGCAAGGCATTGACACTTTCTATCGCCTTGCGCAAGGTGTTCTTCGCTTCCGGATTGGCATCGCCGGTATAGCCCCAGTGTATGTCCGACAATTGCACAAAATAAAAATCTGCTTCTGTATTTGCCTGTACAGAAGCATGCAAACCCGACATGAATACTGCGCCACCACCGACGGCACCAAGTTTCAAGAAACTTCTACGATCTATCATGATATTTCCTTTACTGAAAAGGGCAGTGCGTCTTGATCGGGATGAAAAAGAAGAACAATGCCAGAGGGGATAAACGAGGATTAGTGATCAGCTTTCATGGTCTTTAAATAGGCAATCAGGTCTGCACGCTCGTGGGCAGAAGGGATGGACAGACCCATTTTTTGACCTGGCACCAACTTTTCGGGATTGCGCAGCCATGCGTCAAGCAACTTCTCATTCCAGACAATGTCTGATTTGTTAAGCGCGGCCGAATAGGTATAAGCTTCAGCGCTACCAGCTTTGCGTCCAACAACACCAAGATGCGCTGGGCCAACGCCGTTGTATTGAATCGAATGACAAGCAGCACATTTCGCCTGGTATAGCAACTGTCCGACGCTGGCATCACCTGCCGCGTGTGCGGTGTGCGCTGCAAGCGCCCCGGCCAAACTCACTGCCAGTATTAGTAAATATGTTCGACTATTCATCTCATAAGCCTTATGCTTGTTGCGAAAATCCTCACACAGGCAAATACTCGTAAGAACAGGGATTTATTCCCAAAATCTGATATTTTTTTGTAGGAATTTTATTTTTTAGCGGGAATAAATCTGGCTGATATTGAGTCTTCATAGCAAGGATCAATAAAATGGGTGTTTTTTTGAGAGAAGACCGTGCTGCCAAAGAATTTGAAACCCTCGTCCTGGCGCATCTGGACTCGGCATACAATCTGGCGCGCTGGCTGACGCGCAATGACCATGATGCGGAAGATCTGGTGCAGAACGCTTATCTGCGGGCTTTCCGTTTCCGTGACAGTTATCGGGGTGGCGACGCCAGAGTCTGGCTCATGACCATAGTCCGCAATACCTATTACACCAGTTTGCGTGACGGCAAGGCGATGAGCGCAGACATTGGCTTTGATGAAGAGATACATGGCGATGCCGAAGCCGCCAATGAAGACTCTGCCTATGCCTTCAACAAAGACCCTGCGCAGGCACTGGAAAATCGCGACCAGCGCGACATCGTCAATCGCGCCCTGGGAAAACTGCCACAAGTGTTCAGGGAAGTGCTGGTATTGAAAGAGATGGATGATTTTTCCTATAAAGAAATCGCCGATGTCGCTGGTATCCCTATAGGAACAGTCATGTCGAGACTGGCAAGAGCCAGGAAATTGTTACTGGGATTTTTAAGGACTGAACAGCAGGGAGATGGACATGGAATGTAATCAGGCCAGGCAGTTGATGTCTGCCTATCTCGATCAGGAACTGGATGCCGGGCCAGCCCTTGGCATGGGTGAACACCTGGCGAGCTGTGAGGCATGTCGCACCGCACTGACGCATGCAGAAGAACTGAGCGCAAGTGTCAAGCAGTATGCCACCTACCATACCGCCCCTGCAAAACTGCGCGCACGCATCGTGGCTGATTTAGCGCACCAGCGTCCTTCCCGCTTCCGTACCTGGTCCTGGGCCTGGATTAACCTGGGTTTAAGTGGTGTAAGCACGGCGGCATTTGCCGTCACCCTTGTGCTCTATTTAAACCAGCCGTCGGCAACGCAAATTTTTAATGACGAAGTACTTGCCAGTCATTTCCGCTCGCTGGCACCGGGGCATCTGCTTGATGTCGTCTCTTCCGACCACCATACAGTCAAGCCCTGGTATGCAGGCAAGCTCGATTTCTCACCTCCCGTGGTGGACCTGACAGCGCAAGGCTATCCTTTGCTGGGGGGCAGGCTGGATTATCTGGCGGGCAGGCAGGTCGCAGCCATGGCTTACCAGCATGGCAAGCATATCGTGAATCTGTATGTCTATCCCGATAGTACCGATACTACCGCTACCAGCAAAACCCCGGTTACGCTAACCACAGGCTCAAGCCGAGGGTACCAGCTCATGCATTGGAGCGTAGCTGGCGTACATTACGTAGCGGTATCAGACATGAATAGCACAGAGATGACGCAGTTTGCCAATCACATCAAAGCATCCCTTGAATAGTGACGAATGGTGACGAATAGTGACGCACTGGTCGCTCACTACAAAATAGTCAAAATTACACCAAGCTGATGTGAGCGGCAGTTTTTTCATCAAAAGCAAAACTTAGTTTTGCATTGTGATAAAAATCACATCGCACTATCGGAATATCCCGAATTAAAATGCCTGATCAAGGCAGGACAAAGAAACAGGATAGAGGTACCTGGTCAATCCAGGCGAATACTCCTGCCTGGCCAACAACAGGGAAAACAATGAAACCACAAATGAAACTGATCGCTGCGCTATGCATGGCAGGTGCAAGCAGTCTGGCGCTGGCCCAGGCTGAAGACAAATTCCAGTGGCTGGAAGATGTTCTGGGTGAAAAACCCCTGATCTGGGTCAAGGATCAGAACAAGCTGACGCGCAGCAAGCTCGACAACGATGCCGGTTTCAACAAACTCAGGGCCGACTTGCAAGTCGTGCTGGATTCCAAAGACCGCATTCCGGCCATACGTAAAATGGGGGACGCCGTCTACAATTTCTGGATGGATGCAGAACACCCGCGCGGTGTCTGGCGTAAAACCAGTCTGGAAGAATACAAAAAAGCCCTCCCGAAATGGGAAGTGGTGCTGGATGTCGATGCCCTGGCCAAAACAGAAAACGAAAACTGGGTCTTCAAGAACAGCCTGTGCCGCGAACCCGTCTATGACCGCTGCCTGATCGAATTGTCGCGCGGCGGTGCTGATGCGGTTGTCACGCGTGAATTCGACCTCGCCAGCAAATCCTTTGTCAAAGATGGCTTCAGCCTGCCAGAGGCAAAAATGAACCTGGACTGGGTCGATAAAGATACCCTGTTTGTTGCCACGGATTTTGGCACAGGCACACTGACTGATTCCGGCTATGCACGCGTGGTCAAGGAATGGAAGCGCGGTACAGAATTATCAACCGCCAGGACCTTGTTCGAAGGCCAGAAAAATGACATGTCCGTAGCAGCCAATTCCAGCGAACATAAAGGTGTACACAGAGAACTGGTCAGTCGCCAGATCACTTTTTACACATCAGAACAATATCTGAAAGATGGCGAGAAGCTGATCAAGCTGGATATACCGGCCAAGAGTAATCTGTATTTTTTTGATAAACAAGCCGTCATCACACCACGTGAAGCATGGACTGTGGGTGGCAAGACGTATGCATCCGGCAGTGTGCTGGCCATCGACTTTGAGGCCTTCATGAAAGGCAATCGCGCATTCACAGTCTTGTTTGAACCCAGCGATACCACATCTTATACCGGTGCCACCATCACCCGTAATTACCTGCTGCTGCAAAGCCTGGACAACGTCAAGAGTAACCTGAAGGAATGGAAATTCGATAGCGGTAAATGGTCTGCACGCCAGGTCACATTACCGACCCTGGGTACGGTCGGTGTCGAGGGTATCGACGCAGAAAATTCCGATGATTACCTGCTCAGTTATTCTGACTACCTGACCCCCAGTGTGTACATGCTGGCCCACGCAGGTAATGACAAGCGCGAATTACTCAAATCTGCCCCCAGTTTCTTCGATGCGTCGGCCTATGAAACTGTGCAAAAATTTGCGACATCCAAAGATGGCACCAAAGTTCCTTACTTCATCATACGCAACAAAAATATCAAATACGACAGCAACAATCCTACCCTGTTGTATGGCTATGGTGGTTTCCAGATTTCCATGACACCCTTGTATTCCGGCGGCCTGGGTAAAAGCTGGCTGGAAAAAGGTGGCGTATACGTGGTTGCGAATATCCGTGGCGGTGGCGAATTCGGCCCGCGCTGGCATCAACTGGCCCTGAAAGAAAACCGTCAGCGTGCCTATGATGATTTTGCAGCCGTTGCAAAAGACCTCATCGCCAGCAAGATCACCAGCCCCAAACATCTGGGTGCCAGAGGTGGCAGTAATGGCGGCCTGCTGGCAGGTGTCGCCCTGACCCAGCACCCTGAGTTGTTTAATGCCGTCGTCAGCCAGGTACCTTTGCTGGATATGCGCCGCTTCAATCAGTTGCTGGCCGGTGCTTCCTGGATGGGTGAATATGGCAACCCGGATGTGCCTGCGGAATGGGATTACATCTCCAAATATTCACCGTACCAGAACGTCAAGGCAGGCGTGACCTATCCGAATGTACTGTTCATCACCTCTACCCGCGATGACCGTGTCCACCCTGGTCATGCGCGCAAAATGGCAGCCAAGATGATGGATCAGGGCCACAAGAACGTCTGGTACTACGAAAACATAGAAGGCGGCCATGGTGGCGCGGCAAATAATGCTCAACGTGCCGATATGGATGCGATTATCTATACCTTCTTGTGGGATATGCTCAAGCGTGACAACCTGGCCAATCAGGTGCATTAATCAAGCCAGGGCTGCGGCCAGCAAAGGCAGCAGTTTGAAATCGGTTTGAAATCGGTTTGAAAAATAAGAGGCAGTCGGCTTTGGGCTAGCGCTCATCCCCGACTGCCTTTTGTTTTTGGATCATGACGCTAAATTAATGCCTGTCCATTCGCGTTATCACTATGTCAGACGGGTAGCGCATGGTTTCGCGCAACAAAATTCCCATGGGAAAGGCCAAGGCGACGCCATTTGGCTGTAGCGGTTTGGTGAACAACTTTTCATACAAGGTCCTTATTGTCATTTTTGACACAAAGACGGCATTATAGAATCTTTCTATGAGGCAAACTGTTATCTTATTTCTTGTTTTTACTATCACCGTATTGATGAATTAATGTGCCAGCGCAAAGATGCTTGCGCTGGCGCAATAACAGTTCGACAGACTGAATGGGGGATGGAATTTGCGAATGCTGTATCATTTCCCGCTTTGCCGCTCATGCTCGCGCGCCCTCACAGGCAGAGTACATGCAACCAATTTCCTGATTTCAGGTCTGAACCACATATGAGTTTGTACCAGCTTCTTGCTCAGTTTATCCGCCAGCACTGGCGCCATTACCTTGGTGCCGGTGCCATGTTGTTCGCCGTTGCCGTAATGACTGTCCTGATACCACGGCGTGTCGGCATGATCATTGATGGCATGGTGGCAGGTCGTTTTGACAACACTGGCCTGCTGTGGGAATTGTCATGGCTGATAGGCATGGGTCTGGCCATCTATTTCTTGCGGGTAGGCTGGCGCACCCAGTTATTCACGGCGTCCTATCAACTGGGCATGCAATTACGTACCCGGCTTTACCAAAGACTGAGTGTACAGGGCTCGCGTTTTTTCCAGCAACAAAGAACCGGTGACCTGATGGCCCTGGGCACCAATGATGCCGATGCCATCGAACTGGCGGCCGGTGAAGCCGCCCTGGCCGGTTTTGATGGCAGCCTGACCTTTGCCCTGGTAATAGGTATGATGCTGCTGGGTGTGGACTGGCGACTGGCGCTGGCGGCCTTGCTGCCCTTCCCTTTCATGGCCTGGGCCTTCAAACGGATTACCCATCATATCCACGATGCTTCGCGCGATTCGCTGGAACGCTTCAGCAAACTGAATGACCATGTACAGGAAACCCTGGCCGGCGTGCGTACCCTGCGTGCCCTGGGCCTGGAGCAACGCAGTGCAGCCCAGTTTGCCGACATGGCCGAACAGGCAGCTGCCGCCAGCCTGTCAGCACAGCGCTGGGAAGCCGCCTATGAACCGGCAGTCGGTATCAGCCTGACGGCAGCCGGGGCACTGACCCTGGGTGTGGGCGGTTATCTGGTCTGGCATGGCGAAATGAGCATAGGCGCACTGACCAGTTTTTCCATGTATCTGGGGCAGTTGATCTGGCCGATGTTTGCCGCTGGCTGGGTCTTGTCCCTGCTGGAACGCGGCAAGGCAGCCTGGGCCAGACTGGAACCGGTGCTGACACAAGAACTCAGCGTCAATGATGAAGGTAGCCTGACGACACCACCAACGGGTCATCTGCGTGTCGACCAGGTCAGCTTTGCCTATCCGGGACAAGCCAGGCCTGCCCTGCAACACATCAGCCTGACGATTGCGCCGGGGCAGACGGTAGGTATAGTCGGTCCCACAGGTTCAGGCAAATCCAGCATCATCCGTTTATTGCTGCGTCAGATAGAAGCCGGACAAGGCCAGGTCACCTGGGGTGGGCATGCGCTGGCGGAGTATCGCTTGCAGGCCTTGCGCCAGTCCATCAACTGGGTGGCGCAAGAACCTTTTTTGTTCTCGGCCTCGATTGCCGACAATATTGGTCTCAGCAACCCGGCTGCCAGCCGGGCAGACATCATGCAGGCCGCCAGGCTGGCATCGGTGGACGATGACATACAACGCTTCCCGCACGCTTATGACACGCTGGTAGGTGAGCGTGGTGTCACCCTGTCAGGCGGACAAAAACAGCGCGTCGCCATCGCCCGTGCCCTGTTGATGGCCAGCCCCCTGCTATTGCTCGACGACGCCCTGTCTGCGGTGGATACACAAACCGAGACGCATATCCTGCAGCACCTGGCAGAACTGAGGCAGCAACATCCTGAACGCAGTGCCGTCATTGTCAGCCATCGCCTGAGTGCGGTGCTGGAAGCCAGTCACATCCTGGTTTTGCGCGAAGGCAAAATCGTCGAACAAGGCAATCACCAGGCCTTGCTGGACCTGGATGGCTGGTATGCAACGCAATGGCGTTATCAACAACTGGAAGCAAGCCTGGATGCAGCCTGATATCAACAAGAAAACAGCCGCCATGTCAGAGAAAAAACAGGCAGTGCGCCTGCTGCTGCAGGCCGCCAGCACTGAAAAACACCATGTCTGGCTAGGTATATTCTTTCTGTTTGTGGCGGCTGGCCTGGAAGCAGTCGGCCCCTTGCTGGGCAAGGCATTCATAGACCGTTACCTGTTGCCGCACAAATTGGATAACGGCATGGTCGTCGGCCTGCTGGCGGCCTATGTGCTGACCGGCTGGGGCGCGACCTGGCTGCGCTATCTGCAACTGACGCGGCTGGCCGGTGTCGCCATGCGCTCTGTGCGTCGCCTGCGTGAGCAAGTGTATGCGCATGTGTTGCGCCTGCCCATGGCTTTCTTTGACAAGGCCATTACCGGGCAGCTCGTCAGCCGCGTGACCAACGATACCGAAGCCGTCAAGAGCCTATATGTACAAGTGCTGTTCGTGATGCTCGACAGTTCCATCGTCGTCATTGGTGCACTGGCCGCCATGGCCTGGCTGGAATGGCGCCTGATGCTGATCGTCATCATGCTGATACCTGCAGTCATCATCATCGTCTGGTTTTACCAGCGCTGGAGTGCACCTGCCGTCAGCCGCGCACGTCAGTTGCGCAGTGAAATCAATGCCCAGGTTGCAGAGAGTATCAATGGCATGAGTACGCTGCAAGCCAGCAATGCCGAACGCCGCTTTGGCGAACGCTTTGCGAGCACCAATCAATTGCACTATGCAGCCCGGCTGGATGAATTGCGTGCGAATGCCTGGTTGCTGCGCCCGGCGCTGGACCTGATGAATTCAATCTTGCTGGTGGTGGTGATTTTCAGTTTCAGCCAGCGCAGTTTCTCTGGCGTTGAGATAGGTATACTGTATGCGTTTGTCAGCTACATCGCGCGGGTGGTGGAGCCGCTGATACAGATCACCCTGCAGTTTGGCCAGATACAGCAGGCGGTGGTATCCGCAGCACGCGTCAACACCTTGCTCAATGAACACCAGGTTCCGATAGCCAGCAGCGACGCCCGCATCGTCGATGGCAAGCTGAAGCTGGAACAGGTCAGTTTCGGTTATGACCCGGCACGCCCGGTCTTGCATGATTTCAGTCTTGAGATACCAGCGGGCAGTTTTTACGGTATCGTCGGTCATACCGGCAGTGGTAAATCCACGCTGCTCAGTCTCTTGCTGCGTTTTTACACGGCACAGTCTGGCCACATCAGCATAGATGACCAAGCACTGGCCAGCATCAGCGATGCGCATTTTCGTGACAAGGTAGGGCTGGTACCACAAGAACCATTTTTGCTGGCTGCAAATGCACGTGAAAACATCGCCATGGGACGTGACATCAGCGAAGCCGATATCATCGCTGCCGCCAGGGCGGCCCACGTGCACGACTTTATCCTGCAACTGGAAAATGGCTACGATACCCCACTGGGTGAAGGTGGTGCCCGCCTGTCTACCGGACAAAAACAATTGCTGGCCATCGCCCGTGCCCTGGCTGGCAAGCCATGCGTCCTGTTCCTGGACGAGGCGACTTCGCATATCGATAGCGAAACTGAACAGGTAGTACAAACCGCACTCACGGAATTGCGTGGCAAAGTCAGCATTATTGCCATCGCCCATCGTCTGTCCACCATCCGTGATGCCGACCGCATCATTGTGCTGAATCACGGCAAGCTGGCGGAACAAGGTAATCACCAAGAATTAATGCAAGTGGAACAGGGGATCTATCAACGCCTTTACCTGTTGCAAACCCTGGAAGAATAAGGAAAGCCATGAAGAAGTGGATCACGATTGTCATCAGTGCCAGCGTCACCGTCTTACTGTCAACCATAGCCTATGTGTATCTGGTAGTAGTACCCGATTTGCCGACACTGGAAGCGGTGACTGATTACCAGCCAAAAATCCCGCTGCGCATCTATACCGCAGACAATGCATTAATCGGTGAATTTGGTGAAGAACACAGGGATTTTGTACCTATCAAACAAATCCCGGCGGTCATGAAAAATGCCCTGCTGTCGATAGAAGATGCGCGTTTTTATGAACACGGCGGCATCTCTTTCATAGGTGCAGGACGGGCCATACTGGCTGACTTGCGGGGTGGGTTTCATCAGGGTGCATCCACCATCACCATGCAGGTAGCGCGGAATTTTTTCCTGACAAACGAAAAATCCATACCGCGCAAGCTCAAGGAAATTCTGCTGACTTACCGCATCGAAGATGCCCTCAGCAAAGACCAGATCCTGGAACTGTATATGAACCAGATTTTCCTGGGTAAACGCAGCCATGGTTTTTCTGCCGCAGCAAGAACTTATTTTGGTAAATCACTGGACCAGCTCAGCCTGGCAGAAGCCGCCATGCTGGCTGGTGTGCCACAAAATCCGGTCAGGCATAATCCGGCCGTCAACTTTGAAAAAACCAAACAAAGGCAATTGCTGGTCTTGAAGAGCATGGTCAGAAATGGCTTCATTACCGAGGCACAAATGGAAGCCGCTGCCAAGGAAGATATCAAAGTAGTCAAAGGCCAGCAATTCGAAACGCAAGGCGACTATATCGCCGAGATGGTACGCCAGAGCATTTTTGCGCAATACAAGGAAGATACCTACACCAAGGGTATCAGGGTCTACACCACCATCAACAAGGCGGAACAGGATGCTGCCTATGATGCAGTGCGTCGCAACGTGATGACTTATGACCAGCGGCATGGCTATCGCGGGCCGGAAACATTTGTCGAACTGCCTGCGGATGAAGATGAGCGTGACGATGTCATGGACCAGATCTTGCGCAAGTACCCGGACAATGACAAATTGCTGTCAGCCGTGGTGACCCAGGCATCCACCAAAATCATCAAGGCAGAATTGCAATCCGGCGAGAGTGTGGAAATCACCGGCGAAGGTTTGCGCTTTGCCGCAGCCGCACTGGCAGACAAGGCCAAAGCGGGCTTCAAGATACGTCCGGGTGCGGTCATCCGGGTGATACAAGACAACAAAAAGGACAACAAAAAACATTGGTCAGTTACCCAGTTACCTGAAGTCGAAGGTGCATTTGTTGCCCTGAATGCAGAAGATGGTTCCTTTCGTGCCATGGTGGGTGGTTTCGATTTCAACCGCAAAAAATTCAACCATGTGACCAGTGCCTGGCGCCAGCCAGGTTCCAGTATCAAGCCCTTCATTTATTCTGCGGCACTGGAAAAAGGGTTTTATCCTGGCACCCTGATCAATGATGTTCAATTATCAGCGACGTCAGAAGATGCCTTGCGCTGGGACCCGCGCAATGACGACGGCAAATATGATGGCCCCGTCAGCATGCGCACCGCCCTGGCCCAATCCAAAAACGTGGTATCGGTCAGGATATTAAAATCCATAGGCGTGGACACTGCCAGAAACTGGCTGCCACGCTTTGGCTTTGACAAAGACAAGCACCAGGCCAATCTGACCATGGCATTGGGTACCGGTTCGGTAACACCACTGCAACTGGTTTCAGCCTATGCCGTCTTTGCCAATGGCGGCTATACAGTCAGCCCCTGGTTGATCCGCAAGGTGGTCGATGGCAAGGGTAAAGTCTTGTTTGAAAACAAACCACCTGCCGTGGCCCAGGAAGAAGCACGGGTCATCGATGCCCGCAATGCCTATATCACCGACAGCATGTTGCGCGAAGTGGTACGCAGTGGTACCGGTGCCAGCGCTTCTGTCAAATTGGGCAGGCATGATCTGGCAGGAAAAACCGGTACGACCAGCGATGCCGTCGATGGCTGGTTTGCTGGCTATGCTGGCAACGTCGTGGCAGTCGCCTGGATGGGATATGACGACCCCAAATCACTGGGTGGGCGTGAATTTGGTTCCACCCTGGCCCTGCCTATCTGGATAGATACCATGCGGGTAGCACTGGCTGGCAAACCCGAAGGGCAACGCGCCGTCCCTGAAGGTATCAGCAATGCCGACGGAGACTGGATGTTCAATGAATTCCTGAACGGGGCCAGCGTGCGTACCCTGGACATGACGGAAAGCCCACCGCCAGCGCAAGCACCGGTACCAGCGCAATAGAAAAAAGCCCGCAGATTATTCTGCGGGCAAAGATCCCGACCTTTGGAGGAAAAACTTTCAGGATGGCCGCATGGTAGCGCTGGAAGATGACATTGCTATGACAAACGGCCAGGACCGTAAGTCTGCGCACCAGCATCCTCAAAAAAAAGCCCGCACGGGAGCATGCGGGCTAAAATCCTGAGCTGATGAAGGGTTCAGGATAGGGGGAGAACTTGTTAGAACGTGTTTACGATCTTACAAATTCACAGCAGATTCACAGCGAATCCACGAACAGAGCACAAAGCACCCTCTTATTCCGGCTCTTGAACCCCGGCGACATTTTGTAGACTCGTCTACATCCCTTTACAGAATGTCAGGTTTCAAGATGACTACTTCTTACCGTACACAAAGGACACTGCCGCGTGAACCACAATTCATGCATGGCACTCCTGGTACCATCTACATTTTGCAAAACGATGGCCTGCGCAGTGGCCTGTATAAAATCGGTGCCACCCGTCGCTCCGGTGTTTCCAAGGCGATGGAACTGAATCGTGATCTGCAACAATTAATCCCTGGTACTTACGAATGCGTTTTTGAACTGCATACCAAAGACTGCGGGCAGGCACTCGACGAAATCCTGAAACAATTCCAGCATCATCGCCGGGGCAAACGCGGCCAGGATTTCTATGACCTGGATCTGGATGCGGCAGCAGAAAAAATTGCCCACACCATCGCCCTGATCAATCGCCAGGGCTTGATCCGCCAACAGCAAACCCTGAGCATGATGCGCCATCTGGAACCGGATGAGCCTGGCGCAGACCATGCTGAAGAATTCAGCCAGCCACCCGCCAGCCTGTTCAGAAAAGCCTATGAATGGGTAGCAGGCTGAGCTAAAACCGGGATTCTTTCAGGCTCCCGGCTGTATGCGAAAATCAAACCACTGCCTTCAACTGGTAACGCTCTTGCGGGACTGCAGCTGTAGTGCGCAAAGCCTCAAAGCCATGTGCAAGATCGTTGAGCAAATCATCAACATCTTCCAGGCCCACATGCAGACGCAGCATGGGTGCAGTCCATTTATCCGCATTCACGGTGCGATAAGCAGCCGGACTGGTCGGTAGCAACAGGCTCTCGAAACCACCCCAGCTAAAACCTATGCCAAACAGGCGGGTTCTATCGATCAGGGCTGCCACCTGCTGTTCGCTGATACCGGCCTGAAACACCGCGCCCATCAGGCCACATGCATATTCAGATTTGAAATCACGCTTCCATAAATCATGGCCCGCACAACCTGGAAGCGGCGGGTACAGCACTTCAGCCACTTCTGGTTGTTGCTGCAACCATTGCGCGACGACCCTGGCACTTTCACGGTGTACTGCCAGGCGCGCCGCCATGGTGCGCAAGCCACGCAGGGCCAGCGCTGCGTCATCGGCACCGATGGACATGCCAAGCTGGCGGTAAGTGCTGCGTATGGGTTCGTGCAGGGCTGCCGTGGTCAGAATGGCCCCCATCAGCGCATCCGAATGCCCGACGATGTATTTGGTGGCGGCATGGATCGATACATCAATCCCCAGATCAAAAGAATTCCAACCTATCGGCGTTGCCCAGGTGCTGTCAGACACCACCACGGCACCACGTGCATGGGCCTGGGCAGCAATTGCCGGAATATCCTGGATTTCAAAGGTCAGCGAGCCCGGCGATTCGACAAAGACGACCTTGGTATTCGCCTGTATCAGCCCGGCGATGTCGCGACCTATCAGCGGGTCGTAATACGTCGTGCTGATATTCATCCGCTTTAACAGGCCATCACAGAAATCACGGGTCGGGTCATACACGGTATCCACCATCAGCAAATGGTCACCGGGCTGCAGCAAGGCCAGCAGCGTGGTGGTCACAGCAGACAGGCCAGAGGAAGTCAGCATGCAGGCAGCCGCGCCTTCAGCGGCACACAGGGCCTGTTCCAGCGCCTGCGTGGTTTCATTGCCGTGGCGGCCATAGGCACGTCGGGTACCGCAGGCATTTTTCAGTGCCGCTACATCCGGAAACAGGATGGTCGATGCCCGCACCAAAGCCGGATTTACCGGGCCACAATGCGCCTTGCCTTTGCGCCCGGCATGGGTAAGACGGGTTGCTGTTTGCAATTCTGGCTCTACGATATTCATAGCGGTTCCATTTCTTCATGTTTGATTCCCGCACCGGCTTGCGTATCAAGGCAATACCAAGACAACCCGGCACACTGCATGACAACATCGTAGCAAGCACCGGTAGAAAATTTTTACCAAATACTTGACCAATTCATGCTATTTTTAGGAATATTTTCTAATTTTTATTAAAAATGGATAAAATAGATCTAGAAATTTTAAATATCTTGCAAAAAGATGCGTCTATTGCACTGACCGACCTGGCCCAGGCCGTGCATCTGTCTGTCACCCCCTGCTGGCGGCGTGTGCAAAAATTGCAGGAAGATGGCGTCATACTGCAACAGGTGACGCTGTGCGATCCGGTCAAGTTGAATCTGGGTTTGACGGTGATGGTGGCACTGAAGGCTGCCCAGCATAATGACAAGTGGATGCAGCGTTTTATCGCCGGTGTCGGTGCCATTCCCGAAATCGTCGAAATCTTCCGCATGAGCGGTGAGATTGATTATTTGTTGAAGGTACACGTACCCGACATGGCGGGCTTTGATCAGGTATACAAGAAGCTGGTGAAAGTGGCCGACTTGCAAGATGTCAGTTCCAGCTTCGTCATGGAAGTCATCAAGAACACCACCGCACTGCCTCTCAACTATGCCGTATTGAAAACTGCCAGGTCCTGAAAAATAGAAGCTGCCTTTCACCAGCAAGTCACCGCTAAGCACGAAAGCGGTAATGCTCTTGCGTAAACAAATCTATGCCGCATTGCAGGTTTTCTATCCAGTCAAGAAACGCTGTGATGGCTTCCCTGCCTTTGAAATACCGGCCATGCTGCGGCACCAGCATGTCGACATCCATTTGCCTGACCATGTTGACCCACAACCGGCACACTTTGTTGGATACCATATAGCGTTTATGAAAACCGGCCATGGTGTGCACATGTTCTAAAAACTGGGCCTTGGTGGTGATCGGCATTACAATGTCGTGCGCATCCACCATGGAAGCGCCAACGTCTCCGGAAAACAGGATCTTTGACTTGCTGTCGTAAAACTGGAAATTACCTTCTGCATGCAAGAAATGCGCAGGCACGGCATAGATAATGGTATCGCGCAAACGCACCGGCATGCCTTCATCCGGGATGCCGACGATACGCCCTTCCGCCCGGTTCAGATTGCAAAAATGCGGCACGAAACGTGACCACAGTTTCGACACATACAGATCGCAATCGGTACCCATTAACCATTTGTCGAGCGCGCCGATGATGTCTGGGTCCTGATGCGAGGCAAACAGGTATTTGAGATTTTTCTTCGGCACATACTTATGTATTGCCAGCAATAGCGCGTTATACGTCAGGTTGCCGGAAGGATCAATCAAGGCCCCCTCACCTTCAGAAACGACAAGGAATTGATTGGCCTGGACAGCATGATCTGCCGTGTCATCCAGCAGGTCATTAAACATCACGCAGATGTGTTTGCCATCATTAAAAAGTTCTATTGCCAATTGATCCCCGCCAGCACCATAGTGTAAGCTGCTATTGTAGTAAGGCTGGCAATGCGTCTCTTGAGCTGGATCAAGAGAAGGCCAGTCAGCAGGAATCCTGCCCGCTTGCCACCGTCGCCCTAGCTAGTAATAAAGCTGCAATGCTGTGTGCGCCTTTGGGTTTGGTCTTTTTGATTTGTGGCTGGGCTTGCACTCACTTTTTCTTCAATAAAAAATCCCCGAAAGATAAGATCTTCCGGGGATTTTTTATCAGAGATAATTTTGCAATCTCTTACCCTGATTTTTTCAGTACTGATTTTTTCCGTACTACACCAGTCTTTGCCAGATCGCAGTAGTCGCAGCCGCCTGATTCAGCGAATAGAAATGCAGACCCGGTGCGCCCCCTGCCAGCAGACGTTCACACATGGCAGTCACCACATCCAGGCCAAAGGCTTTGATGGAGGCGGTGTCATCGCCATAGCTGGCCAGTTTCAGGCGTATCCAGCGCGGGATTTCTGCGCCGCACATTTCAGAAAAACGCTGTAGCTGTGTGCTATTGGTAATAGGCATGATACCAGCCACGATAGGGGCGGTGACACCGGCCTTGCGTGCTTCTTCGACGAAGCGGAAGTAAGCGTCAGCATTGTAAAAATACTGAGTGATGGCGGCATTTGCACCAGCATTCATCTTGCGCACAAAACTATTCAGATCGTCTTGCGGTGAGCGTGCCTGCGGATGCATTTCGGGATACGCTGCCACTTCGATATGGAACCAGTCACCAGTCTCGGCACGAATAAATTCCACCAGCTCATTGGCATAGCGGAATTCACCACCCATGCCATAACCGCTGGGTAAATCACCGCGCAAGGCGACCAGGCGGCGGATGTCATTGGCCTTGAATTCGTCAAGGATAGCGCGTATCGATTCGCGAGTGCCACCAACGCAGGACAGATGCGGTGCCGCATCATGGCCTTCACGGCGGATTTCGGTCACGGTGTCGAGCGTACCTTGCTGCGTCGTACCACCGGCACCGAAAGTGACAGAGAAATATTTAGGTTTAAGTTCGGCCAGCTTGGCCCGTGTTGCACGCAGCTTTTCTGTGCCTTCCGCTGTCTTGGGCGGAAAAAATTCTATGCTGAAATCAGGCGTTTTCATCTTTTTTCTGTTGCAACAATAAGGTCGAGAGTGTCCAGGAAATCACGCTGTACAACAAGGCACCTCCCACTGCAGCCCAAAAGCCGGTAACGTGGAAGCCATCTATCACATTTGCCACACCCCAGAACATCAGGCCGTTGATGACAAAGATAAACAGACCCAGGCTTAATACCGTGGCCGGCAGCGTGAGTATCAATACCACGGGGCGGATGATGGTGTTCACCAGACCCAGTACCACGGCCACCACCAGTGCAGTGCCAAAGCTGTCGATTTGCACCGACGACATCAGATAAGGGATCGCCAGCAAAGCCAGCGCATTGACCAACCAGGTTGCCAATAAACGCATACATGCTCCTGTCTGTAGATAGATGAAGCTGTAGCCACAGATACAGCTTCATTGCAGCTATCCGGACTTGCCTTTGGCAAACCCGGATAGATGCTCAAGGTGATTAATAACGGTAGTGATCAGGCTTGTAAGGGCCGTCTTTTTTAACACCGATATACGTAGCCTGTTCATCTGTCAGCACGCTCAGTTGTGCATTGAGTTTTTTCAATTGCAGACGGGCGACTTTTTCGTCCAGGTGTTTAGGCAAAGTGTAGACGCCCACTGGATATTTCGCTGTATTGGCAAACAGTTCGATTTGCGCGATAGTCTGGTTGGCGAAAGAAGAACTCATGACATACGAAGGGTGACCCGTACCGCAACCCAGGTTCACCAGGCGACCTTCTGCCAGCAAGATGATGCGCTTGCCGTCAGGGAAAATCACGTGATCAACTTGTGGCTTGATGTTTTCCCAGGTGTATTTCTTCAACGCTGCAACATCGATTTCATTATCGAAGTGACCTATGTTGCAAACGATGGCCTGGTCCTTCATCTTCAGCATGTGGGCATGGCTGATGACGTGGTAGTTGCCTGTTGTGGTCACGAAAATGTCGCCATGTTCAGCCGCATATTCCATGGTCACTACGCGATAACCTTCCATTGCTGCCTGCAATGCGCAGATAGGGTCGATTTCTGTTACCCAAACCTGAGCCGACAAGGCACGCATGGCCTGGGCAGAGCCCTTGCCTACATCACCGTAACCGGCAATCACGGCAACCTTGCCCGCGATCATGACGTCAGTTGCACGTTTGATGCCATCGACCAGGGATTCGCGGCAGCCATACAGGTTGTCGAACTTGGACTTGGTGACGGAATCATTGACGTTGATGGCTGGGAAAGCCAGCTTGCCATCTTTATGCATCTGGTACAGGCGATGTACACCAGTGGTGGTTTCTTCGGTCACGCCCTTGATGGCAGCCAGACGTTTGGAATACCAGGTACCATCAATGGCCAGGTGTGTTTTGATGGCATTGAACAGGCAGATTTCTTCTTCCGAGCCTGGATTGGCCAAAACAGAAATATCAGATTCCGCACGTGTGCCCAGATGCAGCAACAGAGTTGCATCGCCGCCATCATCCAGAATCATGTTGGAAAAGCCGCCGTCTTTCCATTCGAAAATGCGGTGGGTGAAATCCCAGTATTCATCCAGGTTTTCACCTTTGAAAGCAAATACTGGCGTGCCGCCGGCAGCAATTGCTGCGGCTGCATGATCTTGTGTCGAATAGATATTGCAAGATGCCCAGCGCACTTCTGCCCCAAGGGCCAGCAGGGTTTCGATCAGCACGGCAGTCTGAATGGTCATGTGCAGGGAACCGGTGATACGGGCACCCTTCAGGGGCTGGGTAGCAGCGAATTCTTCACGGATAGCCATCAGGCCAGGCATTTCTGTTTCGGCGATGCGAATTTCTTTACGGCCCCAGTCAGCCAGACTGAGATCAGCAACGTAAAAATCCTGGGATGTGGTGTTTGATGTACTTGTAACGACGGCGTTCATCACGCCCTCCTTTCTTATGAAAAAAGTAACGTGAGCGCAGTTGTGGGTATTCCAAGCCTGGCAAAAACCCTGGGGTTTCGTCGCAACGCTCCTTGGAAGACTTGAAGTATAGCGCAGCTATGGCTTTTTTGCTGATTTCTTGCGCCGACGACCGTACTTCACCAGAGCGGTTTTGTGAGAAATGACATCGGCTTGCTTACGCCAGCTTTTTCTCAAAACAAACTGCCTCCGGTTTGCCTGCATATTTACCAAAATTAGGAATGCGCTGATAGCCGTGTTTTTCGTAAAAAGCGATGGCCCGCTGATTGATGAGGCGCGTTTCCAGCCGCAAATGACGGTAACCATATTGCCTTGCGGCAGTTTCCAGATGGACGAGTACCGCCGAACCCAGACCCAGCGTGTTTGCCCGCGCATACATGCGTTTGACTTCAGCCACGCCCTCGTCCATGGGACGAAAGGCACCGCAAGCCAGCGCCACGCCACTGGCATCGCGTGCCAGCACAAACAGGGCCCCGGGTACGCGCACATCCTGTACATCAAAGGAAGTGCGGCCACTGTCACCCGTGATACTGGCCAGGCTGGCAGATAATTCTTCCAGCAAGACCTCAGCCTCGGGCAAGGCCGGGTCAGCTACTTCAATATGAAACAAACGCATGTTGGCAAACGCTCAGTACTTAGTGGCCATCAAAATTGCACACCGTATACAGGGGCAAGCCGCTGTCACGGATAATTTTTGAACCGCCCAGTTCGGGCAGATCAACGATGACTGCGCCTTCCACCACGGTTGCCCCCAGGCGTTCCAGCAATTTCTTGCCGGCCATCATGGTGCCACCGGTAGCGATCAGGTCATCAATGAGGACCACGCGGTCGCCTTTTTTACAGGCGTCAGAATGCAATTCCACCGTGGCACTACCGTATTCCAGCTCATATTGTTCGGAAACAGTATGGAAAGGCAGCTTGCCCTTCTTGCGGATAGGCACAAAACCCAGGTTCAGTTCATACGCCAGCACAGAGCCGATAATGAAACCGCGCGCGTCCAGGCCAGCCACGACGTCTAGCTTTTCGTCCATGTAGCGATGCACAAACATATCAATCAGCACACGAAATACTTTGGGGTTTTGCAACAGGGGGGTAATGTCGCGGAACATCACGCCTTCCTGTGGCCAGTTTTCCACAGTGCGGATATGTTCTTTTATGTACTCTGATGGATTAAACATCAAGCATGTCCTTCAAATTGAAAAATAACCCGCTATTTTAACAGCCGCTGCTCTGCTCTTGCGACTGCTTCGGAAGTTCCTCTGACCACCACCACGTCGCCATTCTGTAAAACGATTGCATCCTCGTGATCCAGCCTGGTCTTGCCGCGCCGTATGGCCTGGATGTCCACCCCCAGTTCACCCAGCTTCAAGTCTGCCAGATGTTGCCCCAGGGCCTTGGCACGTTCGGTCAGGAATATGGTGTGCAAACGTATCTGCATGTTTTCCGGGCTGTCAGCCGCATCACTGGCGCCATGGAAAAAACCGCGCAGGGATTCATACCGCGCCTCGCGGGCTGCCTGCACCCTGTGCACCACGCGACGCAGGGGTACACCCAGCATGACCAGCGCATGGGAGGCCAGCATCAGGCTACCCTCCATCAATTCCGGCACCACTTCGGTGGCACCGGCCGCCCTGAGTTTTTCCAGATCGACATCATCATGGCTACGCACGATGACCGGCAAACTAGGATTCATTTCATTCACGAAATGCAAGATCTTCAAGGCTGATGCCGTGCTGGTATACGTCACCACCAATGCCGCTGCACGGTTGACACCGGCCGCCAGCAAACTCTCGCGCCGTGCCGCATCGCCATAGGACACGTTGGCACCGGCAGCCTGGGCTTCGCGGATACGGTCGGGGTCCAGATCAAGTGCATGATAATCAATATTTTCTTCCGCCAGGATACGCGCCAGGCTCTGGCCACTACGACCAAAGCCGGCAATGATCACATGCTTCTTGGTAGTCATGGTGCGGGCCGCAATCTGGGTCAGGGCCAGGGATTGCATCATCCATTCATTGGCCGAGAATTTCATGACGATGACGTCCGACTTGGCCAGGATAAAAGGTGAGGCCAGCATGGAAATCACCATCGATGCCAGTATCAATTGCACCAGCAAGGGGTCAACCAGTTGCAAGCCTCCGGCCTGGTTCAGCAATACAAAACCGAATTCGCCTGCCTGCGCCAAACCCAGGCCGGTACGTAAGGCAACACTGGTGGAATTGCCAAATATTCTGGCCAATGCAGCAATGAGTATCAGTTTCAATAAGACCGGGCCAGTCAATAACAACAGGACCAGCCAGAAATGTTCGATCACCAGACGCACATTCAGCAGCATGCCGATGGTGATGAAAAACAGCCCCAGCAACACGTCGCGAAAGGGTTTGATATCTTCTTCCACCTGATGCCGGTATTCGGTTTCTGAAATCAGCATGCCTGCCACAAACGCACCCAGCGCCATTGACAAGCCGGCCTTCTCTGTCAGCCAGGCGGCACCCAGGGTAATCAGCAACAGATTCAGCATGAACAGTTCTTGCGAACGCCGTTTGACGACAATGCTGAACCAGGTACGCATGATTTTTTGCCCGACCACCAGCAGCAATACCAAGACCACCACGGCTTTACCACTGGCCAGCGCCAGGGTTTTTACCAGGTCAGGTGACTTTGATGCCAGCGCTGGCACCAGGATTAACAAGGGGACAACAGCCAGATCCTGAAATAACAAAACGCTGATGATTTGCCGCCCATGCAGGCTTTCCAACTCCAGCCGCTCCGTGAGCATTTTGGACACAATCGCGGTGGAAGACATGGCCAGCGCACCACCAAGAGCAAACGAAGCTTCCCAACTGATCCTGAATAAGGGAGGTAGCCAGCGGCTGGCGATCCAGCCAAACAGCATGCTGGTCAATATGGTCACCAGCACCTGCGCCATGCCCAGGCCAAATACCGCCTTGCGCATGGCCATGAGTTTGGACAGGGAAAATTCCAGTCCTATGGAAAACATCAGGAAAACCACGCCGAATTCGGCCAACTCATGGGTGACGGCACTTTCTTCCGCCACACCCAGGCCATATGGGCCAATTAAAATACCAACTACCAGGTAACCCAGCATGGGCGGCAGTTGCAGCATGCGGAAACCGACCACGCCCATTACGGCGGCTGCCAGCAATAATAATGTAGTGTCTAGACCTGTCATGTCTCCTATTATTGCCGATTTATCGCGTCTGAAACCTGCCTTAAGGCAAACAATATTCACTACGTTACAACTGGCAGAGTTCTTGCTTTGCAGATTTCGTTTATACTGCGGGCATGAACGAATTCAATGCCCTATCTTCCCACGGCCATGCTGCACCTGTGCGTACGGCTGAAGCCACGCAGCGTGCCTTGAAACTGGCATGCGAAACCCTGCAAATCGAAGCCGATGCCCTGCTTGCATTGCAAAAACGCCTGGGTAACGGTGACGCCGCCGGCTTCTCGGAAGCCGTGTATATGTTGTTAGCTTGCCACGGACGCGTGGTCGTCTCTGGCATAGGCAAGTCTGGCCATATCGCCCGCAAAATTGCGGCCACTTTTGCCTCTACCGGCACCCCTTCCTTTTTCGTCCACCCGGCCGAAGCTGCACATGGCGATCTTGGCATGGTGACATCGCAAGATGTATTTATTGCCATTTCCTATTCTGGTGAAGCATCTGAACTGATGTCCATCCTGCCCATCATCAAGCGCCTGGGGGTCAAACTGATCGCCATGACCGGCAACCCGGAATCCAGCCTGGGCAAACTGGCAGATGTGCACCTGAACCTGCATGTAGCAAAAGAAGCCTGCCCGCTGAACCTGGCACCCACTGCCAGTACCACGGTGACACTGGCACTGGGTGATGCGCTGGCAGTTGCCGTGCTGGATGCACGCGGCTTTCGCGAAGAAGACTTTGCCCGCTCCCACCCTGGCGGTTCGCTTGGCCGTCGCCTGCTGACCCATGTCAGGGATGTTATGCGCACCGGCGACGCCATCCCGCAAGTGACCCCTGATACCAGGCTGAAAACCGCGCTGCTGGAAATCACCAAAAAAGGTATGGCGATGACCGCCGTGGTGGATAAAGACCAGTATATTGTCGGCATCTTCACTGACGGTGATCTGCGCCGCCTGATGGATGGCACACGCGACTTTACCCAGTTGCAGATTGCCGAAGTCATGCACGGCAGTCCGCGCCGTATACGGCCAGAACAACTGGCCGTAGAAGCGGTGGAAATTATGGAAACTTATCGCATCAACCAGTTGCTGGTGGCTGACGACCAGGGAAAACTGGTCGGTGCCCTGCATATTCATGACCTGACACGGGCCAAGGTAATCTGATGGAAATGGCGAAACAAACTGCAGCCCAGAATGCAGGCAATATCCAGCTCATGATATTTGACGTGGATGGCATTCTTACCGATGGCAGCCTGCATTTCGGCCCTGAAGGCGAAATGATGAAAACCTTCAATGTACTGGACGGCCAGGGCATCAAACTGTTGCAACAGGCAGGTATAGCCACGGCCATCATCAGCGCCAGGCAATCGGCGATCGTCAGCAAGCGCGCCAGCGACCTTGGCATCACCCACGTGCGCCAGGGCATACACGACAAAAAATCGGCCTTCCTGCAACTGATCACCGAACTGGGTCTGTCTGCTGATGTCTGCGGCTTCATCGGTGACGACATCATTGATTTGCCGATACTGACACGCTGCGGCTTTTCTGCCAGCGTACCGAATGCCCACGCCGAAGTCAGGCAGAGAGTGCACTACGTCACCACTGCCAGCGGTGGCAAGGGAGCAGCGCGCGAAGTCTGCGACTTCATCCTGCGCGCTCAGGGCAGATATGAACAGGCAATCGAGGCCTACCTGTCATGAAACATCATATGACCATAGACCGCTTTCGCATCTGGCTGGCAGTAATACTGCTGGGCGTCATTACCCTGGGTACTATCTGGGTGATGGAAGTCATACGCCGCAATGCGAATGATGAACAAAACCGTACATCGGCACGCTCGGCACCGGATTACTATGTAGAAAAATTCAATTTCATCCGTTTGTCGAATAATGGCAAGGCGAATTACCATATCACTGGCGAGCGCCTGATACATCTGCCACGCAATGACAATATAGAAATTCAGCGTCCGCAAATCAATAGCTTTGATGTTGATCGCCCACCTTTGCATTTGCTGGCTGACCTGGCCGTGGTATCACAAAAATCCATGGTGATCACACCCAAGCGTGAACACGATGAAGTGCGCCTGTATGACAATGTCAGTATGGAAAGGCCAGAAGGCCTCAGCTCGCAATTCATGCGACTGGAAACCGATTATCTATTGTTATTACCCGACGATGATATTGTCAAAACCGACAAACACGTCACCGTCAAAACAGGAAAAGTGGACACCACAGCCATCGGCATGGAGGCCAACAATTCCACCCAGCATCTGGCCCTGCTGAGCAAGGTGCGAATTCACTTGAAGAAACGTGAATCTGCGCCCTCCACACCATCCAAATAGAGAAAGCGATATTTGCCAATGAAAAATATGAAATTGACACGCTCCCTTGGCCCATGCCTGGGACTGGCCTGTTTTGCTTTAGTACACACGCCTGCAAGTGCAGAAAAAGCTGACAGTTTCAAAGAAACAGTAATAGAAGCCGGCTATTCTGAAATAGACGGAAAAAACAGCGTACGTGTCCTCTCCAAAGGCGTGCAACTGGTGCGCGGCACCCTGATCGTCAATTCAGAAAAAGCCGTCGTCACCGAAGCCCCAAACGGTGATGAATTTGTCGTGCTGACTGGCGGTGCCAACAAAAAAATAAGCTTCCGGCAAAAACGTGATGGCGGCACGGATCTGTGGGTAGAAGGAGAAGCCGAACGTGCTGAATACAATCAGACGACAGAAATCGTCAAGTTCATCTCCAAAGCCAAAGTTCGCTACCTGGAAGGCAAGAAAGTCACCCAGGAACAGGAGGGGGAATACCTGTCCTATGACAGTAAAAATGATATCGCGGTCGGTACCAATTCAACCACGGGCCAGCATGTAGATGGTCCTAGCCGCGTCAAAATCACCCTGCAACCCAAACAGACCAATTAAATGACTGCCACGCCTAGTACCTTGCTCGTCAAGGGATTGCAAAAACGCTACGGTGCGCGCCAAGTGGTGCGCGACGTCTCACTGGAAGTGAAAAGCGGCGAAGTGGTTGGCTTGCTGGGCCCGAACGGCGCTGGCAAAACCACTTCTTTCTACATGATCGTTGGCCTGGTACCATCCGACGCCGGCGACATCACGATCGATGCCGTCAATATCTCACAACTGCCGATACACCAGAGAGCCGTGCTGGGTTTGTCTTACCTGCCGCAGGAAGCATCTGTATTTCGCAAGCTGACGGTAGAAGACAATATCCGCGCCGTACTGGAATTGCAAAAAGATGCCAATGGAAAATTTCTTTCAGAAAAATCCATTGTCAAAAGACTCAACGCCTTGCTGGCCGATTTGCAGATTGAAAAGATCAGGGAAAACCAGGCGCTGTCACTATCAGGCGGTGAACGCCGGCGGGTAGAAATTGCCCGCGCCCTCGCCACTAATCCGCGCTTCGTCTTGCTGGATGAACCCTTTGCCGGTGTTGACCCGATAGCCGTGATTGAAATCCAGCGTATTGTGCGCTTCCTCAAGGAGCGCGGTATCGGCGTGCTGATTACCGACCACAACGTGCGTGAAACCCTGGGCATCTGCGATCATGCCTACATCATCAATCAGGGCGCTGTACTGGCCAGCGGCAAGCCAGACGACATCATACAAAATGAATCCGTGCGTCGCGTCTATCTGGGAGAACATTTCCGGATGTGACGGGAATCATCATGAAACAAAGCCTGCAACTACGCACATCCCAGCATCTGGCATTGACGCCTCAATTGCAGCAATCTATACGCTTGCTGCAATTGTCCACATTGGAATTGCACCAGGAGCTGGAAACCCTGCTCATCGAAAATCCCATGCTGGAGCGTGTGGATGATCCACTGGACCATGCCGTGCGGCTGTTGGCCGATGGCGCCATCAATACCAGTAGCACCGCCGCCGATGCAGGGATGGAAGCCCCTGCATCCCGCGAAGAAAGCAACAGCACCACGGAAGTTCAGGGTGATGCCGATAGCGCCGTCAGCAACGAAGCCACCAGCGCCAGTGAAGAGGACTGGAGTTTTGATGATGTGCATCATGGCAGCAAAAGCAGCGATGACGAAGATGGCCGCCCGCAACTGGGTGCTGCCCACATCACCCTGCGTGAACATCTGCAGGAACAAATGCGCCTTAACCTGCGCGAGCTGCGTGACCGCGCCCTGGTCGAGTTGATGATTGATGCCATTGACAACAATGGCTACCTGACAGAAACCCTGGATGAAATCCATGCCAGCCTGCCACTGGAGTTGTGCGTGGAGCCAGAAGAGCTGGCATTTGCCCTGAACATGCTGCAGAGCTTCGACCCGGCCGGTGTGGGCGCTCGCACACCTTCTGAATGCCTGGCCCTGCAAATCAAACGCCTGCCTAACATTGCTTTCGTGACACGCAGGCTGGCCTTGCAGATTGTCGAAACGCAACTGACTTTATTTGCACAAAGAGACTTCACCAAACTCAAGAAAATTCTCGACTGCGACGACGAAGATTTGCGCGACGCACAAACTGTCATCAGACTGTGCAAACCCCGTCCGGGTATCGACTTTGCAGTCGATGAATCGGATTATGTGGTACCAGACGTCATCGTCAAAAAATCAGGCAATGGCTGGCAAGTCACGCTGAATCAGGATGTCATGCCCAAATTGCGGGTCAGTAGCATGTATGCCAACATCATGAAGCAAAATCGGGGGGAAGGCGGACTCGGCTCACAGCTACAAGAGGCGCGCTGGCTCATCAAGAACATGCGGCAACGTTTCGACACCATTTTGCGCGTTGCACAAGCAATAGTTGAAAGACAACGCAATTTTTTCACACATGGTGCTGTCGCCATGCGCCCCCTTGTTTTGCGCGAAATTGCTGATACACTAGGATTACACGAGAGCACTATCTCACGTGTAACAACTCAAAAATACATGCTGACCCCTCACGGCATGTTTGAGTTGAAATACTTTTTCGGCAGCCATGTCGCGACGGAAACAGGGGGAGAAGCATCTTCCACCGCGATACGCGCACTCATCAAGCAGTTGATAGGAGCAGAAGACCAGAAAAGCCCACTCTCTGATAGCAAAATTGCAGACATGCTGGGTGAACAGGGCATGGTAATTGCCCGACGGACAGTTGCCAAATACCGTGAAGCCCTAAAAATCCCCCCAGTGAGTTTGCGTAAATCTTTGTAAGCAAGTCCTTGTAATCACAGTTTGAATTGCTATATATGATTTAGCTCAAGGCAATAAGACAGCAATGAGCTTATCGTTACAGCAAGCAACATCACTATAGGAGCACAGTATGAATCTCACCATCAGTGGACATCACGTCGAAGTAACTCCTGCAATTCGTGAATATGTACATACCAAACTAGAACGTATCAGGCGACATTTCGACCAGGTCATTGATATCGCCGTCATCCTGACGGTGGACAAGCTCCGGGAAAAGGAAAAACGACACAAAGCCGACATTAATCTGCATATCAGTGGCAAAGATATTCATGTAGAAAGTCTGGCGCATGATCTGTATGCTGCGATCGATACGCTGGTAGACAAACTGGATCGCCAGGTCATCAAGCACAAAGACAAGATACAAAACCATCAGCACGACGCCATCAAGCACATACCTGATCCGGCATCGGCTTCATAAGACTCACCACCCCTGCCTTCGGGTTGCGGGTATCCAAAACAAGGACGCGAAAAGCGTCCTTTTTTGTTGGGTGAATGGTTTGAAATAAATCATATATTCAAATCACTAAATGGATTGCCCTCTGACAAGCTGTACAGGTATTACTTCCCTTCCTACGTAGGCAGGAATATAGCGGGCCGGCGATCTAGCAACGTTTGGCATACCACGGTCTGATTTAATGTCAGGTCGGCATTGTTTTACGTGTTTAGCTTTTATGTACTTACCCACAGTATTTAAGATTGCCAGCCGGGGGTAGCCCGGCAGCTACTCCCTTTTCTTGCTTCGCCAAGAAAAGGAAGCAAAAGAAGGCGACCGAGGCGTCGTCGCCCCTGCGGGGTTCCCGTTTGTGCGGTACAAAAAATGGGAAGATCCGAAACTCGCTACGCTCAAACATCGGCTCTTCTATTTCCATTTTCTGTACCGCACAAACGGCGTCGACACATCGGAATTGCTAAATTCAAAAACAACCCCAAAGTCAAACCCAACTGCAACTGCAACTGCAACTGCAACTGCAACTGCAACTGCAACTGCAACTGCAACTGCAAGGAGCATGCTTTACTTGCACTGTTTCCTCATATACTTATACATCCCGTGACGCGCATCGCTGACAAAGCTAAAATAGCAGCTTCATTCTCTACTGCATAGCCAATGACCATGAGCGAATTTGTCCTCACTTCTGTCAAGAACAACATAGGCTATATCACCCTGGACCGGCCCAAGGCGCTGAACTCATTGTCGCTGGAGATGGTGCGCGCGCTCACCACGATTTTGCTGGATTGGCAAGACGATGCCAATGTGCGTGCGGTGTTCATTCACGGCAGTAGCGAAAAGGCTTTTTGTGCAGGGGGCGATATACGTTTCTTTTATGACGTGGGTACTGCAACCCCCATGGGAGACTCTGCCCTGTTGGAAGACTTTTTTACTGAAGAATATGCACTAAATCATTTAATCCATTTTTACCCCAAGCCCTATATCGCGCTGATGAATGGAGTAGTCATGGGTGGTGGCATGGGCATTGCCCAGGCCGGCAATGACTGCCGCCTGCGCATTGTCACGGAACGTACCAAGATGGCGATGCCGGAAGTGAATATCGGCCTGTTCCCGGATGTGGGGGGAGGTTATTTCCTGTCGCGTGCACCGGGGCAAATCGGTACCTACATGGGCTTGACCGGTGAAATCATCAACGCAGCAGATGCATTGTATGCAGGGCTGGCTGATGTATTTATACCGACATCAGAACTGCCCGCCTTGATGCATCTTCTGGAGCAAAATACCGCCACGGATGTGCGAGCGGCGATCCGCGAATTTGCGGCTCCTTTTGCAGATCAGGCACTGCCCGGCAACAGCAAACTGGCAGCAAACAGATCAGGCATTGATGCCCTGTTCAGCGGAAACAGTGCTATCGAGATCAGCAAACACTTGCAGCAAGACACATCTGAATTTGCACAGCAGGCATTTTCCATCATGCAAAAACGTTCCCCACTTTTGATGTCCGTCACACTGGAGCAACTACGACGCAGCGCCAGCATGACGGTATCCGATTGCCTGCGCATGGAAAGAAACATGGTGCGCCACTGCTTCAAGCACGGCGAAGTGCTGGAAGGAGTGCGTGCCTTAGTGGTGGACAAAGACAACACACCACGCTGGTCACCCGCCACGCTGGCAGAGGTGACGGCAGAGCAAGTGTCCGGATTCTTTTCAGAGGTGTGGCCTACTCATGCACATCCGCTGCGCTTTTTGCAGGGATAAATTACTTCCGCCAAAGCAATTTAACTAGAGGTCGAATTGTCGTTGGTTTTGAAGTTGGGATTGCTTTTGAATTTCTGCAGTTCCGATGTGTCGAAGCCTTTGATGCGAGACAGAAAATGGAAAAAGAAGGGCCGATGTTTGAGGTGTAGCAGGGGTTTCGAGGTGCATGCACCTCACCTGTGCAACGGCATGCGCTTGCAAGCGCATGTTCCCAAAGCAAGGCCGCAGGCGAGTTTCGGACCTTCCCATTTTTTGACTTGCAGCAAAGGGAACCCCGCAGGGGATATTGGCAGGGTTTCGCAAAGCATGCTTTGCGCTGCAAATATCTAAGCCGCTTGCAAGCGGCGCAGTGGATAAGACGCCTGGGTGGTCTTTTTGGCCTACCTTTTTGGCGAAGCAAAAAGCTAGGTAGCCACCGGTCTACCGCCGGCCTGCATTCGAAAATTAACGTCTATTGGCATTGAAAATCAGATTGTTCAAAGCACTAACAATCTGAAATTAGCTCACGCAATAGTGTGCCAAAACCACGCTGGAACGAGTCAATAAAAATACCTTATTTGAAATTTGTATCCGCTCGTTACTGACACCAATTACTTCAATTCAAACGCTCTCTTATCCCCCTTAAACCACGCCGCCAAACTCGCAATAAACTCCTGTGCCCCATTCCTATCAGCCGTCTTCAATCCATGACTGGCACCGGGGAACTCCACAAACTGAAAATCCTTTTCAGGATGCTTCAAGAAATAATCCCTTAAGGCACGCCCTGACTCTATAGGCACACTGTCATCTTTCTCTCCCATCGCCGCCACCATGGGGATATCCAGTTGTGCATACACGATCAAGGGATCAGAAAACAAATACCCGGACCAGTAAGCATATGAATGACCAAAAAATTCTTTTTCAAGATTATTGCCATCACGCCTGATATCGTCATACATCTGCAAAAAATAGTCTCTTGAAAAAGGTTTTGCATAAGGCTCGATACCACGATCTGCAAAAATCAAAAATTCTTCACTCTGCTTCAAACCACCGCTACCTGCAGTCGCCAGCCAGCCGACTTTCTTGCTGTCCCTGGCGATATAGGGAGCAATGGCTCCGCCCTCAGAAAAACCCAGCACAGCGATGGAACGCGCGGGCATTTTCTTGAGATCAGGTTCCTGCTCCATAAACTTCAAATGATCGGCAAGGCGTATCTCAAATTTGTCTGTTGCCTGAAATTCTGGCGAACACTTGCTACCGTCAGCTTGTTTTTCAACACGCGTTTTTTCAAGATAATAGACATTGACCGGCTCTGTATACCGTTCAAAAAAAAGGGGAAGGCGCAGCGAAAAATCATTGCAACCAGAACCGCTGACCAGAAGTATGACTTGCCCCGGATGCAGCGCCAAGGGGTCAAAAAAATGGTAATACCGTCTTTGCTTCCCATCAATTTCGGTATGGTGTTCTTGTAACACGGGTGCTGCCATGCTCGATACACAGAAGAAAGTCGCCGACATCAGAAACGCTTTGCAAAGACGCGAGAAAATCGAAGCCATAGTGATGCACAATTTTTGAAGTTTTCAATATTCCCGATCTTTTCTGACGGGTGCCAATTCCATGCAAAATAACATAAACAATACAGGCTTGCTCAAGAAAAGACAAAAAAATGGAGAGCAAGCTCTCCATTTTTATACAATCGCACAGCATGAATCAATGATGCGCGCCACCACCCAGATAAGCCGCTTTCACAGCCGGATCATTTTGCAGATTGGCAGCCAGTCCATGCACAGAGATACGACCATTTTCCAGCACATAACCATAATCTGCCACAGCCAAAGCGGCCGCAGCAAATTGTTCCACCAGCAGCATGGTAATGCCCTGCTCTTTCAGTCGCACGATGATGCGAAAGACTTCATCCACCAGTATCGGTGCCAGCCCCATGGAAGGTTCATCCAGCAGGACGACATCTGGATTCAGCATCACTGCCCTGGCCATCGCCAGCATCTGCTGTTCACCACCAGACAGGGTGCCGGCCAACTGATTACGACGCTCTTTCAAACGCGGGAACAAGTCCATGGCTTTTTGCAAGTCAGTTTCTATGTCGCCACGCGGGCGGCTACGGGTAAAACGCGGGAAGGCACCCAGCAACAGATTGTCCGTCACCGACATGGTGGCAAATACGCGCCGGCCTTCCGGTGAATGGGCCAGGCCAGCGCGCGCGATCTTGTGTGAATCCATCCCTGTCACATCCTTGCCGGCCAACACGACAGAACCTTCTTTCGGTTTCAGCATGCCAGAAATGGCGCGCATGGTCGTGGTTTTTCCGGCGCCGTTTGATCCTATCAGTGTCACCACTTTTCCCTTAGGTACTTCCAGAGAAATGCCATGCAAGACTTCGACCTTGCCATAGGCTGCATGTAAATTTGAAATGCTCAACATGATGTTCTCCTTATGCAGCGACGATGTCGGCGGTATCGGACACACTGCCACCAAGATAGGCTTCTATCACTTTGGGGTCAGCCTGTACGGCAGCCGGTTTGCCTTCGGCGATTTTCTGGCCGAAATCAAGCACGGTCACGATGTCGCAGATCGACATGACCACATCCATATGATGTTCAATCAGGATGATGGTAATGCCGTGTTCACGTATCTTGTGAATGATGGCTATCAGTTCCTTGATATCAGGCGCGGTCAGGCCGGCCGCAGGTTCATCCAGCAATAACAATTGCGGATTCAAACCAAGAGCACGTCCTATTTCCAGCAAACGCTGTTTGCCATACGGCAGATTGCGCGCCTCTTCATTTGCCAGGTCAGCAAGGCCGACAAAATGCAGCAGGCTGGCAGAGCGCTCGCGGGCCTGGCGTTCTTCACGCTGATAACGCGGCGTATTCAACATGACATCCAGTACGTTGCTGCGGAAGGTATTGTGCAGACCAACCAGGATATTTTCAGTCGCGGTCATTTCACCAAACAACTGCACGTTCTGGAAAGTACGGGCCACGCCGCCAAGAGCAATTGCCGATGGAGTATTGCCGGATATGACATGGCCACCAAATTCCACCACACCGTCGGTGGGTTGATAGATCCCGGTCAGCACATTCATCATGGTGCTCTTGCCAGAACCGTTCGGGCCAATCAAGCCATGCACCGTGCCTTTGGTAATTTGCAGGTCAACCTGGTTCAATGCCTTCAAGCCACCAAACTGCATCAACACTTTTCTGGCGGTCAGCAACACACCTACCCTGGCTTCACTGGCCTTCATGATGGCCAGATCGTGACTGGCTTTGACTGTGGCGGCATCCAGTTCCACATGGCGTGCGCCTTTCCCGAGCAGGCTGTTGGCAAACCCGACGATGCCATCCTGCAGGTAATACACGACGAACAGGGTCATCAAACCAAAGATGGTCAAACGCCAGTCTGTAATGTTTTCCAGCTTGTAGGAAAACAGGGCCATGGCCACCGTTGCACCTACCGGCACCAGCATTTCACGTACGGTCTTGCGCTGCTTGGCTATCGCTGCACCACCTGCAAGCACCGCAATGACAGCTGCCACACTGGCAATTTTACGGAACAGTTCTATATCAGCCAGCAGCGACGGCAGCATGACCACGATCAGGGCACCCAGCAAGGCACCGCTACGGGTTTTACGCCCCCCCATGATAACTGCCAGCAAGAACATGATGGTCAGTTCAAAGTTGTAGGTATTCGGTGAAATATATTCTTCTGAATACGCATACAAACTACCCGCCAGCCCCGCAAGAGCAGCGCTGATGACGAAGGCAATCACCTTATAGCGATACACCGACACCCCCATACAGTCAGAAGCAATCGGACTATCACGCAAAGCCTGAAATGCCCGGCCCAGGTGCGAGCGCAAAATACGATGGACCACAATCAGCGCCAGCACCATCATCGCCGCGACGACGTAGTAATACTCCACCTCGGTGAATTTGTGGCCGAACACCACAGGCTTGGTCAGCTTGATACCCATGGGGCCTTCCGTCAGGAAAGTCATCTCATTGATCAGGATGGTGATGATGGTACCAAACGCCAATGTCACCATGGCCAGGTAAGGGCCGGTCACGCGCAATGCAGGCAGGGCCAGCAAGGCACCAAACAACGCTGCCACGGCGATACTGCAGGGCACAGCCACCAGGAATGGCAAACCCAGTTTAAACACCAGCACGCCGGTAGTATAGGAACCTATGCCAAACAGGCCGGCATGGCCGAGTGATACTTGGCCGGTATAGCCAACCACAATATCGAGACCAAACAACAAAATGGCATAGATGAGTATGGTTTCAACCAGGTGCAGATAATAAGGATTGTGCATGACAACCGGGAACAGGCCCAGTGCAGCAATTCCGACAATAGCAATGAGCAAGGTCTTTTTATTCATGATACGGCCTCATACTTTCTTGATGGCAGCTTTGCCGAACAGACCCGCCGGTTTGATCGCCAATACCAGCAACAGCAATACCAGGCCAGGCACTTCCTTGTAACCAGTCGAGATATAGTAACCAGTCGTGGTTTCCGAAATGCCCAATATCAGTCCACCAACGATGGCGCCAACACCAGACGTCAAACCACCGATAATCGCCACCGCAAATGCCTTCAGGCCAAGGGCGGAACCCATGGTGGCACCAGTCAGTGTCAGCGGTGCGACCAGCACGCCGGCAATCGCCGCGGTAGCCGATGACAATGCATAGGAAAAAGTAATGACCATGCTGGTATTGATGCCCATCAGGCCAGCCGCATCCCTGTCATTCGAGGTAGCGACCACTGCCTTGCCGTAAATGGATTTGCGGTTGAAAAACTCTACTGCCAGCATCATTGCCAGCGCCCCCAGTACCACCACTACTTGCATGGGCTGTACATTAGCACCGAATATCTGGAATGGCGCTGCCGACAGCGGCGAAGGAAAGGTCAGATCATCCTTGCCCCAGATATTTTCTGCGACATTTTTAAAAATAATGGCAAGTGCAATAGTAGACATGATCCAGCCAAATTCGGATTTGATCTTGATGGCCGGGCGTACGCCTATCCATTCCACAAACATGCCCTGCAAGGCACCAAAAACGATGACGATGGGTATCATCAGCCAGTAATTCATATACGGCCCACCGTGCACATTGCCGACTACGCTGAGACCAACCAGGGCCCCCAGCATCAGCGCTTCACCCTGACCGAAATTGAGCGTGCCTGATGTGGCAAATGTCAGTTGGTAGCCAAAGGCGATGACCGCGTAGATCATGCCCAGGGCAATACCGCTGAAAACAAGTTGAAGTAAGATTTCCATTTTTTCCATCCAATGGAGTGCAGTTCATCAACCGGCCCGGGATCAACCCGGGCCAGTGAACAAACTGACAGACTGAAAAAAAGGTCAGCCCCGGAGTGGAGCTGACCAGTTGGCTACAGAGTGTGCCTAAGCCTTATTTGGCAAGAACAATATGACCACCCTTGGCTTCACCCATGACAGGAATGCCTGGCTTGATGGCTTCATGATCATCGTGCGTGAAAGGCTTGTTGTAAGTGGTAACCACGCCTTCGACTTTTTCATTCAGGTTTTCCAGTGCTTCACGCACTTTCACGCCATCTGTACTGCCAGCCTGTTTGAATGCCGCTGCCAGCAGATAAATGGAATCATAGCCCTGCGCTGCAGAAACGGCCGACGGCATGCGTTCCAATTTATATGCCTTTTGGTAAGCTTCGATAAAGGCTTTACGCTTAGGTGTATTCGGGTCTTGAATAAAAGTTTGCGGCATCATTGCACCATCGCCATTCTTACCGGCATTGTCGAGGAAGTTACCCATGGACAGTGTCCAGCTACCTATCATCGGCACTTTCCAGCCGAGTTTTTCCATACCGTTGGCAATCTGCGCCAGTTCAGGGCCGATACCATAGGTCAGGATGACTTGCGCACCGCCTTGTTTGGCCTTCAGCAACTGGGCTGTCATATCCACATCTTTGACATTGAATTTTTCTACTGCGACTGGCTTGATGCCTTTTGCGTTCAATACTTTTTCCAGATCCTCACGCCCAAGCTGACCATAATTGGTCGAATCGGCCAGGATGGCGACTTTGGTGAATTTGCCCTTGGTAACGGCTTCATCAACAATCATTGCTGACTGTATGGTGTCACTGGCAGCTGTACGGAAAATGTAATTATCTTTGTGTTCCGGCGCGAGGAATTGCTTGGTGACTACACTACCTGTCGCCACATTATTCATCACCGGAATTTTGGCTTCCTGGTAAAAACGCTGGGAAGCTAGTGCCACACCGGTGTTGATATAGCCGACAGTAGCAGATACTTTTTCTTTATTGATAAGCTCTTGTGCAACCTGTACACCACGCTCATTTTTTGCTTCGTCATCGCGCTCTATCAATTGCAACTGACGGCCCAGGATACCGCCTTTGGCATTAATTTCGCTGACGGCCAGTCTGACGCCGTCACGCATCGATACACCCATTGGTGCAGAGCCACCGGTAAACGGGCCGGCAACACCGATTTTGATCGGTTCAGCGGCATGGGCAACAGCCACCCAGCTCAACAATGCGGACGCAACTAGGGATTGGATTTTATAGGACATGCTGGTCTCCTGAATTATTTTTTGGTTGGTAGTTCAAAAATGGAATTAATGAATTACCGTGCCAAGTTAGCAGGAAGTGATCAACATGTTGAAAATTACGCTACTTAAGTAAAACTACGCAACATCCGGGCATCAAACCGCCAGTCACTGCGGAATAAAATCCAGCATTCCCCGGCGAGCCTTACGTAGCAAGGCTTGCCGGGCGATGTTGCATTTTTTGAACGATTTTCTTTCGTGAAAAAATTCATGGTCAAAGAATTTTTTTCATGCGTCCGGTGAATTTCTTTCATCCATTCATTGCATGTCTATTGCGTAAGCAACATATGCCTAAGCAACATCAGCAGTCGATTACTTGAGCAAACTGAACACTTTGCTGATCGCCTTGCTGCCAGCACCAATCGGGTCCTTGCGTATGGCTTTTTCTTCTTCGGCAATCATCAGGAACAGGCCATCCATGGCTTTCTGGGTGACATAGCCTTCTACCGTTGCTTCTTGCTGGGAAACAGCACCGAATTTCTGTGCCTGTCCCATGATGCTATTGTATTTGGCCGACAAGCCTGCCTTGTCCGTCACCCCTTTGACCATGGGCAAAAATTGGGCACTCAGAGGGGCCGCGGTTTTTTCCTTGAAAAAATCTGTCACGGAAGTCTCGCCACCAGTCAGGATATTTTTAGCGTCAGTCAGCGACATGGACTTGACTGCGTTCACGAGCAAGGGTTTGGCCATAGGCACGGCGGCTTCGGCAGCACGGTTCATGGATACCACCAGTTCATCGAGTTGTTGTCCCTTGCCTGTCATCTGCAAGATGGGGCGGGCTTTTTCCAATATCGAAGGCAATTGAATTTTGACTTTGTCATTGTTCAGAAAACCGTTTTCCACACCCAGCTTGCTGACTGCCGCCGCCGAGCCTTTGTCCAGCGCAGCTTTCAGGCCGGTACTGGCATCCTGATTACTTAAATCTGCCAATGACAGCGCGTAAGCCGCCCCGGCACTACCGGCTACAGCAATGGTGAATACAAGACGGGCACACAAGGAAGAGAGGGAGGGCATGTTTTTTCCAAACTAAAAAAGGGGGCTATGATAGCCCGGTTTCAGATTCAAATTTCATCCACCATGAACAAACGGCGGTGCTCGCGCATGGCATAACGATCTGTCATGCCAGCAATATAGTCTGCAATTTTTCTTACCTGTAATGGCAGGTGTTCTTCTTCAGGCTGTATCTGTTTTACCTGATAATCAGGCGGCAACAGATTCGGTTCCTGGAACAAGGCTCCAAACAATTCACTGATAGTCCGTCTGGCCTTGAAAGTCATGCGATTAACCTGATAATGCCGGTACAGGTTTTCAAACAGGAATTGCTTGAGTGCCTGTGCTTCCTGGTACATGGGTTCGGAAAACGCAATCATTCTTTCCATCTCACGCACCGCATCGATACTGGCCGGTGCACATTCACGGATTTTTTGCGCTGAGGTCTGTATCAGGTCGACGATGAGGGTATTGATCATGCGCCGTATGGTTTCAGCAATCGCCCGCCGTCCATTAATGCCGGGGTAGCTGGCATCCACAACCGCACGGTGGCGGGCATAAATGTCCAGGTCCATCAATTGCGTTTCCTGCAGCAAACCGGAGCGCAAACCATCGTCGATGTCATGATTATTATAGGCGATGGCATCGGCCAGGTTGGTTACCTGTGCTTCCAGGCTGGGTCTTTTCTTTTCGATAAAACGCAGGCCGACTTCGCCCAGCAATCTGGCATTGGTGACGGAGCAATGCTTGAGTATGCCCTCACGGGTCTCGAAAGTCAGATTCAAGCCATCAAATGCGCCATAGCGCTCTTCCAGTTGATCGACCACACGCAGGCTTTGCAGATTATGTTCAAACCCGCCAAATGCCTTCATGCAGGCATTCAGGGCATCCTGGCCCGCATGTCCGAAAGGGGTATGCCCCAGATCATGCGCCAGCGAAATGGCTTCGACCAGATCTTCGTTCAGGCGCAGATTGCGGGCAATGGAACGTCCTATCTGGGCTACTTCCAGGCTGTGGGTCAGGCGGTTGCGAAATAAATCGCCTTCATGATTGACGAAGACCTGGGTCTTGTACTCAAGACGGCGAAAGGCGGTGCAATGGATGATGCGATCACGGTCACGCTGATATTCACTGCGTGAAGAGGACGCCTCTTCAGCGTGACGCCGGCCTCGCGTGCTGGCAGATTGTGCTGCATAGGGAGCGAGGTGAGCGTCAGAGAGCATGTTCGTCAGTGAGAAATACAGCTACGCAGGGTTTGTAGCAGGATATCCTGAGGAACGGTCGTAATCACAGCCTGCCCCAAGGGTTTCAACAAGATGAACTTGATCTTGCCGCCTTCGTTTTTCTTGTCCACTTCCATCAATTCCAGCCAGCGTTCTTCTCCCAGATCTGGGGCAACAACAGGCAAACCTGCTGCTTCTACCAGTTGCTTGATGCGGGTCTTGCTGACGTAGTCCATATATCCAAGGCGGCAGGACAAGTCTGCGGCCATCACCATGCCGCAGCCTACGGCTTCGCCATGCAACCATTTGCCATATCCCAGACCAGACTCTATGGCATGCCCAAAGGTATGACCAAAATTCAAAATAGCGCGCAATCCGCCTTCGCGTTCATCCTGGCGTACGACATCGGCCTTGATTTCACATGAGCGCAAAATGGCATACGTCAAAGCCTCGGCGTCTTTGGCACGCAAGGCGGCCATATTGGCTTCTATCCAGTCAAAAAAGGCAGCATCGATAATCGCACCGTGCTTGATCACTTCCGCCAGACCGGCCGACAACTCCTTGTCCGGCAGGGTTTGCAGGGTAGCAATATCGGCAATCACTGCCTGCGGCTGGTAAAACGCGCCTATCATATTCTTGCCCAGCGGGTGATTGATACCCGTCTTGCCGCCGACAGAAGAATCGACTTGTGACAACAAAGTAGTCGGCACCTGGATAAACGGTACACCACGCATGTAGGCAGAAGCGGCGAAGCCGGTCATGTCACCAATCACACCACCGCCCAGCGCCAGCAAGGTGGTTTTTCTGTCACATTTCTGTTCCAGCAGGGCATCAAAAATAAGCATCAGGCTGGCCCAGTTTTTCTGTTCTTCACCATCAGGTAACACAACGGAGACCACATCCTTGCCAGCGGCGCGCAGACTTGCTTCCAGTGCGGCCAGATAAATGGGGGCGACAACGGTATTCGTTACGATGACAATGCGCTTGCCCTTGATCTGGGATTGCAGGAACTGGCTATCAGACAACAGAGAAGGACCGATGGAAATGGGATAGCTGCGCTCACCTAAATCGACATTCAAGACCGTGCTTGAGGAATTATTTTCGGGAGACATAGTTTGCTTTGTACTACCATCCGTCTCACTGCCGAATTGCGGCGGCAATTTATCGAGTATGGACTGTACTAAAAATTGGACATTGGGCCGTCCGGTTTCAACCACCAGATGGGCAACTTCCTGATATAAAGGGTCACGCTGGGATTCTAACTCTTCCAGCTTTTTGCGGGGGTCACCGGTACGCAATAAAGGCCGGTTCTTGTCATGCCGGGTACGCTGCAATATGCTTTGTATTCCTGCGCGCAAATAAATAACGGTGCCGCGCTCATGCAAAAACTTCCTGCTTTCTGCATTTAACACGGCACCGCCACCTGTAGCCAAAACGATATTTTCCTGTGCCGTTAAATCACGTATGGCATCCGCTTCACGCTGACGAAAACTGGCCTCGCCCTCGATCTCGAATATCACAGGAATAGAGACCCCAGTACGTGCCTCTACTTCGTGATCAGAATCAATGAATCGCTTATTAAGTTTTTTTGCCAGGGCCCGGCCAACCGTAGTTTTGCCGGAGCCCATCAGGCCTACTAGAAAAATATTAGTCGACACTATTTCTTATTTCATACACATCACAATAAACTTGCCAGACTAATATTTCATCATCAGCAACCACCAACAGCAAGATCCTTGATCGTCATCGTGCTTGTGGCCGTAACGTTTTGAGAATCCTTGACAGTGATCGTCACAGGTGTATCCGCGGCGACGCAGCGTGTCCCCTGGGTACCCAAGGCAACACTGATAACCCGACCATTGAAGCTCAAAGGATTCAATGGATCTGGACTATTACCTGAAACAGAAGACAACAAAGCGCTGCTGGTGAATACCTGGAACGGTGCATTACCACCCGAAATATTCAAACTAATCGTCGCAACATTCGTTTCATTAATGTTGAACACAACAGGGCTGATAGACAGTGTTGTCACCGCAGGATTGACAGTGATTGTCACCAAACTGGTATTACCTGAAGCATCTGCAACAACCAGTGTAGTAACACCAGCTTTCGCCAGACTCACGTTAAAGATACCACCACTGGTTGACACCGTACCATTGGCCACGCTGGCAATAGATTGGTTATTTGAGGTGATGGAGTAAGGTGCTGCGCCGCCATCAATGCGGAAAGCCAGCAAGTCGCCAACATAACCTGTACTTGAAGTTGGTGTCACTGCCAGAGTTGCGCTGGTAGTACCAATCACACTGACATTGATCGGAATTCTTGCACCGACACTATCGACCACAGAAATAATGGCGGAACCAGCAGTAACACCAGTCAGTGTCAGCGCAGTACCACTGACTAAGGTCGTGACAATTCTGGAATCACTGGTCGCGGCGGTATAAGGACCTGTACCACCACCAATTGTATAGACCGGCGCTGCACCAATCGACAAGGTCAAATTGGCCGGGGCAGAAGTATAAAGCGCAACTGCTGCACCTGAACCCACATTGACGGATATTGTAACTGGGGTGCCCGATGCATCCTTGACCTGAATAATGGCATTGCCTGTTGCGACACCAGTAAGTGTCAATGTCGTGCCGCTTACCGAAGCAGTTGCTATCGCTACATTACTGCTAGCCGCAGTGTAAGGCCCGGTGCCACCACCAATTTGATAAGTTGGTGATGCACCAACAGCAACTGTGACGGCTGCCGGAGCAGTAGTAAACACACCGTTCACTGCACCACTACCAACTGTCACTGCAACATTGAGAATACCGCCGCCAGCTTCACGCAAAATAACATTTGCGCTGCCAGGGATAATACCGTTAATTACCACATTCGTACCTGAAACAGTGGCGGTTACCACGCTGGTATTGCTGCTGGTAGCAGTATATGGTGCGCTGCCTCCGCCAAGAACATAGGTATTGCTGCCACCAACGGCAAGGGTCAGCGAGGTAGGCGCAGTCGTATAGAAAGTTGCACCCGAACCGACTGTTACAGCGATATTGACTTGAATACCCAGACTGTCTTTGATGGTCACGATGGTGCTTCCAGGAGCAACGCCGCTAATAACAAATTTATTACCATTGATACCTACGGTTGCAATCTGTGTATTGCCACTGGACGCAGAGTAAATCTGACTACCGCCACCAATTGTGAAAGTAGGGCTCGATGTGCCTATACCGACTGTCAGTGCTGCAGGAGCGGAAGTAAATAATGCAGCTGTCGAGCCAACAGTCACGGTGATAGTGACAGTGCCAATAGAAGCATCTCTGACGACCACATTAATCGTACCAACTGAGGCACCAGTAATGGTCAGGGTTATTCCCGAGATGGAAGCAGTACCGACGGCATTGTTACTGCTGCCTACAGAATACGGTCCATTACCGCCACCGACTTTGTAGGTCGCCGCAGCACCCACGCCTACATTAATGGAACCGGCTGCAGTAGTGAATAAAGGATCAACCGAACCAACCACAATTGGGACATCAACTAAGGCACCAACACTATCCTTGACAGTTACCGTGGTTTTGCCACCTGTAACCCCAGTGACGACAAACGTATTATTGCTCACTGCAACGACTGCAATTGATGTGTTGTTACTGGTAACGGTGTACAAAAGACTACCACCACCGATCGTGTAGGCAGTTGAGTTTTCACCCACACCAACAACAATACCTGTAGCCGGTGCCGAGGTGAACAAGTCCACACCACTACCAACTGTCACGTCAATACTGACTGTAGCTCCCGCTCCATCCTTGACAGCGATAGTAGCTTTGCCACCGCCGCCACCTTTAATAGTCAGCGTAGTGCCGCTAACAGTGACGGCAACAGCAGTTGAATTACTTGTTGCCGTATAAGAAGGAACGCCACCACCTATGCTATAGGTACGCGTTTCACCGGGCGCGATCGTCAAGACATTAGATGCCGTCGTAAACAATGCGGCTCCTCCGTTTGTATTGCCGGGTGAACCACCGCCACCACCACAAGCCGTCAAGCCGACCAGCAGTAATAATGCGAATACTTCGCGAATAAACTTCATCATGAAACACCTATAGTTAAACAAATTCGTAAAATTGGTACTAGCAGCTGTACACATTAGCAATTATTGCTTGTTATTAAATTTTTCAGCAATAATTTTTGGCGTAATGAATATTAGCAATTCTGTTTTATCGTTAGTACGGCCAGTTGTCTTGAATAAATTCCCAAATAATGGAAGATCGCCAAAGAATGGTACTTTCGTAACACTATCACGTTCGTTCTGCTGGAATATACCACCAAGTACAACGGTGCCTCCGTTTTCCACCAAAACCATCGTTTTTACTTCTTTCTTGTCGATTGCAAAGCCAGCTCTGGTTTCAATACCGACGCTATCTTTATGAACATTGACATCCAAAATCACATTACCGTCTGGCGTGATTTGTGGTGTCACTTCCAGCCTCAGGCTGGCAGTACGGAACACAATTGCCGTTGCGCCGCTGGATGTAGCGATCTGATAAGGCAATTCTGTACCTTGTTCTATCGAAGCCTTAAGCTGATCAGCAGTGACTACCCTGGGACTGGAGATGATCTTACCTTTACCATCTGCTTCCAAGGCAGACAATTCCAGATTCAGGAAACGGTTGGCAGCGGAAGAGAACAGACTCACCGCCAGGCTGCCTGGATTCAAACCATTGATACCGGTCGCCGGCAAGCTCACGAACTGTGAGTTCGGAATATAGCTGGAATCAGTTATTTTTGCCTGACCTGTCTGTTCACCAATACCCAGGTAATTACCGGTAAGGGCAGCCCGCTGATCACCCGACAACTGATAACCAGCATCACCACCACGTAGACCACGCAAATCAGTGAACCCCAATTTTGCACCAAGGGTTTTGCTGAACTTATCATCTGCTTCAACAATCCTTGCCTCGATCAACACCTGTTTGGAAGCGATATCCGTCTTCTGTATCAATTTACGGATTTCTTCCAGTTTGGATGCGATATCAGTGACAAACAGTTGATTGGTACGTGGTTCTATCACTGCGCTACCACGCTTGGACAAAATACGGTTGGAGCTAGCACCATCGGCACCAAATACCAGCTTGAACGCTTCTGCTTTCTGATAATTCAACTGGAAAGCTTCTGTTTTCAAAGGTTCCAGGTCAGCAATTTGCGCTTTTTGTTCCAGTTCCAGTTTTTCTTTGGTCAGTAATTCATCTTTCGGTGCAATCCATATAACTGAACCGTTTTTACGCATATCCAGACCTTTGGATTGCATGATGATATCGAGTGCATGATCCCATGGCACATCTTTGAGGCGCAGGGTAATGGTACCGTTGACTGTATCGCTGGCAATGATATTCAGGTTACTGACTTCAGCAATGATTTGCAGAATCGCCCGCACTTCGATATTCTGGAAGTTGAATGACAATCTTTCACCACGATAACCCTGAGTACCCTGGGTCAGTTTATTCGGATCTTCCTTGATAGGCTTCACTTCCACCACGAATTGTGTATCGCTCTGGTAGGCACTGTGTTCCCACAAACCACTAGGCTCAATCACCATGTGCACATTTTCGCCATCCGCGGTGGTCGTAATTTTTTGAACGGGCGTGCCAAAGTCAGCCACATCCACACTCTTTCTGAGTACTTCTGGCAAACCAACCTTGAGGAAATCAACGACGATTTTCTGGCCTTGCTGGCGGATATCCACCGCGACCTGATTAAACGGCAAATCAATAATGACCCGCCCCTCACCACCTACGCCACGACGGAAATCAATATCCCTGAGATTCTTTTTACCCGCGATTGAGGTATCAGGCGTAGCTGGTAAGCCCTGAGAATTGACTGCTGTTGCCACACCACCAGAACCATCAATGGTGATGATCAATGCATTGCCTTCTATCACCGTTGCATAGTTCAGGGCTTTGTTCATGTTGAACACCAGGCGCGAACGGCCACTGGCTTCAATCAGGTTAATGGTGCGCAGGTCAGCGATATTGATGTCGAACGCGGTCTTGCCGGTACTGTTGGTGATATCAGCAAAATCCAGCGCAATCCTGGCCGGACTGGAAATCGAAAAACCGACTGGCGCTTTCAATAAAGTGCTTTTAAAACCAATTTTGACGATGACATTGGAGCCTTGTTGATTAGCAGTAACCGACTCGATAGAATTGATTTGCGCAAAAGCGGATTGGCAAAACGCCAGTATTACCAAAAAAATAAATCGCATCATCGTGGCGCCCCTTATACTTGTATTTATCAACGCATTCATTTCTTGGTCTCCTGCAACTCTAGCTTAGCTTCGCGCTCCACCCAGTCACCCGCAGCATCCTGAACAATTTCCTTGAGGTCTATGGCATCCTCATCAATTTTCGTAATCTTGCCGAAATTCTGTCCCACGTAACCACCTGCTTTAACTTGATAAACTGTTTTATCTGCCTGAATCAAGGCATACACCACCTTGTTTTTCTCTATGGTTCCAACCATTTTCAGGGAGTCCAGGGGGAAGCCTTCCAGCGCTTCGCGCCGCCTTTCCATGTCAGGCTTGAGACCACTAGCTGACTCCGCTTTTAATCTTGCCAGCACAACCAGTAATTTGGCCGGATCAAAGGGATCGATACTGGATTTTCCCTCATAAGAAATAGGTACATACACTTTGGGCTCACTCAGTTTAGGTGTCACAACCTTGATTTCTTTTCTCTCCGCCTCCATCCAGGCTCTGATCTCGACCTCTTCGCTATCGCCACAAGCTGACAGCGAAGCCAGCATAGCTAATATAAGCGGTAATCTAAACGAAGTTTTCATCATTTCTTAGGCCCCTTTTTCAAGCTCGCCTGCGTCATGACTTCATCTTTATTCAAATAACGGAAAGTTTTAGCGGTAACCTCCAAAGCAAGTCCGCCCTCTTTCACGGTGGTTATTCCCAGGTTATTCAAGGTAACAATCCTTGGCAATTTGGCGATATCCGCGACAAATTGCCCCAAATCATGGTAACTGCCAGAAATTTTGATTGCGATGGGCAGTTCAGCGTAGTAATCCTTAACGAATACATTGCCGGGCGTGAACGACTCAAACTGCAAGCCACGGCCAGTTGCTGCCTGGTTGATATCAGCCAGCAAAGCCGCCATCTCAGCTTGGCTAGGTAATTGCTTTTCCATTGTCGCCACATATTGAAGTACCAGTTTTCGCTGATCCTTCAAGCCTTCAAGATTCACTGCCTGCGTCAATTTTTGCTTGTAATCATTCTTTAGTTTAACTTCTTCGGCCTTACCCGCATCGATAGCCTCCAGCTGACCATCCCATTGCAAGAACCAGCCCAAGACCAGCACCACGACAAGAATCGCAAATGCGGTCGCCAGTCTGGGCGCTATCGGCCACAGACCAGGATGAAGTCCACTTAAATCTCGAAACTGCGAGCCAAAAGACTCGCCCATTTCATTCAGGTTAATCGCCATTTACAATTTTCCGTAACATTGCTAAAAAATACTATCAAAGCCTACTTGGCTTTATTGCCGCCTTCGGCGGCTTGCGATCCAGATTCTTCACGTTCCCTGGGTCGCTTGATTCCCACATTAATTGTAAAATCGTACACTTTCTTGGCATCCCGTCCGGTACCTATGCCTGTCGTGTGAATTCCTACCAGGTCAGGCTTGTACATCCAGTCTGATCTGCCACCCAGGTCACGAATGTATTCAGCCACCCGGTCCTGAGACTGTGCATAACCCGTCAGGACGATGCGCTGCCCTTCCTGTTTCAGCGAGCGCAAGTACACGCCTTCAGGCGTAAATTTGACCAACTCATCCAGCAGGAACACCGGCTGATTGCGATCACCCTGCAAATCCTCAACCGCTTGCTGACGCGCCTTCAATGCATCGATTTCCTGGCGCAAGGTGGCAATTTCTGCAATCTTCTCATCCAGTTTGACGTTTTCTTTCTTGATGAATTCATTGCGCTCGGTCTGTGCAGCTTGCAGACGCCCAAAGTAGGTACTCACAACGACCACAATCAAACCGCCGATGATGGCAGACAGCAGCAATAAGGTATAAAAATCGTTTTTAAGCTGTTTCCGCTTTTCTTCCCTGTGCGGCAGGAGATTAATCTTGATCATCAGCCAAATCTCCGCAAGGCCAAACCGCAGGCAACCATAAAGGCCGGTGCTTCAGTACGCAGGGTTTTTTCATTCACACTGGATCCCAGCTCCATACCCTTGAACGGGCTGATGACGGCGGTAGAGATTTTTGTACGTTCCGCAATGATATCCACCAGACCGGGGATAACGGCACAACCACCCGTCAGGAAAATCTGGTCCACCCTGGTATAGGGTGTGGATGTGAAGAAGAATTGTATGGCACGTGTCACTTCTAATGCTGCGCTTTCAAGGAAGGGCTCCAGCAGTTCCATCTCATAGCTGTCTGGCAAATCACCGTTTTTCTTTTTGGCTTCCGCCTCGTCCAACGACAAGCCAAAATTGCGAACGATGTCCTGGGTCAGTTGGCTACCGCCAAATTGCTGTTCGCGCTCATAAATGACATCGCCATTGAGCATAATGAAAATATACGTACGTTTGGAACCAATCTGGAAAACGGCATAAATCTGGTCCTTACCCTCATCCGCCTGTTGTGATACCAGACGCGAAATCGCTGCCCGCGCTGCATAAGATTCAATATCCATGACTTTGGCCTGCATGGCAGCGGCCTGAATGACGGCAACACGATCTTCAATTTTTTCTTTTCTGGAAGCGGCCAGCATAACTTCCACATCATCAGAAGCATTCGCCGCCGGGCCCAGCACACAGAAATCCAGACTGACTTCATCCATGGAAAACGGTATGTACTGACTGGCCTCGGACTCTACCTGCACTTCCAATGCCTGTTCCGACAGGGTGCCAGGCAATATGATTTTTTTGGTAATCACAGCAGACGCCGGCATCGCCATCGCGACATGCTTTGCCGACGTACCACTCTTCTTCACGAGGCGGCGTACCGCATCCGTGACTTGTTCAATATTCTCGATGTTGCCATCCAGCACGGCCCCTTTGGGCAGTGGTTCTGAGGCATAGCGCTCCAGTCGATAACTCTTGTTACTTCCTTCCGAAAGTTCAACAAGCTTGATATCGAGAGAACTGATATCCAAACCAATAAGTGGCGGATTTTTTCTGCCAAGCAATGACGCCAGATCTAAAGCCAAGAATATCCCCTCACGATTACTTCATTATTTCAATTTGCACAACAAAAAAATATGCAAATCATTCACTTTCTTGGAGTAAATTCTCTTTAAAAACCGCTATTTACGAGACAATTATCCAAGCTTACATGAAATCCTAGCAATAAGCCTGACATTGGTAAAGCAATTTCCACGCAGCACTACCCATATTCGTTGCCAAATATCCACGGCGTGGATGATTTTATGAAAATTTGCTTTCAATTTGCATCCATCTCAGGCCGATAGAAGGCGGCTATAATGTCTGCTGCTTTATTTACAATTAGCTCATATGCCTGATCAAAAAAAAGAAACCGACAATAAACCGGTGCCGCCAAAACGCACCTTTGGCAAGCTATTTGCCCGCATTTTACTCGGGACTGGCGGTCTTTTACTAGGATTGGCTGTTGCTGGGGTGTTAATTATTGGTTTTGCCCTGACTGTGGCTTACCCCAATTTGCCAGAACTGGACTCGATTACCAGCTATCGCCCCAAAATGCCGCTACGGGTTTTTTCTGCGGATAACATGTTGATAGGCGAATTCGGCGAAGAAAGGCGCAATGTCGTGCGTTTCAAGGATATTCCTGAAATCATGAAAAAAGCGGTACTGGCGATTGAAGACGACCGCTTCTACGAACATGGCGGGGTTGACTATATGGGCATCACCCGCGCCGCCGTGCACAACCTGACCGGCGGTGCCAAACAGGGGGCGTCTACTATCACCCAGCAGGTAGCACGGAACTTCTTCCTGTCCAGCGAACAGACCTTCAAGCGCAAGATTTATGAAATTCTGCTGGCCTGGAAAATCGAACAAAACCTCACCAAGGACCAGATTCTAGAAGTCTATATGAACCAGATCTACCTCGGTCAGCGCGCCTATGGCTTCTCTTCTGCTGCCCAGATTTACTTTGGCAAGGATTTAAAGGATGTCACCATCGCAGAAGCAGCCATGCTGGCTGGCCTGCCAAAAGCACCATCTGCCTATAACCCGGTCGTCAACCCCAAGCGTGCAGCGGCCAGGCAACAATACATCCTGCAAAGGATGCGTAACCTTGGCTACATCACCGAAGCCCAGTACGAACAGGCTAAAAACGAAGAACTCAGAACCAAGACCGACAGTAGCGAATTTGGTATCCATGCTGAATATGTGACGGAAATGGCACGCCAGTTAGTCTATGAACAATTCAAGGAAGAAACCTATACCCGCGGCCTGAACGTCTACACCACTATCACAAAGGCAGATCAGGACAGTGCCTACCTGGCATTGCGACGCGGTGTCATGGATTATGAAAAACGCCACGGCTATCGCGGACCGGAAGCCATTATCACCATCCCGGAAAGCAAAGAAGCCGCCGAAGAAGCCATAGAAAAAGAACTGGCCGACCATACCAACAGCGATGACCTGCAAGTTGCCATGGTGCTGGAAGCAACCCCCAAGCTGGTGCGCGCCGTGCTGGCCACCGGTGAAGAAATACGCATAGAAGATACCGGCTTAAGCTTCGCTGCCAGCGGACTGTCTGCCAAGACCCCGGCCAACAAGCGCATACAGCGCGGTGCCGTGGTGCGCGTCATGCTGGATGGCAAGGTTTGGAGCATCACCCAAATGCCGGAAGTACAGTCGGCCTTTGTCGCTGCCAATACCACCGATGGCGCCATTCGCGCGCTGGTAGGTGGTTTTGATTACAACCTCAATAAATTCAATCACGTGACCCAGGCCTGGCGTCAACCTGGCTCCAGCTTCAAGCCTTTCATTTATTCTGCTTCCCTGGAAAAAGGCTTGTCGCCATCGACCATTATCAATGACGAACCGATCAGCTTTGATGCCGGTCAGACCGGTGGCCAGGCGTGGGAACCCAAGAATTACGATGGTAAATACGAGGGCCCGATGACCATGCGTAAAGGCCTGACCAAATCCAAGAACATGATTTCCATCCGCATCCTGCACAGGATAGGTGCGAAATATGGTCAGGAATACACTAACCGCTTTGGTTTCCTGCCAGAAAAAAATCCCCCTTACCTGACGCTGGCACTGGGTGCCGGTGCCGTCACACCTTTGCAGATGGCTGGTGCCTATGCTGTGTTTGCCAACGGCGGCTACAAGGTCAATCCTTACCTGATTTCGAAAATCACCGACACCAACGGCAAAATCCTGGTACAGACCCACCCCGACCTGGCCGGGGATGAAAATAATCGCGTGATTGATGAACGCAATGCCTTCCTGATGGACAGCATGATGCGGGATGTCGTCAAAATGGGGACTGCCACCAAGGCGCTGGTGCTGAAACGTCCGGACATTGCCGGCAAGACTGGTACCACGAATGATTCTTTCGATGCCTGGTTCGCTGGCTACCAGGCCAAGATCGTGGGCATTGCCTGGATAGGTTTTGATCAGCCAAGAAACCTGGGTAACAAGGAAACCGGCGGTGGCCTGGCCCTGCCAATCTGGATAGGGTATATGCAGAAAATCCTGAAAGATTTCCCGATTGAAGAAAGGCCGGTTCCGAAGGGGGTCATCGCGGTGGACGGCGATTACTACTATGCAGAAAATCCACCAGGAGTCGGCGTCACCACCCTGTCAACCCCAGTGACTATCATCGAGGAGTAATTCATCAACGTGTGACCGGCACGTGTGTGACCGGCACGTAACAGTCCCGCAATGGGACTGTTACCACAGCCAATAATCAGCCCTGCTGTTTCGCCACTGCAGACAAGGTGGCAAACAGTTCCGAGCCGTCACGGGTGTTCAGCCAGTGCTGCCCATTAAACTTGTAGTGGAAACCGCCACTGCGCGCCGCAACCCACATTTCCTGCATGGGTGCCTGGCTGTTGACGATGATTTTTGAACCGTTGTCGACAAACTCTATGGTCAGCACATTGCCGCTGCGGCTGCATTCGACATCGTACTCATCGTTTTCATAAGCCTGTTCAAACAATTCCTCCACTTGTCGCAAACAAGTATCTGCCAGCACCAGGAATTCGGATTCAGTCATGCTACACTCCAGCGTCTTTAAAAGTAAAACGCCATTCTATACGGTGTTACAGGATTGCAAGATGCGCAAACTCATACCCTTATTCTTCGTAATGACTTTAGTCACTGCCTGCGGCCAAAAAGGTCCTTTGATCATGCCAGCCAAACCGGCACCGCAGCCCGCCCAAAGCCAATCCTGATGTAACACAGATTCGCACAGATTCGCGCAGACTCAAGCAAATTCAAAGCTGACGGTGACGATTGAATGGTTCTGGCTTGCTCAGTCCGCCGCCTTATCCTCATCCGGACGCAAGGTAATCGGGCTGGCAAATCCAGGGCGACATCCCTGCACGCCTTCAAATACGGCCCGTATGCTGGCCATGTCCTGCTTGCGGTCACCGCTCAGGTCCAGATAATCGACCAGCGCCACTTCTTTTTTTACAAAATCAAAATAGGCACAACCTAAAGGCACTTTGGCGCTCATGGCAATATGATAAAAGCCACTGCGCCAATAAGGTTTGAGGCTGCGCGTTCCTTCCGGGGCAATCGCCATCCAGTACCAGTCGGCAGCATGCATTTTTTCTGCCAGCCGCGCTATGGCACCGGTTGAAACACCACGCTCCACCGGTTCGCCCCCCAGGTAACGCACAACGCGGCCTATGCTCGCACCGGTCAGGCCTTCAAACAAGGAAGATTTGGCAATGAAATGGAAAGGCATGCCTATCGCCAGTTTGGCCAGTACACCGATAGGAAAATCCCAGTTGGATGTATGTGGATACACCACAATCACGCCACGTGGCCCCGGCAAAGGGCGGTAACGTACGCGCCAGCCCAGTATTCCTAACATACCTAGTGCCAAACGCTGTGTCAGCCCCGGTAATGTCTTCTTTTGAAGTAAATAATCTGTCATGTTTTACATACGCCATACAGGGCCATGCCCCAAACCCCCGCGATTATGCAGCGAAGAAACAGGCAATGTAAAACAAGTTCCATGTGCACCTGCAACACCGATGCGATAGAAAAATCAGGCTCCCGTCACCACTACCGGATCACGTCCAAACCAGCGCCACCACAATCGCAGCATCAGCATGCCGGCAACGATCAGGCCAAACAATACCGGCTGGGAAAAATCATGCTTGCCCGATTTCATCCAGAAATAATGCAGCACGCCCAAAGGCGCGATCACATACACCAGCTTATGCAAGAGCTGCCAGCGCTTGCCACCCAGGCGCTTGATCATGCCATTGGTGCTGGTCAGCGCCAACGGGATCAGCAAAACAAAAGCGATAAAACCCACCGTGATGAATGGCCGCTTGATGACATCTTTCCACATTTCTTCGACATCAAAGAAATGGTCAAACCACAAGAATGTCGTGAAATGCAGCAGCGCATAAAAGAATGCATACAGCCCCAGCATGCGACGGCAACGTAGCAACCATGGCAGGTGCAGCAACTTGCGCAAGGGCGTCACCGCCAGCGTAAAGCACAGGAAATACAAGGTCCAGTCACCGGTATTGCGGGTAATGAACTCGACTGGATTTGCCCCCAGCTTATCCAGAAATACAAAAGTCACCAGACGTATGAAAGGTAGCAAGGCCAGGATAAACAGCGTGGTCTTGACATAGCTGACCTGCTTATTCGTGATCAACATATCAGTAGAATTTCTTCAAATCCATGCCCGTGTAGAGGGATGCAACTTCACTATAACCGTTGAACATCAGCGTCTTGCGCTTGCGTGCCAGGAAGCCGTCTTCGCCTATGCGGCGCTCGGACGCCTGCGACCAGCGTGGGTGATCGACATCCGGATTGACGTTGGAATAGAAACCATACTCACTCGGTGCCGCCAGGTTCCATGCCGTGCGTGGCTGGTCTTTGGTAAAACGGATTTTGACAATAGATTTGGCCGATTTGAAACCGTATTTCCACGGCAACACCATGCGTACCGGCGCCCCATTCTGATTCGGCAATACTTCGCCATACATGCCAAAAGTCAGCAAGGCCAGTGGATGATTGGCTTCATCCATGCGCAAGCCTTCCACATACGGCCATTCCAGTACTGGGCTACGCAAACCCGGCATCTGCTTTTTATCGTCAAGGGTGATAAATTCAACGTAACGTGCATTGCCGGTAGGCTCCACCTTTTTGATCAGGCTGGACAAGGAATAGCCTATCCACGGAATCACCATGGACCAGCCTTCCACGCAACGCAGGCGGTAAATCCGCTCTTCCAATGGTGCCAATTTCATCAGGCTGTCCAGATCCAGCACCATCGGCTTTTTGACTTCCCCTTCTATGCTGACACTCCAGGGGCGCGGTTTCAGCGTATTCGCCATGACCGCAGGGTCGGCCTTATCGGTACCGAATTCATAGAAATTATTGTAAGTCGTCGCGTCCTTGTAGGCGGTTTTCTTTTCCATCAAGGCATAGGCAGGGTTGGCGTTTGCGGCCAGTTTCTGGGCACCGGCAGCCTGGGCAAAGGCTTCACGGTTAGCCATTTCAAACAGCGCCGTACCGGCAATCGAGCCCACTGCCATTTTGCGAATGAATTCGCGGCGCGAGTCAAACACCGCACGTGGCGTGATTTCGGAAGAAAAAGGCAGATCTATGCCATTGGGACTACGTTTAATCAGCATGGTGGACTCCGTGGTTGAGACTGGCAGAATAGTGATTGGACATCACTGTTCTGCCCTAGTTTCTCATGAGTCGCAGAATTCTGCTGATCCTTACAAATTAAAAATAGAACTTACAGCTTGCCGTAAGAATGCAGGCCAGACAGGAACATATTCACCCCCAGGAAAGCGAAAGTAGTAACTACCAAACCCACCAGCGCCCACCAGGCGGCAACCTGGCCACGCAGCCCCTTCATCAGGCGCATATGCAACCAGGCCGCATAATTGAGCCAAACAATTAGCGCCCAGGTTTCTTTCGGATCCCAGGACCAGTAACCACCCCAGGCATCCGCCGCCCACAAAGCACCAAGTATGGTAGCAATAGTAAAGAAAGCAAAGCCGACTGCAATGGCTTTGTACATGACATCATCCAGCACTTCCAGCGCCGGCAGCCTGTCGACTAAATAACCCTTGGATTTGAGCAAATAAGCAACAGATACCATGGCTGCCAGTGCAAACGTACCGTAACCGATAAAATTAGCTGGCACATGGATTTTCATCCACCAGCTTTGTAGAGCAGGCAACAAAGGCTGAATTTCTGCCGCTTCGCGGCTGAACATATACCAAAGCAGAAACCCGACTGCGGCAGTAATAATCAACATGACAAAAGCACCTAATTGCCGGGTGCGGTATTGCTGCTCATAGTACAAATAAAACAAGGCAGTGATCATCGAAAACAAGATGAACACTTCATACAAATTCGATACCGGGATATGGCCGACATCCGCACCGATCAGGTAAGACTCATACCAGCGCACCAGCATGCCGGTAAAACCCATGACCACGGCAGCCCAGCACAATATGGAACCAACAGAGGCGCCAAAATTAGAACGGGCAATAAGACCGCCCCAGTAAAACAGAGTGGATAAGACAAACAAGGTGCTCATCCACAATATTGCGGACTGACTGGATAACAGATACTTCAGGAAAAATTTCTTGTCTGCCATCTCTAGCGAACCACCATATAACTGTATGGCCAGCAAACTCAATGCAGTCAAAATCACCATCAAGGTACGAACCGATTTCCAGTGCCAGCCCAGCAGGGCAAACGTAGGGGCAGCCAGCAAGACGATACCTTTTTCGTATACGTCCATATAGCTGCCAAAACGACTCAGGGCAAGCAAAGATGCCATACACAGGGCCACCGCATACAGCCAGTCGGCTATCGATAGCCGTTTAAAAAACCCCTGATAGGGCGTGTAATTCTGCGTGATGTCCATCATTTTTCCCCAGAGACCAGGCCAGCAGGCCATGTGCTTCATAGTGTAGTCGATTAAGCTGCGTTTGCTCGGTTATCTGCTTGCGTCTCTTGACCAGACCGCGTTGTCAGTTGCCGCAAATGTATTTTCAATTGCTCAAATTCTTTTTCAAAATCTAAGGTCTTTCTTTGCGAACTCAGGGCCATGAGTACATGTGCACCTATACCATCATCCCTGATCCAGATCCACAGGCGACGCTCGCGTATATAAAACATGGAAAACACACCCATCACCAGGAACAAACATCCCAGGTAAACCACTTTCTTGCCCGGCGAGCGTGTAACTTGCAAGACCGACGCCTTGATCTCGTCAAAACCCGTCAATTGCAAAAATACCGGTGCACCATAGAAGTAAGAATCAGATATCGCAGCCGTCGCCGATTGCAAGAAGCGCGCATGCTTTTCATCCAGTTCCAGCACTGGCAAGCTGTCTTTTTCGCGTGCCACCATCCATAGATCCCACATGCTGCCATTCAAAATCTTCATGAACACATCGGCAGCCTTGGTCTGCTCTGCTACCGGTATCTGTTCCAGGAATTTGGAAATAGACACAAAACCCGCCTGCTGAGCGTCCCCGGCAAAAATGCTCAGACTCTTCCTGGCCGACTCGGTCAATTGCAGTTGCACCTGCCCGGCATTCGCCAGGTTCGGCGGTAGAGCCCGTTTGGCATAGCGCTGGGCAGCCAGTTCACGCAATTCAGGGTTATTCACCGCTGCACGCAGGCGCATCCACTCCTTGACGGTATCTTCATCATCCGCCGGTATCCGCAGGTAGCGGAAGTCTTCTGACGGTGAATCTCGCGTACCGGCCAGTATCATATAGTCACCATCGATCAGTACCGACTGCATGTAGTTATGGAATTCCCTGGCCTGTCCCGTTTTGTCGCGCAGCTTATATTGCAGGCTGGGGCCGACATTTTTCAGGTCTTTGTTATTCGCATTTTTTGCCGCCGAACCCAGGTGCTTGTCAAGATTAGCACTGAATTGCTGGTTAAATCCCTGATTCGCATTGACTGCCCGCACATCCGAACCGTTGCGCGCCATATTTTCGACATTGAAAAGACGAAAGCCCGACCACTCTATAGAATAATCCGTACCACTGGCCATCTTCAAAGGTGTGGCGCCGCCGACTTCACCAGCGAGATCAAAGGTCTCTGCCGACGCGCCAGACATAGGGTAAGCCTTCAGCTTCAGGCGGCTGCCACCATCTTCAAAGCTGGATTGATAGACTGCTATACCCTTGTAAATCAAGGGATCATTGACTTTGATGGTGGAGGAAAATGATTTACCAGTCTCGTGATCCGTTACCTCAACATCACTGGCAAACAGCTTGGGCATGCCGGTGGAATAAAAATCAATGGTGAATTTCTTCAGCTTGATGGTGAATGGCAAATCCTGAATCAGCACCCCGGTTGCCTGCGGCAAGATGGCGGTGCTGCTGCTGGCCCCCTCAGGGATCATGGTGTTGCCACGGAAGCTGGGGTTCGCCAGCGACAACCTGTGTTGCTCGGGAATTTTGGCGATAACGCCACTGCCTTCAAATGGCACCTTGCCCATGAACCATTGCTGGAACCGGATAGGCAAGTCGGAATCAAGCAAACCACCTACGCAGATAATCACAATCGCACTGTGGGCAAAGATATAACCCCATTTGTTGGCCGCGCCCTGTTTGGCAGCAATCAGGCTGGCACCGTCCTTTTCCACGACCTTGTAGCGATAACCGACACGGCCCAGATGGGCCAATATACTACTTATTACCTGGGTGCGTGCATTACTGCTATGCCATTCAGAACGATGATGGAAGTTGCGCAACGACTGCTCGCGTACATTGTCACGCCAGCTACGCATGTCTTTCAACATCTTCGGTGCATTACGGATCAGGCACAGCGATGTCGATAACACCAGAAAAGTCATGATCAGCAAAAACCACCATGCTGAATACACCGAATACAAACTGAGCTTATTGAAAATATCAAACCAGAAAGGGCCAAACTGGTTGACGTAATCTGGCATCGGCTTGTTTTGCAAAAGCACCGTGCCTATCACTGAGGCAATGGCGATCAGGGTCAGCAAACTGATGGCAAAACGCATGGAAGACAGCAATTCCACTGTCTCCGCCACCCATGCCTGCCGGGTTTGAATCTTTAAGCCACCCGTATCCGTTAGCTGTTCGCTATCTATCTTGTTGTCCATACCGTCCTGAAATCCACTAAGAAAAAAGGGGATGGCAAATTGCCACCCCCTCCCATGTTTCTTTATTCTTTTGAATTATTTCAAGCCAGCGACATAATCTGCTACGGCTTTCATTTCATCTTCTGACATCTTCTTGGCGATTGTCATCATCTGTGCGCTATTGCCACGTGCACCAGTGATTTTTGCGCCATCCATACGGGTTGCGTTCTGGAAACCTGTCAACTGTGCAATCGTGTAATCCTGATGCTGACCAGCAATACGCGGAAATTGTGCAGGAATGCCGGCACCGTTCGGGCTATGACAGCCAGCACAGGCAGGAACATTCTTTTCAGCAATACCACCACGGTAGATTTGCTTGCCCAGTTCAACGATATCCTTGTTTTTTGCGGCGCCTGGTTTGGCTTTTTGCGTAGACAGATAAGCAGCCACATTTTTCATGTCGTCTTCTGTCATGGCCTTGGCGAATACCGACATGACTGCATTCTTGCGCGTGTCACTCTTGAATTCACTGAGTTGCTTTACCAGGTAGGCATCATGCTGGGCTGCCAGTTTAGGATTGGCAGCAATCGTGGAGTTACCGGCTGCACCATGGCAGGATACGCATGCAGTAATACCACGGGCAGCATCACCGCTGCTATACAGTGCTTCACCCTTGACCGGGTCAGCTTTGGCTGGCTTGGCTGCTTCGTTGGCGTAGGCGACGGAAACAAAAGAAGACACCGCCATGACGGCGACGCTGAAAGACTTGGACAACGACAGGAAAGCACGGTTCATTCAAACACCCTGAGACTAAATAATGGAAATCTGCCCTAATGGCGACGCATAGCTGCTAAGTTAATGCACACCAGAATGTGGCAAAAACTGGTATTGGATCATTGTTTTTATCGCTGCCCAATACCTAACCCCTTATTGTACAATAGCTTTCGGGCGTTTTTACTGCCTGATGTTGCATTTTTCCATTATTCCTTTCCTCTATGTCTATCCTCTGGCAAGCCCGCTTCTTTACCACGGTGAATCATCTCCGTGATCTTCCGCGTACTCATGTACCGGAAATTGCCTTCGCTGGCCGCTCGAATGCAGGCAAATCGACTGCAATTAATACCCTGTGCAATCAGAAAAAACTCTGCTTTGCCTCTAAAACACCAGGCCGCACCCAGCATATTAACTATTTTTCAATTGGCGGCGCCCATGTCGGCCAACATCGCAAAGATGAAACCCGGGTCGATGAAATCCGCGCCCTGCTGGTCGATTTGCCAGGCTACGGCTATGCCGAAGTACCGGGCGCGGCCAAACACCACTGGAATCAGTTGCTGGGGGCGTATGTGCAGCGCCGTACTCAATTGGCCGCCCTGGTATTGATCATGGATGCACGGCGCCCGTTTACCGATCTCGATATCCAGATGCTGGAATGGTTTGCCCCTACCGGCAGGCCCATCCATTGCATATTGACCAAGGCCGACAAACTCAATCGCAGTGAATGTACTGATGCCTTGCGCAAAGCCAAAGCAGTGCTTGACAGTTACGTGGATGATGAAGGCGCGCGGTTCCCGTTCAGCCTGCAATTGTTTTCTGCACTGAAACGCATAGGCATAGAAGAAGCCGATGCCGCCGTGCAACATCTGGTGGGGCTGGACCGCGATCCTGTCGTCGATACCGTCGACACCATTGATGCCATTGATACCGCCAATGCAATCAACGAAACCATTGCGCCAGACGCAGCCGCCACTGACAGGCCGGCGGACGCAGAATAAAAAAACCCCGGCACATCAGGGCGTATTGGCCTGGTCTGTGCCGGGGTAATAACACCGTTACGAATAGGGGCGCACGGTGCCCGCTCAGGGGGAAAAGCGGTAGGCTTGGAGACAGGTCCCAACCTGTGTAATAAGATGTTGCAAGTTGAAAAAAGTTTCATTAACCTGCATAAAATTCTTTTCATTTCTTTATGTCGCCTAACCATGGCGCTTATTTATGTCTATCATCAAACCTGCCCACTTCCCTGCGATACGTATGCGCCGCATGCGCAAAGACGTATTTTCCCGCGCGCTGATGCGCGAAAACATGGTCACTGCGTCCGACCTGATTTATCCGGTATTTGTGATTGATGGCGTCAACCAGCGTGAAAAAGTCGCTTCCATGCCCGGTGTTGAACGGGTAACGGTTGACTTGTTGCTGGGCGTTGCTGAGGATTGCGTCGCACTTGGTGTACCGGTACTGGCATTGTTTCCGGCGATCAACCCGCATCTGAAAACACCGGATGGCATTGAAGCCACCAATCCCAAAGGCCTGATCCCGCGTGCCGTCCGTGAACTGAAAAGTCGTTTCCCTGAACTGGGTATCCTGACTGACGTGGCGCTGGACCCCTACACCAGCCATGGCCAGGATGGCTTGCTGAATGCAGCCGGTTATGTACTCAACGATGAAACCACAGACATGCTGGTGCGTCAGGCTCTGGTGCAGGCTGAAGCAGGTGTGGATATCGTTGCTCCCAGCGACATGATGGATGGCCGTATCGGTGCCATACGCCAGGCGCTGGAAACCAATGACTTCATCCATACCCGCATCATGGCGTATTCAGCCAAATATGCGTCGGCCTTCTACGGCCCTTTCCGCGACGCGGTAGGTTCATCTGCCAATCTGGGTAAAAGCGACAAGGCCAACTACCAGATGGACCCGGCGAATAGTGACGAAGCCTTGCGTGAAGTCGCACTCGATCTGGCTGAAGGTGCCGACATGGTCATGGTGAAACCCGGCCTGCCTTATCTGGATATCGTGCGCAGGGTCAAGGATGAATTCAAGGTACCAACCTTTGCCTATCAGGTCAGTGGCGAATACGCGATGATCAAGGCAGCGGCCCAGAATGGCTGGCTGGATCATAACAAGACCATGATGGAAACCATGCTGGCATTCAAACGTGCCGGTGCCGATGGCATCCTGACTTATTTTGCCCGCGACGTTGCCAGATTGCTCAAGCACGCAGGCTGATCTGCTGCCATGTCTTCCAGCCTGCGCTCTGTCTTGATCGTACTGTTTGCCGTGCTCGCGATTGCGGGTGCGGAATTCAGTAGTACCATAGATGGCGCGCAATTCCTGCACTATGTATTCAAACCGCTGACCACGCTCAGCATCTTTTTTCTTGCCCTGCGGGCGCAACCGGCCATCAATGCGCGCTATCACAAGGCGATCCTGGCCGGCATCCTGTTTTCGCTGCTGGGTGATATATTCCTGATGCTGCCTGTCAGCGTGCTGGCCCAGGGATTTTTGCTTGGTCTGCTGAGTTTTTTGTTTGCCCATCTGTGTTTTTTACGCGCACTCTGCAGCGATGCCAGATTCTTTGCCAAACCGCTGGTCTTCTTTGCACTGGCAGCACTCGGCGCGGCCCATCTGTTTGTGTTGTGGCCAGGCTTGCCACCTGCCATGCGCATACCCGTGCTTGCTTATGTCTGCCTGTTGCTGGCCATGTGCGCGCAGGCTATCAGTCGCGGCATCAGCCTGCGCACTGTCGATAGCCGTATGGCAATGAGCGGTGGCATCTGCTTCATGTTATCAGATACCATACTGGCGTATAACAAATTCTACACACCTATCCCGCATTCTCCCTTGCTGATCCTTGGCAGTTACTACCTGGCGCTATGGCTGATTGCATGCTCGGTTCAATCATCTCACCCTCAACATCAGGATTAAGGCCGGGATCATGCATGAAAAAATCATCACTTTTGCCAGTCCGGTTTTTTTCTTGCTGATTGCCATCGAATTTCTGGTTGCACGAAAACGGCAAAAGCATCTGTACCGCATCAATGATGCCATCAGCAGCCTCAGCCTGGGCGTCATGAGCCAGATCACCGGCGTATTTTTGAAACTGTTTTCGGTCGGTGCCTATGCCTGGGTATTCAGTAATTTCGCGCTGCTGCAGTTGGACCCGGGCAGCGTCTGGGTCTGGATAAGCGGTTTGCTGCTGTATGATTTTTTATATTACTGGCTGCACAGGATGGGACATGAAACCAATCTGCTGTGGGCCGCCCATGTCGTGCATCACCAAAGTGAAGCCTATAACCTGACCACGGCATTGCGGCAAACCAGTACCGGCCCGTTGTTCGGCTGGGTGTTTTATCTACCTCTGGCGATTATCGGTTTTCCAGTGCAGGTATTTGTCGTGATTGCCCTGATTGATTTACTGTATCAGTTCTGGGTGCATACCGAACAGATCAACAAGCTGGGCTGGTTTGACAGGGTCTTTGTGTCGCCATCAAATCACCGTGTTCATCACGCAGTGAATGACATCTATCTGGACAAAAATTACGGTGGCATCCTGATCATCTGGGACCGTCTGTTTGGCAGCTTTATCGAAGAACAGGATAGCGAGCCTGTCGTGTATGGCACACGCAGCCCCTTGCGCAGCTGGAATCCTTTGTGGGCCAATCTGGAAGTGTATAAGGCCGTCCTGCAGGATGCCTGGCACACCCGTCATTGGGCAGATAAATTTCTGATCTGGTTGCGACCGCCAGGCTGGCGACCTGCCGATTTGCGTGCCCTGCCCCCGGCAAAACCATTTGATCTTGCGCGTCCCCTGTTCGATCCACTTGTCAGCAACGCAGCGCTCGGCTATTGTCTGCTGCAATTTATTGCCCTGCTGCAGGCGGCGACCTATTTCTTGCTGGCCTTCAAATCCATGTCAGCCCTGAATGCCAGCGTCTACGCCGCCTGGTTGATATTCAGCTTATGGTGCCTGGGTGGCCTGATTGAAAAAGGCCGTTTTTACCTGATACCGGAAAGCCTGCGACTGATCGCGATTTTTCTCATGAGTATGCTGAGCGCCAACTGGTTTTACTCTTATGCGCTGTCAGTGACCGAGCAAGCGCTGCTCGCGGCTGCCTGCATTATTTCTCTCGGCGCATTGGGCTTCATTTTTTTACCTAAGAATTCGCATGGACATCTTTCACATTAACGAAACCCAAACACTGTTGAATCCTGAAGACTATGCACAACTGCTGAAAACTGGTGGTTTTTTGTGGCTGGATGCAACACATGACGAAGTCTGTGCCAATCCCGAAGAATGGCGCAATCTGGTTGAACAAATCAGCGGCACACAGATTTATGATCTGCATTTGAAAGACGTCAGAAACCAGAGCCATCCATCCTACTTCGATGCAACGCAGGATTACGAAATGGTGGTGTTTCGCAAGCTGACGCTGACTGAAGAACCGGCAGAAGTAAAAAACGGCAGCAAGCGCAAGATGCCTGCGGCACTCAACAAACTGGCGACAACACCGGTGGCCTTTCTGCTGATGGAAAATGTCCTGGTAACCGTCAGGCCCACCCAAAGCCGCACCGTGGAACTGGCCAGGCAGCGTCTGCTTGACTACAAGTTCAAGGGAGAAAGCACGACCACCCATGGTGGCCGGCTGCCGTCATCGCCGGAAGAATTAATGCTGCGCTTGTTGAATGCCATGGTCGACCAATACCTGGAACTACGCCACCCACTGACCCAGCAACTGGATCGCTGGCAGCATGCCTTGCTGGACCCGCGCCGCCCTTTCAATAACTGGATGGCCTTGCTGGATTCGCGTGTGGAATTGCGCAAGCTGGACAATCTGTGTGAAGAACAACACGATGCCATGCAGGAATTGCGCGATCATATCGTCGACAACCATGATGGCAACAGCCGCGCCAAGGATTTGCTACTGGTACGCATCAATGATGTCATGGAACATATCAGCCGCGTTCTCAATCATGCGCGCCGCCTGGAAGCCTCACTGGAATCCGCCGTACAGATTCACTTTGCGGCCATGGCCCACCGTACCAGCGAAATCATGCGCACCCTGACCGTGATCACTGCCCTGTTCATGCCCCTGACCCTGATCACCGGCATCTTTGGCATGAACTTTGAAGTCATGCCGCTGCTGAAACATGCATCCGGCTTCTGGATCACCATGGGTGCCATGGCCGTCATCGTGGTGCTGTTGCTGATTTATTTCCGCAGCCAGCGCTACCTGGAAGACCAGGCCAGCCGGCGGCGTGAATAGCTTGACGAAGAACATTGCAGACCGGCGCCCCTGCTTCAGCTTACTGAATACGAAACTACATATAGAAATAAAACAGCATGCAAGAACATACTTTCCTCTGGCACGACTATGAGACATTTGGCGCTGTTGCGCGCCGTGACCGCCCGGCCCAGTTTGCTGCCATACGCACCGATGCAGAGCTGAATGAAATCGGCGAACCTGTCATGATGTATTGTCGGCCTGCGAATGATTTTTTACCCGACCCACAGTCTTGCCTGATTACCCATATCACACCACAGACCTGCCTGGAACGTGGCCTGCCCGAACACGAATTTGCAGCCAGAATAGAGCAAGCGCTCAGCCAGACCGGCACCATAGGCGTGGGTTACAACACCATCCGTTTTGATGATGAAATTACCCGCTTCATGTTCTGGCGTAACCTGATAGATCCGTATGCGCGTGAATGGCAAAACAATTGCGGGCGCTGGGATATCATGGACATGGTGCGTACCTGCTATGCGCTACGTCCGGAAGGCATCAACTGGCCACTGAATGATGAGGGCAAGCCCAGCTTCCGGCTTGAGCTGTTGACTGCCGCCAATGGCATTGCGCATGAATCTGCGCATGATGCCTTGTCGGACGTGCGGGCAACCATCGCCATGGCACGCCTGATACGCGAACGCCAGCCCAAATTATTCGACTTCTGTTTTGCACTGCATAAGAAAGACAAGGCCGCGGCAGAAATCGGCATGCCCTTGCTGGACAAGCCCTTCCTGCACGTGTCGGGCATGTTCCCGACCGACCGTGGTTGCCTGGCGGTGATGTGGCCACTGGCCATGCACCCGAAAAACAAGAATGAAGTCATCGCCTGGGACCTGGCCTATGATCCGTCCGAACTGGCAGAGCTGGATGTCGCCACCATACAGTTGCGCCTGTTCAGCAAGACCGATGCCCTGCCCGAAGGTGTGCAACGGTTGCCGGTCAAAAGCATACATATCAACAAGTCACCTACTGTCATCGGCAATCTGAAGACCCTGTCGGCAAGCATGGCCGCAAAATGGCATATCGACATGCCCCTGATGCTGCAGCATGCAGAAAAAGCTGCTGCGCTAGGCCCTGCTATCGCTGCTATATGGGAACAGGTGTATGCACGGCCTGAAGCCGCTGCAGCCGACGTCGACGAAGACTTGTACGGGGGTTTCGTAGGCAGTGGTGACCGTCGCCTGCTGAATGAATTGCGGCGCATGAAACCGGCACAACTGGCAAAAGCCAGCACTTCATTTCAAGACCCGCGCCTGACTGAATTACTGTTCCGCTACCGCGCCCGTAATTTTTACGACAGCCTGAGCACGGAAGAACAAGAAGCCTGGGAAGAACACCGCGCTACACGCCTGCTGGATGGCGCAGGCAATGCCAGAACGGTGGAAATGTATTTCAACCAGATAGATACTTTGTCAGAAACAGCGGATGAAGCTGCGGAAGAGATTCTGGGTGCTTTATATGACTATGCCGAAATGATAGTGCCATCGCGTTAATTCGCATCTGTTTTGTAAAAGTGAAAAAGCCACGAAAGATCTCGTGGCTTTTTGTTTATCCGCAACTACGCTGATATAGCTAGGTTGGCTTATTTATTTGGCTGCGGTGTGATACGCAGATAAGGGCGTGGTGCAGTGTAACCCTTAGGATATTTTTGCTTGATGACGTCTTCATCCTTGATCGACAAAGGAATGATGACATCATCACCGTCACGCCAGTTGCCCGGTGTGGCGACGCTATAACCGTCTGTCAGTTGCAGTGCATCGATCACGCGCAAGACTTCGTCAAAATTGCGGCCGGTGGTCAAAGGATAGGTAATGATCAGGCGGATTTTTTTATTCGGATCAATGATGAACAGCGAGCGCACAGTGACCGTCTCGGACTGATTCGGGTGGATCATGTCATACAGCGCAGCAACTTTCTTGTCGGCATCAGCAACGATGGGGAAACCGACCACGGTGTTTTGCGTATCCTCGATGTCCTTGATCCATTTCACATGGGATTCGGCATTATCCACAGACAAGGCAATCGCTTTGACATTGCGTTTATCGAATTCAGGTTTCAGTTTTGCTGTCAGGCCCAATTCGGTGGTGCAGACTGGTGTGAAATCAGCCGGATGTGAAAACAGGACAACCCAGGAATTGCCTGCCCACTCATGAAATTTCAATGTCCCGATCGAGGATTCTTGCTCGAAATCAGGGGCGATGTCACCTAAACGCAAAGTCATATTTTTCTCCAAAAAGAAACCAGAGTTTGAATATAGTCTCTGTATCATCGCGATTCAAGGATAGTTTTGTTGAATGCTTATACCTATCCCTGAATATGCACGGCAGCCCGCTTATTTGCCTTCAACGCGTTGCAGTGAAGTAATAAATTTCTCTGCATCCTGGTAACCAATAACACGTTTCCCCTGGACCTCTGCGCCTTGTCCATCAAAGAAAATAATGCCTGGTGGCCCGAACAGATTGAAGCGTTTCAGCAGGGCTTTGTCATCTGCATTATTGGCAGTCACATCCACTTGCAGCAAGAGCATGGTGTCGAGTCGGGCTTTGACTTTGGGATCGGTGAAAGTCAGCTTTTCCATTTCCTTGCAGGACACACACCAGTCAGCATAAAAATCCAGCATGGCGGTTTTGCCTTTGGATTGTGCCAGTGCCGCATCCAGCTCGGCAACATTGCGCACACGCGTGAAAGTTACGCCATGTGTCTGACCGCCGTAGAGGTGCGCAAGCGGGGAAAATACATCACGGCCACCAGTGGTAACACCGATCAATTGCACAGCCCCCAGCAGGATAAAAATGATCGATACGGCTTTGAGCAGCATACCGCTGCGCTGGAAAAATAATTGATAAACGGCATAGACTATCAGCAAGATGGCCCAACCGAGCATTTGCGTCCAGACCGGGATAACCGGACTGACCATCCATAAAGCCAGGGCTATCATCAGGACACCAATGAAGTGCTTAATGCTTTCCATCCAGACGCCTACGCGCGGCAACAAACTTCCAGCCGACAATCCCAATAACAGCAGCGGGGTACCCATGCCGATTGCCATGACGAACATGGCTGCACCACCTACCAGCACGTCACGTGTCTGGCTTATATAGACCAAAGCGCCGAGCAATGGGGCGGTGACACAAGGGCCAACAATCAATGCTGAGATGATGCCCATTAAAAACACACCAAACAATTTGCCGACTCTATTATTACGGGTCTGACCTTCAGAAACTTTTGTCAGCCTGGTCTGCAAAGCTGCCGGCATTTGCAACTGATAGACATCGAACATGGATAAAGCAAAACCAACCAAGACCAGTGAGAATGTTCCCAGTACCCAGGCATTTTGCAGTTGCGCTGCCAGGCTCTCACCAGCCAGGGCAGCGGCAATACCGAATCCCGTGTATAAAACAGTGGTACCTAGCACATAAGCGAACGACAGCAAAAACCCCCGGCTACGTGTAACGCTGGTACCTTCACCGACAATGATAAATGAAAGAATGGGTACCATAGGCAAGACGCATGGCGTCAACGACAGACCAAGACCGAGAATAAAGGCGAGTGGCAAAATGACCAGCAACTTCCCACCTTTGAGCGCCTTGCTGATGCCTGAGCTTTCATCATCGGAAGACTCTGTTACCACTTTATTTGCAACTATTTCGGTACTAGTTGCTGGTGCTGCACTGGCAGATGAAGATCCAGCTGCCGTAGTGGCGATCTGCAATTTAATCGGCGTTTCCATTGGCGGGTAACACAGACCGGCATCAGCACAACCCTGACGCCCCACTTTAAGCGTGAAATCCGCAGTGGCCTGTACAGGCACACGGACCACCACGGACTTTCTGTAGGTTTCTACGTCTTTCTGGAAGGTTTCATCAAACTTGACTTTGCCTTTAGGCAGTTGAACCTCGCCCAGCTTGGCGTCATCTGAACTGAATTTGAAACGTTCTCGATACAGGTAGTAACCATCCGCAATCGTAAACGTGACTTCAGCGACGCCTGGTTCCACCATTTTGGCAGACACCTTGAAGGCCTCTTCCGGATCGAGGAAATCCTCGGCCATACTGAACGGTGTCAGCAGCAGCGCAAAAACCAGTGCACTCAGGCGTAGCAGTTGGGCAAACACGACAAAAGGGGCAGCAGATCGCTGTAGCGGGAATGAGTTCATGGCGTTTCAGTTTCTTTTCTTACCCACCCCAGATAGGCTGGCAGCCCGGCCACCAGGGGGATGGCAATGATTTCAGGTAATTCGTAAGGGTGCTCGTTCTTTATTAATTCTTCCAGCTGTGCATAACGGGCTTGTGTCGTCTTGATCATTAACTGGACTTCGGTTTCTGCCTGTTGCTGGCCATCCCAGTTGTAGATGGACAATATATCAGAGGAAATGTTCACACAGGCAGCCAATTTCTGCGTGACGATCTGGCTGGCCATGCGCTTGCCGGTTTCGTGGTCAGGCACATTGGTGAATACCAGTATCAGGCTTTGTGCATCCATGTTGGCTCTCCAATTTCATTCTGATAACAGTTGCAGGTCCAGCCTTTTCCTGGGACTGGTTCACATTCATCCCGTGGACAGCTATTGGTCGACGCAACGTGCTTTGCATTACACGGCAAAAAGCAAAAAGCCGTTCAGTATAAACTGAACGGCTTTTCAAGACTGGGGCATTGCTGCCACCGGTGCATTACTTGCGACTAATTACTTGAGACTAATACTGGAGATTACTCAGCAACTGGTGCATCAGCTGCATCGACGCCTTCTGGACGGTCCAGCAGTTCAACGTATGCCATAGGAGCATTGTCGCCGACGCGGAAACCCATTTTCAGGATGCGCAGGTAGCCGCCGTTACGATTTGCATAACGTGGGCCCAATTCAGCAAACAGCTTGACTACCATTTCGCGGTCGCGCAAACGGGAGAAAGCCAGACGCTTGTTAGCCAGTGTGTCTGTTTTACCCAAAGTCAGAATCGGCTCGATAACGCGGCGCAGTTCTTTGGCTTTTGGCAAAGTTGTTTTGATGGCTTCGTGACGCAACAGGGATACTGTCATGTTGCGCAGCATTGCCAGACGGTGGGAAGAAGTACGATTCAGCTTACGTAAGCCGTGACGATGACGCATGGTATTTCCTTTCAGATTTAAATGCCAGCTCTTCTATCGATAAGCAAACTTATCGCGGGCCGGTAATTATTTTTACTACGGTTAAAAAACGAGCAGGCTGTCTCAGCCCACTCGTTATGACAAAATTACTTTTCCAGGCCAGCTGGTGGCCAGTTTTCCAGTTTCATGCCCAAAGACAAACCACGGGAAGCCAGAACTTCCTTGATTTCGTTCAAGGACTTGCGACCCAGATTTGGTGTCTTCAACAGTTCATTTTCGCTACGCTGGATCAGATCGCCAATGTAGTAAATGTTTTCTGCTTTCAGGCAGTTGGCTGAACGTACTGTCAGTTCCAGATCATCGACTGGACGCAACAGGACAGGATCAACTGCAGGTGCACGGGATGGGGCTTCAGCAGCAGCTTCAGTACCTTCCAGGGCAGCGAAGACATTCAATTGATCAACCAGCACGCGAGCGGATTGACGGATTGCTTCTTCGGGAGAGATGACGCCGTTGGTTTCAATATTGATAACCAGTTTATCCAGATCGGTACGTTGTTCAACGCGGGCAGATTCCACTGCGTAAGAAACACGACGTACTGGAGAGAAAGACGCATCCAGTATCATACGACCGATGGTTTTGTTCGCATCTTCAGACAGACGGCGAACGTTACCTGGCACATAGCCACGGCCTTTTTCTACCTTGATCTGCATGTCCAGCTTACCGCCGGCTGTCAGATTGGCGATCACGTGATCCGGGTTGATCAGTTCTACGTCATGCGGCAGATCGATGTCGGAAGCCAATACAGCGCCTTCGCCATCTTTTTTTAATGTCAGTGTAACTTCATCACGGTTATGCAACTTGAAAACGACGCCTTTCAAGTTCAACAGGATGTCAACGACGTCTTCTTGCACGCCATCGAGGGAAGAATATTCGTGAACCACACCAGCGATAACTACTTCAGTCGGTGCATAACCAACCATAGTGGACAACAGCACGCGACGCAGCGCATTGCCCAGTGTATGGCCATAACCACGTTCAAACGGTTCCATCACGACTTTAGCGTGACCGGCACCCAGCATTTCCACATCAATGATACGTGGCTTCAACAGATTGTTTTGCATGAAATGTCCTTTTCAATACCCTCGGTTCGTTACACCGATAAGGCTGACGGCATTAAAGAAAAAAGCCTGCCTGTCGCTAAACAGGCAGGCGGTGAAACTTGAATATTAACGAGAATACAATTCAACGATCAGGGATTCGTTGACATCGTGAGCGATGTCGCTACGATCTGGCATGGACTTGAAAGTACCTTCCAGTTTCTTCGCATCAACAGCTACCCAGGAAGGCATGCCGGATTGTTCTGCCAGGGACAGCGCTTCAGCGATACGAACTTGTTTCTTGGCTTTTTCACGAACAGCGATAACGTCACCAGATTTAACCTGGTAAGAAGCGATGTTGACAACGATACCGTTGACTGTGAATGCCTTGTGGCTGACCAACTGACGTGCTTCAGCGCGTGTGGAGCCGAAGCCCATACGGTAAGCAACGTTGTCCAGACGGGATTCCAGCAATTTCAACAGGGTTTCGCCTGTGTTGCCTTTTTGACGGTCAGCTTCAGCGAAGTAACGGCGGAACTGACGTTCCAAAACGCCGTACATACGTTTAACTTTTTGCTTTTCGCGCAATTGATTGCCGTAGTCAGAGGTACGAGCACCGGAAGTGCGACCATGTTGACCTGGTTTTGCGTCCAGTTTGCATTTGGAGTCGAGGGAGCGACGTGCGCTCTTCAAGAACAGATCCGTGCCTTCGCGGCGGGAAAGTTTTGCTTTTGGTCCGATATAACGTGCCACGATATTTTCCTTGTAAATGACGTAATGTTTTCTACACTACGCTAGTCTGATCTGCCTGCAATCAGACGGTGGTCTTAACAACAAAGACGGTGTCTTTGTGAATTCTAAAATTTTCACAACACAAAACCCGCCAACGAAATGGCGGGTCTGCATTCTAACGGAGATTCCGTCAGAACGCCAGCAGAGAATAAATCCCGCTTAGTATTCCAGCTTAGATACGACGACGCTTTGGAGGGCGGCAGCCGTTATGTGGCACTGGAGTAACGTCTTGAATCAGGGAGATCTTGATCCCCAGATTGTTCAAGGCGCGTACTGAAGATTCGCGACCTGGGCCTGGGCCTTTGATACGAACTTCCAGATTTTTGATACCGCATTCAACAGCCACTTTACCAGCTGCCTCTGCTGCAACCTGCGCTGCAAACGGAGTAGACTTACGTGAGCCTTTAAAACCAGCACCACCGGCAGTTGCCCAAGACAACGCATTGCCTTGACGATCAGTGATCGTGATGATGGTGTTGTTGAAAGAAGCGTGAACGTGAGCAATACCTTCTGCAACGTTCTTTTTAACTTTCTTACGCGCACGTGCTGCTGCAGCGTTATTTTGAGCTTTTGCCATAATGTTTTCCTTGGATCCGGGCTAGCCTGGATTATTTCTTCAAAGATTGCGCTGCTTTACGTGGACCCTTACGAGTACGCGCATTAGTGCGTGTACGTTGGCCACGGCAAGGCAAGCCTTTACGATGACGGAGACCACGGTAGCAACCCAAGTCCATCAAGCGTTTGATGTTCATGGACAGTTCACGACGCAAGTCGCCTTCGACGATAAATTTACCGATTTCGTCGCGAAGCTTCTCGAGTTCGTTGTCATCCAGATCTTTAACCTTTTTATTGGTCAAAACACCTGTTGCGTCACAGATTTTCTGTGCGCGTGGACGGCCAATACCATAGATAGCTGTCAAGCCGATTACGGTATGCTGATGATTTGGGATATTAACCCCTGCGATACGTGCCATTCGTTATTCCTCGTTCAATAACGTTAATTAACCTTGGCGCTGCTTATGGCGTGGTTCTGTGCATATAACACGAACAACACCCTTGCGCTTGATGATTTTGCAGTTGCGGCAGATCCGCTTAACTGATGCGAGAACTTTCATTTTTGCCCTCTTTCCTTCTAGTTCATTTTAAATTTACTTGGTACGGAACACTATTCGCGCCCGGCTCAAATCATAAGGCGTCAATTCCACTGTCACCTTATCACCTGGAAGAATACGAATATAGTTCATTCGCATCTTCCCGGAAATATGGCCAAGTACAACATGCCCGTTTTCCAACTTAACTCGAAATGTTGCATTCGGAAGATTCTCCAGAATCTCGCCCTGCATCTGTATAACGTCGTCTTTTGCCATTCGATCTGCTGTCCCCTGGGCGATTACCGTGAAGGAATCCCGCCCTTGAAATTTGCTTTACGAAGAAGCGAATCATATTGCTGGGACATCACATAGTTCTGTACCTGCGCCATAAAGTCCATGGTAACCACCACGATAATCAGCAGAGACGTTCCGCCGAAATAGAATGGCACTTTCCACTTCGCAACCAAAAATTCTGGCAACAGACAAACCAGCGTAATATAAATCGCACCAGCCAGCGTCAAGCGCATCAAAATCTTGTCGATGTAGCGAGCGGTCTGGTCACCAGGACGAATCCCCGGAACAAACGCACCACTTTTCTTCAAGTTATCAGCGGTTTCTTTGCTATTGAATACCAAAGCGGTATAGAAAAAGCAGAAGAATATGATCGCTACTGCATACAACAAAGCGTGTATCGGTTCACCAGGCGCCATCGACGCAGCCAAATCTTTCAGGAAGGTAACTACACCACTCGTTGAAGACTCAGCACCCTTGGTAAACCAGCTGGTGATCGTCGCCGGGAACAAGATAATGGAAGAAGCAAAAATGGGAGGAATTACACCAGCCATATTCAACTTCAGCGGCAAATGACTGCTTTGCCCGCCATACACTTTATTACCCACTTGACGCTTGGCGTAATTCACCAGAATCTTGCGTTGACCACGCTCGACATACACCACTGCAAACGTTACTGCCGGAACCAGGACACAGATCACCAATGCCGAGAAATTACCTATCTGACCGCTACGTACCAATTCAAACAGATTACTCAAACCACCAGGCAAACCTGCCGCAATACCAGAGAAAATGATGATGGAGATACCATTTCCCAGACCGCGTTCAGTGATTTGCTCACCGAGCCACATCAGGAACATCGTACCTGTCACCAGGGACACTACCGTCGTAAAACGGAAAGCGAGACCCGGATCTATCACCAGATTAGCCTGACCTTCCAGACCAAATGCAATAAAGTAGGCTTGCACAGTTGCCAGCAACAAGGTGCCATAACGCGTATATTGCGTAATCTTTCTACGACCGGATTCGCCTTCTTTTTTGAGGGCTTCCAGTTGAGGAGAGACGATCGACATCAACTGCATGATGATCGAAGCCGAAATATACGGGGTGATACCGAGCGCAAAAATTGCAAAGCGCTGCAGCGCACCGCCTGAAAACATATTAAACATACCCAGAATACCGCCCTGGTTTTGTTTAAACATTTCAGCTAGCACATTTGCATCAATGCCAGGTACAGGAACATGTGCACCTATCCTGTAGACAACCAGTGCCGCCAGCAGGAACCAGAGTCGCCCCCAGGGAAACCCGCTTGCGGCACTTTTATTTTGTTGTGGAGATGTTGCCAATTAATGCTCCGGTTGTCTGCTTTGAATTAAGCGATTGTGCCACCAGCAGCTTCGATTGCAGCTTTAGCGCCTTTAGTGACGATCAAACCGTTCAAAGAAACTTTTTTGGTAATTGCACCAGACAAAATGACGCGGACTACACGTGCCAATTCAGAAACTACGCCGGCTTGTTTCAAAGCCAAAACGTCGATGTCTGTCACTGGCAGGTTTTCCAGGTCTGTCAGGCGAACTTCTGCTTTATACGGTGTTGCCAGTGATTTAAAACCACGTTTTGGCAAACGACGTTGCAGAGGCATCTGACCGCCTTCAAAACCGACTTTATGAAAGCCGCCGGAACGGGACTTTTGACCTTTATGGCCACGGCCCGCTGTTTTACCTAAGCCTGAGCCGATACCGCGACCAACACGACGTTTGTAGTGTTTTGCGCCATCAGCTGGCTGGATTGTATTCAATTCCATAATTTGCTCCGATCGAAAACCAAACGGCTTACGATACAACCTTCACAAGATACGAGACTTTATTGATCATGCCACGTACTGCTGGTGTGTCTTCCAATTCAGAAACTGAATTGACGCGACGCAGGCCCAGGCCACGTACAGTTGCACGGTGATCCTGGCGTGTGCCGATCAAACCTTTAACCAATTGCACTTTTACTGTCTTAGACATGAGGTGCTCCTTAACCGAGAATTTCTTCAACAGTTTTGCCACGCTTTGCAGCGATTTCAGATGGAGTACTCATCTTGGCCAAACCATTCAAAGTTGCACGAACCATGTTGTAAGGGTTAGTGGAACCGTTGGATTTCGCCACGACGTTCACAATACCCATTACTTCAAAAATCGCGCGCATTGGACCACCAGCGATAACGCCAGTACCTTCTTTTGCCGGAGAAATCATGACGGAAGATGCGCCGTGCTTGCCAGTAACGGTGTGTTGCAAAGTACCGTTCTTCAAAGTCACTTTAATCATCTTGCGACGTGCTTCTTCCATCGCTTTTTGTACGGCTACCGGAACTTCTTTCGATTTTCCCTTGCCCATACCGATACGGCCATCGCCGTCACCAACGACTGTCAGCGCTGCGAAACCCATGATACGACCACCCTTAACCACTTTGGTTACGCGGTTGATCGCGATCATTTTTTCGCGCATGCCATCATCCGGCTTGTCGGCTGCTGTTTTTGCTTGCATTTTTGCCATGACAAATTTTCCTTAGAACTTCAAGCCAGCTTCACGGGCTGCTTCTGCAAGCGCCTTGACGCGACCGTGGTAACGGAAACCGGAGCGGTCAAACGCAACTTCGGTAACCCCTGCTTTGATTGCCTTCTCCGCAACACGTTTGCCGACCAAGCTCGCTGCAGCAGCATTGCCACCCGCACCAGACTTGCCAGCCAACTCTGCACGTACTTCTGCCTCTACGGTAGAAGCCGATGCCAACACTCTGGCGTCTGGGCCAATGATGTTTGCATAGATGTGCAGGTTTGTGCGGTGCACGGCCAGGCGGTTCACTTTGAGTTCTGCGATCTTGGCACGGGTTTGACGTGCGCGGCGCAGACGTGATTGTTTCTTGTCCATCGTCAACCCCTATTACTTCTTCTTGGTTTCTTTAATCACAACCACTTCGTCCACATAGCGGACGCCTTTGCCTTTATAAGGCTCTGGACTGCGGTATGCACGAACTTCAGCAGCAACCTGACCAACTTTTTGCTTATCAATCCCTTTGATCAGGATTTCAGTTGGTGTTGGTGTTGCACATGTAACGCCAGCTGGCATTGCGTGAACAACAGGGTGCGAGAAACCAAGAGACAAATTCAATTTGTCGCCTTGAGCTTGCGCTTTATAACCAACGCCGACCAAGCTCAGTTTCTTTTCGAAACCTTTAGTGACGCCGTTAACCATATTGTTGACCAGGGCACGCAAGGTACCGCTCATCGCATTGGCTTCACGACCATCATTAGCTGGGGAAAAACTTAAAGTACCATTGTCGTTCGCAACTGTTACCAAGCCATTCAATGCTTGGGACAGCACGCCCTGTGGGCCTTTAATTGTAATCTGCTCTGTCGAAATGGTGACTTCAGCACCTGCCGGCAAAGCGATTGGCATCTTACCTACTCGAGACATCTTTCACTCCTTAGGCGACGTAGCAAATCACTTCGCCACCGACACCGGTTGCGCGCGCTTTGCGGTCAGTCATAACGCCTTTTGGTGTGGAAACGATCGCCACTCCCAAACCGTTCATGACACTTGGGATCTCGTCTTTACCTTTGTAAATACGGAGACCTGGACGTGATACACGTTCCAAGCGTTCAATAACAGGACGTCCTGCGTAATATTTCAAGCCGATTTTCAATTCGGACTTACCTGCAGTTTCAGAAACTGCGAAATCTTCAATGTAACCTTCGTCTTTAAGTACGTTCGCAATTGCGATCTTTACTTTGGAAGACGGCATCGCGACGACAGTTTTTTGAACAACTTGTGCGTTACGGATGCGGGTCAGCATATCGGCGATAGGATCGCTCATACTCATTGCTTATTCTCCTATTACCAGCTGGCTTTAGTCATACCCGGGATTTCACCACGCATGGCGACTTCACGGAGTTTAATACGGCCCAAACCAAACTTACGGAATGTGCCACGTGGGCGACCTGTCAAAGCGCAGCGGTTACGCTGACGGGTCGGATTGGAATTACGTGGCAAAGCCTGCAACTTCAGACGAGCAGCGTACTGCTCTTCTTCTGTCTTTGATTGGTCATCAATGATGGCCTTCAATTCGGCGCGCTTACCAGCGAATTTCTTCACCAGGTCTGCACGCTTTTGCTCACGATTAATCAGTGCCAATTTTGCCATGGCGACCTCAGTTTCTGAACGGAAATTTAAATGCGGCGAGGAGCGATTTCGCTTCGTCGTCGGTCTTTGCTGTCGTAGTGATACTGATATTCATACCACGCAACGCGTCGATCTTGTCGTATTCGATTTCAGGGAAAATGATCTGTTCCTTGACACCGATATTGTAGTTACCACGACCATCAAACGCACGACCAGAAACGCCACGGAAGTCACGTACACGTGGCAGAGCCACAGTGATGAAACGATCCAGGAATTCATACATCTGAGCGCCACGCAAAGTTACCATACAACCAATTGGATAACCTTCACGGATTTTAAAACCAGCGATCGCTTTGCGAGCTTTGGTCACTACTGGTTTTTGACCAGCGATCTTGGTGAGATCACCAACCGCATGCTCGATAATCTTTTTGTCAGCGATTGCTTCAGACAAACCCATATTCAGGGTGATTTTCAAGATACGTGGGACTTCCATGATTGACTTGTAAGCGTACTTTTGAGTCAATTCACCAACGATTTTATCTTTATATATAGCTTGTAGACGGGCCATGATGTTATGCCTTCACAACTTCGCCAGTCGACTTGTAGATACGGACTTTCTTGCCATCCACTACCTTGAAGCCTACACGGTCTGCTTTGCCAGACGCTGCATTAAACAATGCAACATTCGACACATGAATCGGCATCACTTTATCCACGATGCCACCAACTGCGCCAGTCATTGGGTTTGGTTTAACTGCCTTCTTGGCCACATTAACACCAGCAACAACAACGTAATCGCTATCGATGCATGTTTGCACCTGACCGCGCTTACCTTTGTCTTTACCCGTCAAGACGATGACTTCGTCGTTTTTACGAATTTTGTTCATCACAACCCCTTACAGCACTTCAGGAGCCAGGGACACGATTTTCATAAAGCGCTCAGTACGCAGTTCGCGTGTTACTGGGCCGAAAATACGAGTACCGATAGGCTCAAGTTTTGCATTCAACAATACCGCAGCATTGCCATCAAATTTGACCAACGAGCCATCTTGACGACGAACACCCTTAGCTGTCCTCACGACAACGGCGTTGTAAATTTCACCTTTTTTTACACGACCGCGCGGAGCAGCAGACTTAACAGTGACTTTGATTACGTCACCAATACCCGCATAACGACGCTTGGAACCGCCCAACACTTTAATGCACAAAACTTCGCGCGCACCAGTATTGTCAGCCACTTCCAGCCGGCTTTCTGTTTGAATCATAATGTTCTCTTTCCCAACTTAATCCACACAACTTGCACTATGCAAATTTGTAGTCAGTCTTGGTCCTGCCAGCTAACCCCTACATAACCTACAATGCACGAGCCAACTGATTAGGTGGACGATTTTTTAACCACTTTCACAACAGGAGGGCGTTGCGAAAGACATTTAGGCTGCCACTCGCTTACTTTGCAAATGACAGCCCATTATTATTACACCAAAAAACGATTTGTGCAATAAATTTATACTACTTGTGCGACTTGAACCACACGTGTCACTGTCCAAGCTTTAGTCTTGGAGATAGGACGACCTTCTTGAATTTCAACGGTGTCGCCGGCCTTTGCCTGGTTTGCCTCATCGTGCGCGTGGTACTTTGCACTACGGACGATGATCTTGCCATACAAAGGATGCTTGACGTGACGTTCAACGACCACTGTTACGGTCTTGTTCATCTTGTCGGAGACAACCTTGCCAATCAATGTGCGCTTCAGTGCGACTTTAACTTGATCGTTCATTATTTGGCATCCTTCTGGTTCATGACGGTTTTTACACGTGCGATGTCACGACGAACTTTTTTCAACTGCGAAGTGTTAGTCAGCTGTTGCGTAGCGATTTGCATACGCAGGCTGAATTGTGCCTTCAGCAATTCATTCAGTTCTTTGGTCAAAGCCGCCTGATCCTTACCTTGGAGTTCAGATACTTTCATTTACAACTCCTATTATTGGCCGACTTGACGGACGACGAACGTAGTCAACAGCGGCAATTTAGCTGCAGCCAAGCGGAACGCTTCGCGTGCCAGCGTCTCATCGACACCATCCATTTCGTACAACATTTTGCCTGGTTGAATCTCGGCAACGTAGTACTCAGGATTACCTTTACCATTACCCATACGGACTTCCGCTGGCTTCTGGGAAATTGGCTTGTCCGGGAAAATGCGGATCCAGATACGACCACCGCGTTTAATGTGACGTGTCATTGCACGACGCGCAGCTTCAATCTGACGCGCTGTGATACGACCACGGCCAACCGCTTTCAAGCCAAACTCACCGAAGGAAACTGCTGTACCACGAGTATGCGAGATACCCTTGTTACGGCCTTTCTGTTCCTTGCGATATTTTCTGCGTGCTGGTTGCAGCATGATTATTCTCCTGCTTTCTCAGCCGGGGCTGCAGCGTCAGCTTTTGCGCGTACGCGCTTGGCTGCCGGGGCTGCTGCGCCGGTCGTCGGTGTTTGTCCTTCAGGACGCTTGGCGCGTGGACGGCTATTTGGCTTGCCATCATCACGACGTGGACCACGACGTTTTTTGTCGTCTTCCGGTGTCGATTCGATAACAGGCGCATCGCCATTTGCCAAACGATCGCCTTTGTAGACCCATACTTTTACGCCAATGATGCCGTAAGTTGTGGATGCTTCGCCAAAGCCGTAGTCGATGTCAGCACGCAGAGTATGCAGAGGCACACGGCCTTCGCGATACCATTCTTTACGTGCAATTTCGATACCGTTCAAACGACCACCAGACATGATCTTGATACCTTGTGCACCCAGGCGCATTGCATTCTGCATCGCACGTTTCATGGCGCGGCGGAACATGATGCGTTTTTCCAGCTGTTGAGCGATAGAATCAGCGATCAATTGCGCATCGATTTCTGGTTTGCGAATTTCTTCGATGTTGACGTGCACTGGCACGCCCATCAATTTCGACAACTCAGCTTTCAATACTTCAATGTCTTCGCCTTTTTTACCGATTACAACGCCTGGACGGGAGCTATAAATAGTAATGCGTGCGTTTTTGGCAGGGCGCTCGATAACGATGCGGCCTACAGACGCGTTTTTCAGTTTCTTCTTCAGGTATTCACGTACCTTCAGATCTTCGATCAGCATGCTGGCAAAGTTACCATTGCCAGCATACCAGCGAGAAGACCAGTTACGTGTTACTGCCAAGCGAAAACCGGTTGGATGTATCTTCTGTCCCATCGTGACTCCTTAGTTACCGACAGTCACATAAATGTGACAGGATTGTTTAGAGATACGATCACCACGACCTTTTGCGCGTGCTGTAAAACGCTTCAAAATCGCACCTTTTTCGACATAGATAGTCTTTACTTTCAGCTCATCGATATCCGCGCCATCATTGTGTTCGGCGTTTGCAATTGCAGACTCCAACACTTTCTTGATGATCGCAGCACCTTTTTTAGGGCTGAATGCCAGGATATTCAATGCCTGATCTACTTTTTTACCGCGAATCAGGTCAGCCACCAGGCGACCTTTTTGCTCAGACAGACGCACACCGCGCAAATTTGCTTTAGTTTCCATCATCGGTCCTTATCTCTTAGCCTTTTTATCGGCAGCGTGACCCTTGAACGTACGGGTCAGCGCGAATTCGCCGAGCTTGTGACCAACCATGTTTTCGGAAACATAAACTGGTACGTGTTGCTTACCGTTATGAACCGCAATGGTCAAACCGATGAAGTCCGGCATAATTGTCGAACGACGGGACCAAGTCTTGATTGGCTTTTTGTCTTTAGTCGCTTGCGCGGTTTCGACTTTCTTCACCAGGTGGGCGTCGCAAAACGGCCCTTTTTTCAATGAACGTGTCATGTTTTATCCCTTATTTCTTGCCACGGCGTGAGACGATCATCGAAGTAGTGCGCTTGTTGCGACGTGTCTTCTTACCCTTGGTTTGCTGACCCCATGGTGATACTGGGTGACGGCCGGCTGCAGTTTTACCTTCACCACCACCGTGCGGGTGATCGACCGGGTTCATGACCACACCGCGAACGGTAGGACGAACACCACGCCAACGCATTGCACCAGCTTTACCGATTTTGCGCAGATTATGCTCGCCGTTGCCTACTTCACCGACTGTCGCACGGCATTCGATATGAATGCGGCGAACTTCACCGGAGCGCAGACGAACCTGAGCGTAAGTACCTTCGCGCGCCATCAGCACAACGCCAGCACCAGCTGTACGTGCAATCTGAGCACCTTTGCCTGGCAGCATTTCTACGCAATGCATAGTTGTACCGACCGGGATGTTACGGATAGGCAAACAGTTACCAGATTTGATCGGCGCTTGCGAACCGTTCATCACCTGATCACCGGCGACCATACCTTTAGGCGCAATGATGTATGCACGTTCACCATCCGCGTAGCACAACAAAGCAATGTGTGCTGTACGGTTAGGATCGTATTCAATACGTTCTACTTTTGCAGGGATACCATCTTTGTTGCGTTTGAAGTCAACCAGACGATAATGCTGCTTGTGGCCACCACCGATATGACGGGTAGTGATGTGACCGTTATTATTACGGCCAGCAGTCTTGGATTTCTTTTCCAACAAAGCAGCGAACGGACGACCTTTGTACAGGCCTTCTGTCACTACTTTCACCATACCACGACGACCTGGTGAGGTTGGCTTCATCTTAACGAGTGCCATGCTTATGCCCCCTCAGTAAAGTTAATTTCCTGACCTGGCTTCAAGCATACAAAAGCGCGTTTTGTATGATTGCGGCGGCCATTAAATTTACCGGTACGTTTTTGTTTACCTTGACGATTTGCCACTTGTACGGATTCAACTTGTACTTTAAACAGCAATTCGACGGCAGCTTTGATTTCTGGCTTGGTTGCATCTGGCATAACCAGGAAAACCACTTGCTCATTCTTTTCAGCAACCATGGTTGCTTTTTCAGAAATCACAGGAGCCAGCAACACCTTCATCAGGCGTTCTTCGCTATGTTTGACTGGTGCGCTCATGCCAGCATCTCCTCAATCTTTGCCAGTGCTGGCTTGGTGATCAACACTTTCTTGTAGAACACCAAAGAAACTGGATCTGCATAACGTGGCTCAACAACCAAAACGTTTGCCAGGTTACGCGCTGCCAACATCAGGTTTTCATTGAATTCGTCAGTAATGATCAGGACGGAATCCAGGCAACCCATTGCCTTCAGCTTTTCGGACAACAATTTTGTCTTAGGTGCATCAACAGCGACATTGTCGACCACATTCAAACGACCTTCACGCGCCAACTGAGACAGGATCGAGCAGATACCTGCGCGATACATCTTCTTGTTAACTTTGTGAGAGAAATTCTCATCAGGCGAATTCGGGAATATACGACCACCGCCACGCCACAATGGAGAAGAAGACATACCAGCACGTGCACGACCAGTACCTTTTTGACGCCAAGGCTTCTTGGTTGTGTGATGGACTTCTTCACGATCTTTTTGTTTGCGATTACCGCTACGAGCATTGGCTTGGAATGCAACGACGACTTGATGAATCAAGGCTTCATTGTAATCACGACCAAAGATAGTATCAGGAGCGGCTACGTTCGACGCTGCTTGACCTTGTTCGTTTAGGAGCTTCAGTTCCATGGATTAGGCTCCCTTCTTTGCTTTAACTTTAACAGCAGGAGATACAACTACCTGACCATTTTTTGCACCCGGTACAGCACCCTTCACCAGCAACAACTGACGCTCAGCATCAACGCGAGCGATTTCCAGATTTTGCACAGTGCGAGTAACGTCACCCAGATGACCAGTCATGCGCTTACCAGGGAATACACGACCTGGATCCTGCGCCATACCGATAGAACCAGGTACATTATGCGAACGGGAGTTACCGTGGGAAGCGCGACCGGAAGCGAAATGGTGACGCTTGATGGTGCCGGCATAGCCTTTACCAATAGAAACGCCTTGCACATCCACTTTTTGACCAGCTTCGAACATGCCAACAGGCACGACATCGCCTGCTTTCATTTCAGCAGCTTTAGCAGCATCAATACGGAATTCTTTTAATACAGTACCAGCTTCAACACCTGCTTTTGCGAGGTGACCGGCAGCCGCTTTTGTTACGCGGGATGCACGGCGCTGACCGAAAGTTACCTGAACAGCGGAGTAACCGTCTGTTTCAGGAGTTTTGACTTGCGTCACGCGGTTGTTGGACACATCCAAAACAGTAACCGGAATTGAATCCCCGTCATCTGTGAAGATGCGCATCATACCAACCTTGCGACCAACTAGGCCCAAGCTCATTGTTTTCTCCATTCTCACCTACGATTGGGTGAGGCTGATGTTTAAAAAACTTAAACGAATAGGCCAGCAATAGCTGACCTACATCTAAGCCTTCGATTATAGCCTGCGAATTTTTTATTTACAAGACTATTTATTTGAATTTTCGAAAAATTGTGGTATGTCGAATTTTCAGTATTTATCTGGAAATACAAATTTGCATTCGTATTTCCCGATCAATTGGGATTATTGCAATTTGATTTCTACGTCAACGCCAGCTGGCAGATCGAGCTTCATCAATGCATCAACTGTTTTGTCAGTTGGGTCGACGATGTCCATCAAACGCTGGTGCGTACGGATTTCGAATTGATCACGGGAAGTTTTGTTCACGTGTGGGGAACGCAGTACGTCGAAACGCTGGATACGTGTAGGCAGAGGGACCGGGCCTTTAACAACAGCGCCAGTGCGCTTGGCTGTTTCAACGATTTCCAGAGCGGACTGATCGATCAGTTTGTAATCGAAAGCCTTCAGACGGATACGGATTTTTTGATTTTGTGTGGACATGTTCATTCCTGTAAAGAGCGAGCCACTGACGGCAGAACCGGTGGCATATTGAATAAAGAGCGAAAACTACACTGGCTGCCGCATTAAATTTAATACGACAGCCAACTAGTATACTACAAATTACGGCAGATATTACTCGATGATTTTAGCTACAACACCAGCACCGACAGTACGACCGCCTTCACGGATAGCGAAGCGCAAGCCTTCTTCCATCGCGATCGGGTTGATCAGTTTGACTGTGATAGAGACGTTATCACCTGGCATGACCATTTCTTTGTCTTTCGGCAACTCGATCGAACCAGTAACGTCCGTTGTACGGAAGTAGAACTGTGGACGGTAGTTGTTGAAGAATGGGGTATGACGACCACCTTCATCTTTGGACAATACATAGATCTCGCCTGTGAAGTGGGCGTGAGGCTTGATGGAGCCTGGTTTTGCCAACACTTGACCACGCTGGATATCTTCACGTTTGGTACCACGCAGCAATACGCCGACGTTGTCGCCTGCCTGACCTTGGTCGAGCAGTTTGCGGAACATTTCAACGCCTGTGCAGGTTGTTTTGACTGTGTCTTTGATACCAACGATTTCGATCTCTTCGCCTACTTTGACGATACCGCGTTCGATACGGCCAGTAACGACTGTACCGCGACCGGAGATGGAGAATACGTCTTCTACTGGCAACAGGAAGGCGCCGTCAACAGCACGTTCTGGTGTTGGGATGTAGGTATCCAGAGCGTCAGCCAGTTTCATGATGGCTTCTTCGCCCAATGGACCTTGGTCGCCTTCGAGGGCCAACTTGGCGGAACCTTGAATGATAGGCAGGTCGTCGCCTGGGAATTCGTATTTGGACAACAATTCA
>NZ_JBMPOX010000023.1:0-95573 GCF_049340445.1 Undibacterium sp. Ji50W | reverse complement strand
AATTACCCATTCCTTTTGTTCTGCCGTATAGCGTACTCGTTTCATCTTACTCTGCCTTTCGCTCTCCAACGGGTTAGATTTCTGATGACGCGACATCTATCCTGACATGGAGGGGAAGCAAAGAAAGTATTTCGGCCGCCGGGCCGAGACCCGGCTTGGTTCTACGAAGGGCAATCTTATAATCAACGTCAGCACAAAAACAACGCCACTGGAACGCCAGCACGGTGGCCTCCTGCCTGCGCAGGAGCGATGTTTTTATTATTGCCGTTGTTTTACCGAAACCCATCCCCATCCCAACCTTCCCCTTGAAGGGGAAGGAGCCAAAACAATCTCCGCTTTTCCTCTGTGTCTCCGTGGTGTAGCAGGGAATTCGTCTGGCTTGCCACACGCCTGCGTAACGAAGACTTCTTGCAAGAAGTCTTTCCTTCCTCTGTGGTGAGAGGTCTTGGGTTCGACATGAATTAACGAATACGTTATTCAGAGGCCCTGTGTTGGGCTGATAAAGCGTAGCCCAACCTACAGCTGCCTTCGCAAGAATGACGAAAACGAGATTGCCGTTCGTCGACAGAACCCCATCCTCATCCCCCCCTTCTCCTTGAAGGAGAAGGGGTAAGCCACGCCGCTACTTCGCCACCGGCATCGTAAACTCCGCCCCTTTTCCTATGCTATCCGGCCACCTCTGCATAATCGATTTATAACGCGTATAAAACCGTATCCCCTCTTCGCCATACGCATGCACATCGCCAAACAAGGAGCGCTTCCAGCCGCCGAAAGAATGCCAGGCCATGGGCACAGGAATGGGTACATTGATGCCCACCATGCCGACCTGGATGCGGCGTGAAAATTCGCGTGCGGTATTGCCGTCTGAAGTGAAGAGCGCGACGCCATTGCCAAATTCATGGCGGTTGATCAGTTCAACAGCAGATGCAAAATCAGGTACCCGGACTATGCACAATACCGGGCCAAAAATTTCTTCACGATGGATTTTCATGCCCTCTTTGACATGGTCAAACAAACAGCCACCGAGGAAAAAACCACCTTCATGCGCAGCCACTTTCAGGCCCCGGCCATCGACCAGCAATTGCGCGCCTTCGGCGATGCCTTCTGCAATATAAGATTCGATTTTTGCCTTGTGTTGCGCCGTCACCACCGGGCCCATTTCAGCATCCGCTTCCATGCCGTTTTTGATCTTCAGGGCCTGCACCCGTGGCACCAAAGCCTGCACCAGTTTGTCGGCGACATTACCGACCGCGACCGCCACCGAAATCGCCATGCAGCGTTCACCGGCTGAACCATAGGCAGCACCCATCAGGGCGTCGACGGCTTGTTCCAGATTGGCGTCGGGCATCACCACCAGGTGATTTTTTGCACCGCCCAAAGCCTGCACGCGCTTACCCAGGCGTGTACCTTCGCTATAAATGTATTCGGCAATCGGTGTTGATCCAACGAAAGAAATAGCGGATACATCGGGGTGTTGCAACAAACCATCAACAGCGACTTTATCGCCCTGCAATACATTAAACACCCCATCTGGCAAACCGGCTTTTTTGAGCAAGTCGGCAATCAGCAAAGAGCAGGAAGGATCACGTTCAGACGGTTTCAAAATGAAGGTATTGCCGGTCGCAATCGCCAGCGGGGCCATCCACATCGGCACCATGAAGGGGAAGTTGAAAGGCGTGATGCCAGCCGTCACCCCCAGTGGTTGGCGCAGGTTGTAATTATCTATGCCACCGCCGATATTGTCAGAAAATTGTGATTTCAGCAGTTGTGGCATGCCACAGGCAAATTCAACGATTTCTATGCCGCGTGTGACTTCGCCCATGGCATCCGACAAGACCTTGCCATGTTCACGCGTGATCAGGGTCGCCATTTCCTGGTGATGCTGGTCCAGCAATTCCTTGAACTTGAACATCACACGGGCACGCCGTAGCGGTGCAGTCTCTGCCCATGCAGGTACGGCGGCCTTGGCCGCGGCGACGACGGCATGCACTTCATCCAGGCTGGCCAGGGCAACACGGGCGCTGACCTCGCCGGTGGCAGGATTGAACACATCCTGCTGGCGACCACTGCCGGAAGCGTAGGCCTGCCCATTCATAAAATGCGAGAGTGTGGATGTCATAAGTAAACCTTAGAGATGAATTGATGATTGCCAGTGAGTGACGATGAGATTAATTCACTCCTCATGGTAAATCCAATGAGTTATTATCAACTGCAATATAAGGATCGCTAATAATGGACTTGACACAACTCCGTGCTTTTGTGGCCGTGGCCAGGGAAGGTAATCTGACCCGGGCGGCGGAACAATTGCATGTGACGCAACCAGCCGTCAGCCTGCAGATCAAGGCCTTGCAGGAATACCTGCAACTGCAGTTATTCACACGTAGCGCCAGCGGCATGCGCCTGAGTAATGATGGTGCAAAATTATTGCCGTATGCAGAAAAAGTACTGGCCGGCATGGGCGAGTTTCGCCAGGCCGCCTACGCCTTGCACAGCACCATTTCTGGAGAGCTGGCGATAGGCACCATACTCGATCCGGAATTCACCCGGCTGGGAGTATTTTTGAAGCGTCTGGTCGAGACTTATCCACAGTTATCCACAAAGTTACAACAAGGCATGTCGGGTACGGTACTGCAACAAATCCGTGCCGGCACGCTGGATGTCGGCTTTTATCTGGGGCAGCCGCCGGACGATGGCAAAACCCCCTGCCACAGCCTGGCGCTGACCACATTCAACTACCGCGTGGTGGCACCAAATGGCTGGAAAAACCGGGTAGCGGGCCAGGGCTGGGCCAGTCTTGCCCGCCTGCCCTGGCTATGGACGCCGCCAGAATCGGCGCATCACCGCCTGCTCAGCAAGATTTTCAATGAACACGGCGTCAGCGCCAACATCGTCGCCCTGGTCGACCAGGAGCCGTCCATGCTGGACCTGGTCAAATCCGGGGTTGGCCTCAGCCTGATACGTGATTCCATCGCCATACGCGAAGCCCATGCCCATGGCCTGGTTATTGCTGATGCAGTCAGTGTACCCACCGAACTCAGTTTCATCTGCCAGGAAAAACGCCAGCACGAAGCCATGATTGCCGCCAGCTTTGCCTTATTGGAAAGTATCTGGAAATAGTTGCTTCTTCAGATATTCAGATAAACAGGTTCTTACACAAAATTACCAAGACCTGTAGATGTAAGGAGTTGTAGAACATGTCAGCAAACGAAAATAGCTGCCACACCGGGAAATTCAGCGGTATATTTCCAACACTAAAAAAATATACTGGGACACCCGTCGTGAAATTGTTCGTACCTTGCTTCGTATTTTGTCTGATGCTTACCCCGCTGGTGAGCCGGGCAGAAAGCATCAAACTGCTGATACAGGAATATGCCCCCTTCACCCACACCGATTCCAAAACCGGTGAAATCCTCGGCATATTGACTGAAAAAATACAGGAAATCCTGAAACGTGCCGGCGATACCTCCACCATCAGCAGTACCTCGCTGGCCCGTGGCCTGAATTCCACCCTGAATGATGACAACACCTGCTTGTTCGGCTTCCGCCGCACTCCCGAACGCGAAAACTTGTATAAATGGGTAGGTCCGCTGACCAATGACACCTGGGTCTTGTATGCGCGCAAAACCGACACCCGGGTATTAAAAACCCTGGAAGATGCCAAACCCTATTCCATAGGCTCCTACAAAAATGCCGCCACCGGCATGCAACTGAGTGAGCAGGGTTACAAGATAGAGTTTTCCAACCAGGATGAAGACAATCCGCGCCTGCTGATCAACAACCGGCTCAATTACTGGATCGTGTCAGAATCCCACGGCATGGTCCTGGCCCAGCAGCAAGGCTTTGGAAATGATATTGTGCGGGCCGTCAAATACAAAACCATGGAACTGAACATGCTCTGCAATAGCCGTATGGACAAACAACGTATAGAGTTGTACAACAAACTCAATAAAGACCTGGATAACGACGGCACCATGGAAAAGATCATGCACAAGTACGGGATGAAATAATGGCACGCTCGACTAAAGCCAGCTATGCCGTCAACCGCCTGCGCGAACGCAGCAACAATGCGCCCTATTCCATGGTCAGCATGGCCGACGGCCGCTTTTACCTGACCCTGGCAAACATCGAGGATGACGATGCCGCCCCGCAAGTGCTGGGTGAACCCATGGAAATGGATGAATTTGTTGCCTACGTAAATAACGTGCACAAACAGGCTCCCAAAAAAGCCAGCAAGCTCGATATTGCTTTTGAAAAGAAGTTACAGGCATCCAAAGACAAAAATGGCTAAAGCCGTATTCCAACAACTTCCACCAACCATAAGGATAAAAGAATGAAGTCACTACTGTTCATCAGCCTGTTGGCAAGCAGCCTGTTGCAGGCATTGCCCGTGCATGCAAACCCGGCGGCAGAAACTCCTGCACAGAGTCCGGCCACTGAATCAAGTGCGCCAAGTACGCCAGCACCTGAGCAAGGGCCCAGCGTACAAAAGATCGACCTGGTAGTCGGCAAGGGACTGGAAGCCACAGCGGGCCGCAGTGTAGCCGTACATTACACCGGCTGGCTGCATGACCCCTTCGCCAAGCAGGAACGCGGCAGGCTGTTCGACAGTTCCAAAGGCCGTGGACCACTGACTTTCATCCTCGGCACTGGCCGTGTGATCAAAGGTTGGGATCAAGGGTTAACCGGCATGAAAGTTGGCGGCAAACGCACACTGATCATTCCAGCAGAACTGGCTTATGGTGCAAAAGGGGCAGGCAACGGTCTGATACCGCCAAATGCACCACTGGTTTTTGATGTGGAATTGCTGGACGTGAAATAAATCAGACCAAGCCCAAAACCCAGGCAGCACTGGGTTGGGGTGGCTTATTTATCCTGGACTTTGTCCTGGAATTTATCCTGAATATCAAACCACACCGTTTCATTCGAATACACGGCATAGAAAAAGCTGCAGATGATCAGTACCGTGGCCAAGGTACCGGCTATGAACAGGAAACTCAGCCCGGTGGGGAAAATGTACTGGTACCAGCCCAGCAAAGTGATCATCACCATGCAAAAAAACGCCAGCATGATCAGGCGACGGCTCTTGCGCATGGTGCCAAAAGCGATCAGGATCAGAATAAGTAAAGACAAAGAAAAATTGAGGAGTCCGGGCACAACCTGACCTTTCCTGAAATACACAAAAGCGACAAATACCGACTTTTAATTAATAATTCAACTATAACAAATACCAATATATTTGCCTGCAACACAAAGTAAAGAATTTGTAAGCAGATGTCAGCACTCCTACGCTGAAGCAGGGTATAAAAATCACCATAAGAACCTGTTTACGATCTGTAGCGAGCGAGCGTCAGCGGGGTAAGGGTAACAAAAACGCAGCGCAAAAAGCGGAATGTACTTAAGTACATGAGCATTTTGAGCAGCGCATGAGTCCCGATCACGCCCGCGCAGTAAGATCGCAAACAGGTTCTAAGGCATCACACACGGCATTGTTTACTGTAGCCACCGGGACAAATCAGGATCTTCCATGACTTATCTGCTCGCTTTAGACCAGGGTACCTCCAGTTCACGCAGTATCATTTTCAATGAACGCGGTCAGTTAATCGCCTCTGCCCAGCAGGAATTCCGCCAGATTTTCCCACAGCCCGGCTGGGTCGAACATGACGCCACAGAAATCTGGCAAACCCAGTTCGCCACCTGCCGGCAGGTCTTGCAAAATGCCGGTCTGCAAGCCAGGGACATTGCAGCCCTGGGCATTACCAACCAGCGCGAAACCACCATACTGTGGGACAGAAAAACCGGCCAGCCCCTGGCCAATGCCATCGTCTGGCAAGACCGGCGCACCGAATCCTATTGTGAACAACTGCGGCATCAGGGCAAGGCTGAACTGATACAAGCCAAGACCGGCCTGATACTCGACCCCTATTTTTCTGCCACCAAGCTGAAATGGCTGCTGGACCAGATTCCCGATGCCAGACGCCGTGCCGATGCCGGCGAGCTGGCCTTTGGTACCGTCGATAGCTGGCTGGCCTGGCAACTCAGCGCCGGCAAACTGCATGTCACCGATGTCAGCAATGCTTCACGCACCATGCTGTACAACATCCACCGCGGTGAATGGGATCAGGATCTGCTAGCCTGGTTTGATATCCCGCCATCTGTGCTGCCACAAGTCCTGCCGTCCAGCCATCGCTTTGGTGCAACCAGTCTGCTGGGAGACAGCATTCCCATCGCTGGCATCGCCGGTGACCAGCAGGCCGCCTTGTTCGGCCAGGCCTGTTTTACCCCCGGCATGGCAAAAAATACCTATGGCACCGGCTGTTTCATGCTCATGCACACGGGCGACAAGTGCCCGGTATCGCAAAATGGCCTGATCAGTACCGCCGCCTGCCAGACCGGCCCGCAGCGCCAGTACGCCCTTGAAGGCAGCGTATTTATCGGCGGTGCCGTGGTCCAATGGCTGCGGGATGGCTTGAAAGCCATACAACATTCAACCGATGTGGAAGACCTGGCCGCCAGCGTGCCGGATTCTGGTGGCGTGGTGTTTGTACCCTCTTTCACTGGTCTGGGCGCACCTTACTGGGTACCATCGGCCAAGGGTGCGATACTGGGCCTCAGTCGTGGCAGTACTGTCGGCCATATCGCCCGCGCCGCACTGGAATCGATAGCCTTCCAAAGCACCGCACTATTGCAAGCCATGACCAGGGATGCCGTTTCCCCCATCAGCGAATTAAGGGTGGATGGTGGCGCCGCGGCGAATAATCTCTTGTTACAATTTCAGGCGAATTTGCTGGGCATACCCGTAATACGCCCCAAAGTGACAGAAACCACGGCCCTCGGTGCCGCTTACCTGGCCGGGCTGGGGACGGGAATTTATCAAAATACCGATGAATGTGCCGCATTATGGCAAATGGACAGACAGTTTTTTCCCACCATGAGCAGGGACCAGGCAGCCAGCCTCATGCAGGAATGGGAAATCGCGGTAGGCCGGGTACGTTAATAAGTTTGTGGATAAGCTGTGGGTAAACTATTAATTCGCTATTAATAAGCTGTTGATAAGCTACTGAATTTGCATGATCACGGTCGTGGACATTTTTACCTTCCCCCTTTACAGGAGCAGAAAATGAAAATCATCAAATGGATAGCCGGGATTCTCGTCACCCTGATCGTCGTACTGCTGGGTATCGCCTATTCGCTACCGAATGAATACCGCGTCAGCCGCAGTATCGTCATCCAGGCTACACCGGCCAAGATCTTCCCCCTGATCGCTGCACCCAGGGCATGGAAAAACTGGTCCGTATGGAATCAGCGTGACCCTTCCATGGAAATGCAGTATTCCGGACCAGAATCCGGCCCCGGTGCCGCCTGGGACTGGAAAAGCAAGAGCCAGGGCAATGGCGGCATGAAGTTCAATCAGGTACAGGCGGACCAGAAGCTGGAATACGAATTGCACTTTGAAGGCATGGGCAAGCCCTCAGTCGGTGCAATGGTACTGGAAGTACAGGCTGGCGGTACCAAAGTCACCTGGGATATGCATGGCAGCAGCGAAGGAAACCTGATGATGAAGCTATTCGCCCCGTTTATGGATAAAATGGTGGGTCCGGACTTTGAAGCCGGTCTGCTTAACTTAAAAAAACTGGCTGAAAAGACGTCCTAACAAGCTTAGGTTGTAAAGAATCATTTTAATCCGATTGCATCAATGAAACTCAAGTTTGCCCTGATCCTGGCCTTGCCACTACTGACCGCATTGCTAGGACTATCCGTTTTTGCTGCTGAAGCTGGCAAAGTTGCCCCTCCTGCTCCTGCTACTCCAGTTTCGCAGCCAGCTCAACCGGGCAAGGGCATGCAAGCCGTATTTGTGGTCGCCCCGGAAGATTTGCCCAAGCAAAATAGCGGTGTGCAAATCGATGCGCCCAAGCAGAAAGCCATAGAAAAAAGTAATAAGCCCGATGTTCCCATCCTGGTCTGGTCCGGGCCAGTGCCGCTGGCCGGAGGCCTGTGGATACTGGTCGCCTCCATGCCGGTGCTGGCTTCCTTGTATTTTGCTTACCAGTTACTGATGTTCATCAAGGCCCGCCGCCGCAGGTTATCCACAGAACGCGGCTCCTAGGCGAGGAGCTGCAACGCAGCTGGGCCAGTTTTGCGCAAGTCCCCCGCATATGGATAATTGTTTTTCATCGAATATTCATCTCCCTGTCACCAGCCTGTCACCTGCACATCCTACAGTCTCCCTTATCTAAACCATAAGTGGAGACCAGCATGTCCACCAAAGCCCTGATCGACAGCGCCGTTTTCAATTCCACCACCTCTGGCCGCAAAGGGTTGGCAGACAAGCTATTCGCCCACTGGTTCAGCCGCCTGGTGTATGCCCAGATCTGGGAAGATCCACAATCTGACCTTGATGCGCTACAACTCAAGCCAGGCGCGAATATCCTGACCATCTCTTCTGGCGGTTGCAATGCCCTGGCCTATCTGTCGGCCGAACCGGCTGCCGTGCATGCGGTGGACCTGAATGCCGCCCACCTGGCCATGCTCAACATGAAGCAAATGGCCATCAAGCATTTGCCCGACTACCAGGCGGTACTGGCTTATCTTGGCAATGCCAACCAGGCCGATAACCTGAAACGCTATAAGCGACATATCCGCAATCACCTGTCTGACGATGCCAGTAATTTTTGGGAAAGCCGTTCCTTGTCCGGCAAGGCGCGTTACCATTATTTTGCCAGCGAAGCCTATCAACATGGCTTGCTGGGCAACTTCATCGGTTTTGCCCATTTCTTTGTACGCCTGATGGGTGGCGACATGAGCCAGCTCATGCAAGCCCGCAACCTGCAGGAACAGACACAACTGTTTGAACAATACGTGGCACCCGTATTTGAAACCCGTTTGTTCCGCCTGATTGCCAGCCAGCCGCTGGCCCTGTACAGCCTGGGTATTCCCCCATCCCAGTTTGAAGCACTTAAAAAAGATGCCAAACAAGGCCTGCATGTCTTGTTCAAGGAAAGAATGCGCCACCTGGCCTGTGATTTCCCGCTGGACCACAACTGTTTCGCCCAGCAAGCCTTCGCCCGTCGCTATGACACCAGGCAGCAAACTGCCTTGCCGCTGTATTTGCAGCAACAGCATTTCAACAGCCTGCGCCAGAATATAGACCGACTGCATGCACATCACACGACCCTGACCAATTTCCTGCTCGGCCAGCCACGTGCATCCATGGACGCCTATCTGTTTCTTGATGCACAAGACTGGATGGATCAGCAACAACTGACTGAACTATGGCAAGAAGTCACACGCACGGCAGCGCCTGGTGCCAAAGTGGTGTTCCGTACTGGCGGTAGCGAATCCCCGCTGGAAGCCCAATTGCCGGCAGACATCCTGGCTGCCTGGCATACCGACCCGCAACACAACCGCCAGTTGTACCTGACAGACCGTTCTGCCATCTATGGTGGCATGCATCTGTACAGCAAACGCTGATTTTCAGACTTGAACACATCATCCCTACCACCGCATGTGGTGGCTGATGCCCTGTGGCTGCTGACGGCCCGTTCGCGCGGTGGCCAGCACTGGGTCGGCAATACGGATTGCGCCATTGATGCGATCGAGATTGCCGGTCACAGCCAGCCAGTCAGCCTGCTGGAGCACAGTCACTGGCAAGACAGTTATGTCGCCAGCCCACGTTCTACCTGGTTACGCTATGCCCGCCAGGAAATGCTGCGCCAGTTAAGCCCCGGCCTGGCCGCGCTTGGTCAACTGCTTTCCTGTGCCGTATTCGGCCCCATGTCTGCATTGCTGAATGCCAGCAAACTGGATCAGGCTGCCATCTGCAGTAATCACCTGATATCCACCAACCTGTATCCAGAATGGCCGGCATCTGCCGTGCAACAGGCGACCGACAGCCTGCTGCAAAAATATCCGCAACGACCGCTGATGATGCGCAATATCTGTCCGGCCCTGCATCCGGCACTGGCACAGCAACTTATCCACAACGGCTGGCAAATGCTGCCTTCGCGCATGGTCTATCTGTGTGATCCGCAAGAAAAAACCGTGTGGAAGCATAATCACGTCAAACAGGATGCCCGCCTGCTCGCCAATAAGCAGGTAGAAATCCTGCCGCATGAAGCTATACAGATCCAGGATCTGCCCACTTTGCGCCAGTTATTCAGGCAATTGTTTATAGCCAAGCATTCTTGCCTGAACCCGGATTTCAGCCTGGCATTTTTTGAACTCTGCCTGGAAACGCGCTTTCTTGAACTGCTGGCCTTGCGCTGGAAAGGCAGGCTGGTCGGCGTCATAGGCTTATATTCGCATCCCGAAAGTGGCTGTATCACCACCCCTCTCATCGGCTATGACACCAGCCTGCCGCAAGAACTGGGTTTATACCGCCGCCTGATGGCCTTGCTATTACATAAAGCCAAAGAAAAACAACTGAAACTGCACTACAGCTCCGGTGCCAGCCAGTTCAAACGTGCACGTGGCGGGCATCCCCATCTGGAATATACGGCGGTCTACAGCCAGCACCTGCCCACACTTAGCCACCAATCCACCCGCTTGTTCGCCAGCATTTTGCAAAACTGCGCGCCAGCTATCCTGAAACGCGCCGATCATTTGTAGCAACTTGGCAATATCAAAAAGACCTGCAACATGTAAAAAAACAGCAATAAAACCATAAAAGGCCTGTGGACAAGTCTATGCATATCCCCAGGATGAACTGTGCAAAACCACCGCTACTTATCCAGTGCCGATTTTTATCCCAAAACTGTTCTTCTTTCATACAAGACTTATAAGAACATCTATACATGCACTAAGCTTTTGATTCTGTGGACAAATACAGACTTATCCACAAAAAGTCGCGCCGTTAACTACTACTACTATGTATATATAAGCTAAGTTATTTAATTGAACTGTCTGAACTCCGAAAAAAGATTTTGTATTTTTTCAAAAAGCCACATACCTTTTCCAATAAAAAAATAAGTCTTTTCTGAAACCCCAAAACCTCCGTCAACAATGTCTGTTCGTCATTTGAACCGGACCTGCTTAAAAACCTGGCCTTAGCAAATGTTTCCTGAAGTTTTCCTCAAAAACCATTTGCCAGCACATATGCATTTGTTAAAGCAACAGGTTTTAAAGAAGTACAAGCAATTTTTACTGTTCAAAAACACATCTCTGCCAGCAAATTGAGCTGTGCGATTCAAAAACTGCTGTCAGTCCACCTGTATCCCTAGTCTTTTTGCAAAAATTCAGCAGAAAAACCACAAAATTCAAAAAAACTTTGTGGATAACTCCGTCGATATCCACTGTATGCATTGTGTGTAAGCCAGAAATTATTCACTGTACGCTTTACTGTTCAGATTTTGTCCTGTGGATATACAGACTTTTATCACCGCCTTATCATTTGCTTAAACTTTTGATTCTGTGGATGTTTACCGACTTATCCACAGACAAGTGCCTGCTTTAACAATCACTACCATGTATATATAAAGTTATTCTATTTAAGAGTATCCACAGGCAAAAAAAATCAAAAAAACAATTTGCCAGAACTGCCGTAGAATTCGTAACTCGTTCAATCACAAGGAGATTTCCATGAACCTCTGGTCGAAATTACTGCTTACTAGCTTGCTGGTCTGTGGATCTGCCCATGCAGAAACACCGACCGAAGCCTCAGTGAAAGAATTGCTGATAGCGACGAATACCCAGCAAATGCTGAGTGCAGTCGAAGCGCAGGTCGACGGCTTGATGAAAGGCATGATGCAAAAAGTCACCAAAGACAAGCCGCTCAGTGACGAACATCAAAAAGCCCTGGATAAATTCAGGGAAAAAGTCATTGCCATTCGCAAACAGGAAATGAGCTGGGACAAGCTGGAGCCTATCTTCATCGAAATTTATAGCAAATCCCTGAGCCAGGAAGATGTCGACGGCATCACTGCCTTCTACAAATCGCCGGCCGGTAAGTCCTATGTCAGCAAAATGCCCGCGATGATGCAGCAATCCATGGCATCCATGCAAAAATTGATGACCCCCATGATGGAAAAAATGGTGCAAGCAGGTAAAGAGCTGGAAGAAGACCTTGCCAAGGCAAAAAAAACCAAGTGATTCGTAATAAGTAATATGCAATAAACAACTTATAAGTAATTGATAAGCAGGTCTGTATTAATCAAAACAGCGTCAGACCTGTGGAAAAGCGGGAAGATATCAACAGGCAAGTCATGAAAATAAATATCACTCTGATTTGCCTGCTCGCTTTATCTGCAACTACCACAGTCGCTGCCACCAAACCTGCTTTTAGCGGCAACAATTACAGCGGCATATATGACTGCAAGGGCAATGACAGCCACGAAGGCGATTACACCGGCACCGTCACCCTGGATCTGGTCCCTGCCCAAAGCTTCAACAAGTATGGTGCCTACAGCTTCAAACTAGAGGTACCAGAATACGGTACCTATCTGGGTCAGGCCGCAGCAGACCAGCAGCAAATGGCCATGCACTTCGCCCTGGTTGATCCGACCACCAAAGATTTTGGCACCGGCATAGCCACCTTTAAGAAAAACAAGACGGGCAAATGGACATTCAGCAAGTACTACTATAAGCCTGAATTCAAGGGTGGAAATTTTGGTACTGAGACCTGCGTGCAGCGTTAATCCAATTTAACTCCAGTATGAATACACCCAGACCAAGACTACTCTTTGGTGCAATCACTTTCTTGCTTATCGCCGCATGTAATTCCGCTTTTGCTAGTGATTTAGCGTGTACACCAACTACGCAGATACCCCTGTCAGCGATTAAGGTAGATGTTATTGCCATCGGCGAGTTCCATGGATCAAACGAAATCCCGGCATTTGTCGAGGGGCTGGTTTGTCAAATTGCCTTAACAGGTAAGCCCGTTGTACTTGGTCTGGAACTGCCGATGGATTTGCAAGCAGACATCACCAAATATACGCTTTCAAGAGGAGAAGTTGAAGATAAAAAGGCCTTGCTTTCAGCCTCTTTCTGGCAGGATAAAATGCAAGATGGCCGCACCAGTGTGGCAATGTTTAAGCTCATAGATTTGGTCAGAAGATTGCGCAATGAAGGTAAAGATGTACTTCTTTCTGCCTATGACTCAAGAAGCTCAGATGATATTGTTCCCCTGACCAGGAATGAACCAAGGGCACAGGCCAGGCGCGATTCCATCATGGCCACCAATATTTACGACAGGCTTAAACAATACCCAGGGTATACGCATATCGTGTTGGCGGGAAATGGACATATTGGGAAGTTTAAACAACAGGATTGGAATCCAGCTGTGAGTTCAATGGCATATTTGCTACAGCAACGTGTACCTGTTTATGCAATCAGTTTCTCTTTTTTACGAGGTGGCGAAAGTTGGGCCTGTCACACGCCGGACGCTCCCTGTGGACCTGGGCCAGTCACAGCGTCGACTGCAACTACTTTAGAAGGCTTTGATTTAATTGTTCCTATCGAAAAATTAACTGCATCCTTTCCAGCCAAGGATATGCGGTAAAAAGTATAAGAGCGTTCCTCAAATTGAAAAAGCCCTGTGAAAATAGATCACAGGGCTTTTTTGTACCAGCCTCAGATCTCAAAAACCAAATTAACTCACCCTTCCAAAGTCATCAAAGTCGCATTCCCCCCCGCCGCCGTGGTATTCACGCACAGCGCCCGTTCAGCGACCAGGCGCCATAGCGGGATTTCCACATGGTCCTGGGTTTCAACGACAGAGACAATGGCTTCGCCTTGGGCTGCAAACAGCAATTTGTAATGGGCCAGCAAGGCACCTTCCACCAGTGCTAACTGGGCACCACACTGATCGGCTTCGGCAGCGACGATGAGCTTGCTGACGTCCAGTGGCAGGCCGCCGGGCAGCATGGCCAGGGTCTGTGCTGGCAAGACTGGGGTATTGCCAGTGGCCAAAGTGGCGGCCAGTTGGTTGATCAGGCAATTGATGCTGTTGGCGGCGCAGAAAATACGGCCACGTGGGGCGAAGGACAAGGTATTGCGTTCACCCGTAGGGCCGGGCAAGACCTGGGTCAGTTTGTAGGGGCTGGTATGGGCATAATGTTCGCCCAGTTCAGCTATGCGCTGGTGACCGTGGGTTTTGGCCCATACCAGCAAGGCTTCCAGTGCCGGTGGTGACTGCCGTTCATAGACAGTGTGACCGCCCAGGCCAACCACAGGTGTGCGTTGCAGGCGTTTCAGGTACAGCGGGCCGCCAGCTTTGGGGCCGGTGCCGGATTTACCTTCGCCACCAAAGGGCTGGACACCGACTACGGCTCCGACGATATTCCGGTTCACATAGATATTGCCGACATGGGCGCGATCAGTGATGAAATTGATGGTTTCGTCGATGCGTGAATGTATACCCAGGGTCAGGCCAAAACCAGTGCCATTGATCTGCTCTATCAATTGCGGCAAGTCATCACGCTGATAGCGCAGCACATGCAGTACCGGGCCAAACACTTCTTTTTTCAGGTCCGCCAGGGTGGCAATTTCGAATACCGTCGGTGCCACGAAGGTGCCATCACGGCAACTGCTGGCCAAATCCAGCGTATAGAAAGATTTGGCCTTGCCGCGCAGGGTGTTGATATGGTTGAGCAGATTGTTTTGTGCTTCGGCATCAATCACCGGGCCGATATCGATGGCCAGGCGGTCTGGCTGGCCTATGCGCAATTCCTGCATGGCACCGTGCAGCATTTCTATGGTTTTGTCGGCAATGTCTTCTTGCAGGCACAGTATGCGCAGGGCCGAACAACGCTGGCCGGCACTGTCAAAGGCGGATGACAAGACGTCATTGACGACTTGTTCGGGCAGGGCGCTGCTGTCGACGATCATGGCATTCTGGCCGCCGGTTTCGGCGATCAGGGGGATCTCTATGCCTTCCGTCACGGCACGTTTTGCCAGGGTGCGGTTGATGATCTGCGCCACTTCGGTGGACCCAGTGAAAATCACACCCTTGACGCGGCGGTCTGCCACCAGCTGGGCACCAACGACTTCGCCCGTACCCGGCAAAAATTGCACGGCACCACGCGGCACACCAGCTTCATGCAGTAGTTGTATGGCGCGATAGGCGATCAGCGGTGTCTGTTCTGCCGGTTTGGCCAGCACCACATTACCCGCTGCCAGCGCGGCACTGACTTCACCCATGAAGATGGCCAGCGGGAAATTCCAGGGGCTGATGCAGACTACCGGGCCCAGTGCCTGGGTATTTGGCAGGCTTTCTACTTGGGCCGCGTAATAGCGCAAGAAATCCACCGCTTCGCGCACTTCCGCCAATGCATTTGGCAGGGATTTACCGGCTTCGCGTATGGCCAGGGCCATGAAATCCAGGGTTTGCGTTTCCAGCAAGTCTGCTGCTTTTTTCAATACAGCGGCACGTTCTACCGGTGGCGTGGTTTGCCAGTCCATCGCATATTCTTCGGCTGCATGCAGGGCAGTTTCCACATCCTGGGCATCGGCTTCGATGACATGGCCGACGATATCAAGCTGCTTGGCCGGGTTATTCACAGGCCGGGTCTGGCTGGCCGATACCTGGCCATGCAGGATGGGGCTGGCAGTCAAGGCTTGCTGGCTGCTGTCAGCAAAGTGGGCGCTGATGCGTTGCAGTTCCAGTTCATTGGAAAAATCCAGTCCGGCAGAATTTTTTCTTTCCTTGCCAAATAAATCCCTGGGTAAGGCAATGCCAGGATGCGGTAAACCGCCCAGTTCACGCGAGACCGCGATGGGGTCAGCCAGCATGGACTCTATGGAAACATTTTCATCTACGATCTGATTCACGAAGGATGAATTTGCACCATTTTCCAGCAAGCGACGCACCAAATAAGCCAGCAACGTCTGATGTGACCCCACTGGTGCATAAATGCGGCAGGGTTTGTCCAGCTTGTCTTTGCCTACCACCTGGTCATATAAAGTTTCTCCCATGCCATGCAGGCACTGGAATTCATAGTCGGTGATACCGGCTTTTTGTGCCCAGGTATAGATGGTGGATAAGCTCAGCGCATTGTGCGTGGCAAACTGTGGATAAATCACATCGGTAGCTGCCAGCAGCTTTTGTGCACAGGCCAGGTAAGACAGGTCGGTGTACACCTTGCGGGTATATACCGGGAAGCCGCTCATGCCATCTACCTGGGAACGCTTGATTTCAGCATCCCAATACGCACCCTTGACCAGCCTCACCATGAACTTGCTGCCACTGCGGCGGGCCAGGTCCACCAGGTAATCGATCACAAACGGGCAGCGTTTTTGATAGCCCTGCACCACGAAACCTATGCCTTCAAAGCCCTTGAGGTCGGCGTCAAAGGCCAGCGCTTCCATTAAGTCCAGCGACAATTCCAGCCGGTCGGTTTCTTCTGCATCGATATTCAGGCCGATATTATATTGCTTGGCCAGCAGCAGCAATTTTTTCAGTAGCGGCAGCAATTCCGTCATCGTGCGCTCACGCTGGGCGCGTGAATAACGTGGGTGCAGGGCCGACAATTTGACTGAAATGCCCGGGCCATTTTTTATGCCACGCCCGTTGGATGTCTTGCCTATGGCATGGATGGCGGTTTCATACGCCTGGTAATAAAAGGCTGCATCCTTGGCCGTCAGCGCGGCTTCACCCAGCATGTCGTAAGAATAGCGATAGCCGCGTTTTTCATTGTCCTGGCTGTTTTTCAGGGCTTCTTCTATGGTTTGGCCAGTGACAAACTGGTTACCCAGCATCCGCATGGCCAGGTCAACGCCCTTGCGTATCAGCGGTTCGCCACCCTTGGCGATCAGGCGTGTCAGGGCAGAACCCAGGCCGTGCTCACTATTCGTGCTGACCAGTTTGCCAGTCACCAGCAAGCCCCAGGTGGCGGCATTCACAAACAGCGATGGTGATTCACCCAGATGCTTGCGCCAGTCACCCTTACTGATCTTGTCGGCGATCAGGCGGTCAGCCGTCTGGTGATCGGGGATGCGCAACAAGGCTTCGGCCAGGCACATCAGCGCCACGCCTTCTTCAGATGACAAAGAAAATTCATGCATCAAGGCATCGACACCAGAGGCACGGGTACGTTGCTGGCGGACATTGCTGACCAGGCGGTGTGCCAGTTCCGCAACAGTCTTTTGCTGGTCTTCATGCGGTTCAACCTGTCCCAGCAACCATTGCACAGCCTCTGTCTCTGACCGGCGGTAAGCTTGTGTAATGGCTGTTCTCAAGGGCGTAGCAGGGCTCAGGAGTTCAGCCTGCAAGGCAGAAAATGGGAGGTTGTTGGTTGGCACGATAGTTGCAATCCTAGAGAAATAATCAAAACAAATTAGATTTCATTGTATAGATGCTCTTCGAGGATTAATTCTGGAAATCAGAACATATATCGAAATTTTCTATTTTGTGAGAAAATTATGCCGAATATTATTAATCACCATTGAAACAATTTCTGACTTCTTATGCTCGACAAAATCAGTAAAAGAATTCTGGCCGAATTGCAAAACGACGGCCGTATCAGTAATGTAGAACTGGCAACAAGGGTCAACCTGTCCCCTGCTGCCTGCCTGGAGCGCGTGCGTAAGTTGCAAGAGTCCGGCTACATACTAGGATATACAGCCCAGCTCAATCCCCATCTACTGGATGTGGCCTTGCTGGTGTTTATTGAGGTAGTGCTTGACCGCACCACACCTGATGTCTTCGATGCCTTCCGGCGTGGCGTGCAAGCCATCCCCGAAGTGCTTGAATGCCATATGGTGGCCGGTGGTTTTGATTACCTCGTCAAGGCGCGTGTCAAGGACATGAATGCCTACCGTGATTTCCTGGGCAAATCTCTGCTGCAATTGAATGGCGTGCGTGAAACACACACCTATGCAGTGATGGAAGAAGTCAAAAATACCAGCTGCCTGCCGATCAAATAAAAGTGAGTCATCGCTTTTTATGTGAAGACGAGTAGCGCAACAACCTAGCACTGGTGGCACTGGCTTAAAGCTCAGTGTGAGCCAGTGCGGTTTTGCGCAAGGCCCGTCAATTCCCGCTAATTCCTGTCAATGCTTGTTGGCCAGCGCCAGCTTGATCCCAAACGAAATAAACATCACGCCGATAAAACGATTCAGCCACAGCGTCACCGCCTGGTTGATACGTACCCGCTGCCTGGCAAATGCAGTCGACACCGCCAGCAAGTGGCACCACAGCATGCCGTTGAAATTGAAGATGCAACCGAGGACGATCAGGGCCAGCGGCTTGTTGCTGGCATCAGCGGCGATAAACTGTGGCACAAACGCCAGAAAAAAGATCGCCACCTTGGGGTTCAGCACATTCGTCAAAAAACCCTGGGCAAAAATTTTTCTATGGCTCAGCGCAGGCAAGGCAGGGCCTGCTTCCTTACTGGCGTTACCCTTTGCCTTGTTCAGTAATAACGACGCGCCCACATACAAAAGATAAGCGGCACCCACCAGCTTGACGACGGTAAACGCCGTGGCAGACGTGGCCAGCAAGGCCGACAAACCCAGTGCCGCTGCCATGATGTGCACCAGCGTACCCGCACCTATGCCCAGTGCAGCCGCCGACCCGGCACGCCAGCCCTGCGTTGCGCTGCGCGTCATGATCAATAATGAATCGGGACCAGGGGCAATATTCAGTAATATTCCGGCGATAATGAATTGGGCGAGATCTTGTGTGCCAAACATGGCGAAGCTCCTGAGGTGGGAAATAGGCGAACAAGGGTTTGATTATAATGGGCATCCGAGCTGCCCGCCGGCTCGTAGGGTGTGCCCCGCGCACCGCTTTTGGAAAAACGAAATTTCCCTGCACTATGCCAATGCTATATTCTGCAATCACTCTCCACGCAGCATCATAAAAAAACCGGCACCCATGCTCATCGATTCCCTCTCCACTGCCGCCAGTACCAACAAAAACGAAGACCTGGTAAGCAGCTTCACCCATCAGGATGGCACGCTGGAACTGTTGGTATTTGACGGCGCCAGCTCGGTGTCAGACCGGCATTACCTGGATACCGGTGCCGGTGATCCGGCCTGGTTTGTCCAGCAATGTGCTGTCGCATTGAAACAGGTAGCCACACCGGCGCTCAGCCAGGCCGACAGCATGCAGCTTGCCCTGCAAGCATTGCTTGAACAATATAATGCCTTGCTGGAAGCTGCTGCCATGCCTTGTTACGCCTGGCCCATTGCGGCGCTCACCTGGTTGCGCATTCATGCCAACGGCGAGGAGGTCAGCATCTATGCTCTGGGCGATTGCAAAAGCTTTCTGCTGGAAGCGAATGCCAGCTTCATCGATCTGGATCCTTACGATAATCCGCAAGAAGTCATACTCAAATCTGCGATAGACGCATTGCGGCACGAAGGCCTGGATGAACAGGCGCGCTGGGCCCGGCTCTTGCCCATGTTGAGAGAACGCCGCGTGTCGCAAAACATGAACCCGCAGCCATCGATACTCTGCCTTTATCCTCATGGCCGTTTCGCTGCACGAGAACATCACATCAAGTTAAAACAGTCTGACCGCGTGCTGATCATGACCGATGGTTTTTATCGGCTTGTTGATAGCTACCACTTGTATGACACAGCAGGTTTGATGCAAGCGTGTGTGACACGCGGGCTGCCAGCCATGATGCAGAAATTGCGTGAACATGAAGCAGGCAAATCTGGTGGAATGACGGTGAAGAAGGCGGATGATGCTACGGTGGCGATGTTGGGATTTATAGCGATAGATGATTAATCTATTCGGCAGGCCTGTGCACACTTAAAACAGACGGTGCACATGGTGCACCCTACGGGTCAGCAGTAGTATTGAAGTTGTAGCCAATGAAAATACTGGAATGACGAACAAACACCAAGCCATCACCTACGACTGGGTTTGCCATGCCTGTACCGCAGAAAACAGCAAGCAGCTACGGCAATGTCATGCCTGTGGATGTTCTGCGTTTGCTGATGTACGTGAAATGGAAAACCATGCCAATGCGCTGCGCAAACCAAGGTTCAGCCTGGCGCGTGAGCAGGCGATACGGGTCTTGTTCTGGGCCGCATTGACAGGCATTGTCGCATTCCTGAGGTTCACAGCAGGTGCGTGATGTAGTCAATTTGTCTTCACGCAATAAGCCGCGCTTTAATTTGTTGCATAATGATGCTTTCAGCCGGTATTTTCTGGTAAATCCAAAAATCCTGTGATTTTTCTTCCCGCAAGGCAAGAGCGTGAAGTGCGGAGACCGGCTATTGATCTCATTTTTCCAGCATTTCATGTCTACCTCTGCGCAAACAGCAATACCTCCTGACTTATCCACAGTGCAAACTCTGGCAGAATTATTTGCCTGGCGGGTAGCACAAACGCCCGATGCCGAAGCCTATCGTCAGTTTGATGATGTGGCCGGGCAGTGGATATCGTATTCCTGGCAACAGACGCAAGAACGGGTTGCTGGCTTTATCAAAGCCCTATCACCGTTGGCGCTGGAACATGGCTCGCGTATCGCCATCCTGCTGCCGAATGGCTTGTATGCGGTGTGCATGGACCAGGCTACCCAGGCTTGCGGTTTTGTACCGGTGCCCATGCATGCGCTGGATAATCCAGCCAGTATTGCCTACATCCTGTGTGACAGCGATGCTTCGTTTTTAATTGCGGCGACTGACCAGCAATGGAAAGAAATCGCCAGTGCTGGCCTCGAACTGCCAGCCTTGCGTCAGGTCGTGGTCTTGCAAAAAACACTGGATGCTGCGGCCTTGCCCGCCAACTGCCCGGTGATGCACATCGAAGAATGGCTATCCAGCGCGGCGCATTTGCAGGTAAATGTAAAAGGGCCGCAGGCAGATGATCTGGCGGCGCTGGTGTACACATCGGGTACCACCGGCAAGCCCAAAGGTGTCATGCTCACGCATGTCAATGTGATGTCGAACGTGAAGGCGGTGGTGTCGCGGGTGTCGCCGGTGATTACGGATGTATTCCTGTCCTTCCTGCCGCTGTCGCATACCTTCGAGCGCACCGCCGGTTATTACCTGCCGATTGCGGCTGGTGCCTGCGTGGCGTTTTCGCGCTCGGTCAAGCAATTGCCGCAAGATTTGCTGGAAGTGCGGCCAACGATACTGATTTCCGTCCCGCGTATTTATGAACGTGTGTATGGCGTGATCCAGACCAGGCTGTCTGCATCCGCATTCCAGGCAAGTTTGTTCAATCTTGCCATCGCCACCGGCTGGCGTCGTTTCAGCCGCAGCCAGGGTTTGCTGAAGGGGGACGGCCTGATCGCATTCATGGACAGCCTGCGCTGGCTGGTATTGGAACCGCTGATTGCCAGCAAATTGAAAAACCAGTTTGGTGGTCGCTTGCGGGTAGCTGTCAGTGGTGGCGCGGCCTTGTCGCAGGCGATTTCCCAGTGTTTTCTTGGCCTGGGTATTCCCATCGTCCAGGGTTATGGCATGACAGAGACGGCACCCGTGGTTGCCTTCAATGCACCGGATGATAATGACCCGGCCACCGTAGGCCGTGCCGTGGATGGGGTTGAAGTCCGCATCGGCGAAAATTCAGAATTGCAGGTACGCGGCCCGAATGTCATGCGTGGTTACTGGAAGCGTGCAGAAGATACCGCCAAGACCTTTATCGATGGCTGGTTGCGCACTGGCGACCAGGCTTCGATCGTGGCGGGGCGTGTACGTATCCTGGGACGGGTGAAAGAGATCATCGTCACCTCGACCGGTGAAAAAATTGCCCCCGTTGACCTGGAACTGGCCATCACCAACGATGCCGTATTTGAACAGGCCTATGCCTTCGGTGAAAACGCACCCTTCATCGCCTGTGCGGTGGTGTTGAGCCGGGCTTACTGGCTGGAACTGGCGCGTTCACTGGGCTTGAATCCGGATGACAAGGCCAGCCTGAAATCAGCAGAGGCCGTGGCCGCCGTCGTGAAACGCATACATGGGCTGACCAGCAATTTCCCTTACTATGCACAACCCCGCGCCGCGATATTGACGCTGGAGCCATGGACTGTAGAAAACACCCTGATCACGCCTACCCTGAAACTCAAGCGGAATAACCTGCTGGCGTATTTTGAAGAGGATATGAAGGCGGTATATAGGCGTTGATTATAAGCGCTGATCCAGTGACCGTGTAGCCCAAAAATGAGGTGAAACGCTATGAACAAAGCATCTAAAACAGATTGGAAACGCTTGGCTACGATGAAGGATAAAGATATCGATACCAGCGATATTGCTGAGTTAGGAGATGACTTCTTCCAGAACGCCGAATTGCGCATGCCACCCAAGCAGGCTGTGACGATCCGTCTGGATAGCGATGTGCTGGAATGGTTCAAAGAGCAGGGTCAGGGTTATCAGACGCGCATCAACAAACTATTGCGTGTGTATATGGAAGCCAAGCAGGAAAAGTCCCATTAAGACTTCGTTTGCTGCCCGTTAAGCAGCAAACTTGTTAATAAGTCCTAACTTAAGCACATGCTGACATCATCAGCATGTGCTTTTCTTATAAGCCAAGTCACTCAACCAAACGGTATGAAGTCGATGCCGTTCTGGATTTTGGCTATTACCTGCGCCTGATTTTCTGTGCCTTCACTAAAACCAGCCAGCGCAGTTGCCTGGGTATCTTTACCGCTTGCCAGTTGTCCCAGCCAGTAATCTACGCCTGCCTGGTCGGGTGTCCTGTGCAAGACGTTTTGGTAATAAGCGTTAATCACCTGCTGGTCGGTCGGGTTGTTACCATACAGCGCGTGAAATTCGGCGGAGGCGACAAAGCTCCTGGCGACATCAGCCAAGGTTTGGCCCTTGTCCATCTGTCCTATCCAGTAACCCAGGCCGGCCAGATCTGGCGTGCGGTTGAATGCAGCCTGATAGATGCGATAGGCAATACCAGCATTGCCACTGATATCCAGTGCCACTGACATATCGGCAAACTGCAGGCGCTCAACCTGAATGACGGTATCCGTACCTTCGGCCCCGGTCTTGTCCTGCACGGTAAAATTTGAACCTGAAGCCGTAATCGTAAAGTCGGCGCGTTTGCCGACATACACGGCTGTATCCAGGCCCGCACCCCCATTGATGGTGTCATTCCCGGCCATCCCCGTGAAGACATCATTGCCGCTGGTGCCAGTCAGATTGTCATTGCCGGTGGTACCGACTATGCCACCGGTTTTGGCGACCGTGGTGAAGGAATAACTGCTGGTACCAACGAAATTATTGCCAGCGATGTCCTTGATGGCCCCCGATGGTATCGACAGTTTATACGTGGTGCCGTTACTCAGGTCATTGGTGGGGTTGATGGTGACCGTGCTGCCAGATATGGTGACATTGCTGCTTTTGCTGATGTCATAGCTGGCAACGGTTGTTCCATCGGCGCTCTGCAAATTAATGACGCCAGTACCTGCCGTCACTGGTTCGCTGAATGTCAAAACGATGTCACTGCCAGTAGCGACGCTGGTGGCCAGTGTTGCCGGGCTGAAGCTGATGATCGTTGGTGGCGTGGTGTCACCAAAATAAGTCAGTAAATTCAGTGTATCTTTGCCATTGTTGAATACCAGTATTTCCATATTCAACAGCGTGGCATGCAATGCACCACTGGCGCTGGAAACGCTGTCAACATGCACAGAGCCATCCGCCTCCTTGGTGATGAAATAGTCTGAGCGAAGTGACGTACCCAGATTTAATGTATCTGTGCCACCTTTGCCATCCAGTGTAAATGTCGAGGGGTTGACGACGGTCCAGGTATCATTGCCGTCGGTGCCGTTGATGGTTGCCATGATGTGTTCTCCAGTAAATCATTCAATTCATTGTTTTGCCGTTGCCACTGCTATTGCCATCAGCGCTGCCGCCAGCGCCATTGCCATTATCCGGCTGGTACAGCATCCATTCCACGCGGTGGCGCATGCATATGCATTTCGCCCTGCTGGTCTATCGCCAGGTAAGCCACGCCTGCTGCCTTCAGGTAAGCCAGGCCCTGTTCTTCTTTCAGCATGGCAATGGTGGTGCAACTGCCCGCCAGTGAAGCCAGCGGTGCGCGCACACTAATGCTGCGCCAGTACTGTACCGGCATGCCGGTACGTGGATTGAGGATGTGGCAATAACGCTGACCAGCCACTTCGATATATCTTTCATAATCGCCACTGGTTGCCAGTGCACCTTCCGGTACCGGGATACTGGCGACAATTTTTTCCTGCTGCCGGGGGTCTTGTATGCCCATGATCCAGGCTTGTCCATCTGGCTTGGGGCCAAGTACGCGAATATCTCCACCCAGGTTGACATAACCATGGGTGGCGCCGCGTTCCAGCAACAGTGCAGCGGCGCGGTCGGCGGCATATTCCTTGCCAAAGCCGCCAAAATCTATCTCCATACCCGCTTGCGGCAGACGTATATGGTCTGCTCCGCGTTCCACTTTATCCCAACCTATTAAGGCGCACAGCGCTTCCAGGTCCGCTGCTGCCGGTACTTGTGCTCGTTTGAAATCCCATGCGCGCCGCAAGATGCCGGCGGTAATATCAAACAGGCCATCGCTGGCAGCATGCAGGGCCTGGGCATAATCGAACAGGGAACAGGTTTCTGCATCACACTGCACGGCCTCACTACCGGCTTGTGCATTGATTCTGGATACGATGCTGTCAGCCCGGTAACGCGAATAGGTACTTTCTATCCTTTTGACTTCAGCAATCGCCTCCTGCGCGATGGCAAACATGGCCTGTTCTTCCTCCGCCGCGACGACGACTTCGCAGGCACAGGCCATGGCTTGAAAAGGAATACGGTAAATCTGCATAATTGCTCACATCAATGCCAGTTCGTGGAGAGAAAATTTGGCATGTCCATCCCTAAAATTGACGCGAAAGTCCCAGCTGTATACTACGCGCACGGAAAGGCAGCAAACCCGGGCTGCCACTACCGAACAATCTCCACGATGCTCTTTGTTCATATTCTTCCAGCTTGATATCGGCCTGCCAGTCTTCCCCTATCTGCTTGGCCAGCTTGATGCCTATCGTATGCGCGCCATAGGCAGAGACCCGCTGATCCTCGGAATAATTCAAGGCACCCGCAGGTGGGTTGGGGGCAAACGGGTAAATGGAAGGATCGGCATCCACATAAAAACCGGCTGCGCTTTGCGTGTACAAACGCAGTATTGGCGTAATGCTCCAGCCCTGCGCAAATGGTTGCGTATATTCGGCACTGAAGGTATGCGCGTGTATCTTCCAAGAATCTGAAAAATAACGGTAGCTCACACGACTGCTGCCGCCAGTGGCATCGAAGTGATGGTTCCAGCGCGCCAGCGCAGTATAGCTATTGCGGCTGTCGGGTCGCTTTTCATTCGCCTTGTAAGGATCAGACAGGTAACCACGGCCACGTGCCAGGCCTGCGTTCAATTGCACGATATCATTCGTCGTCAGCACCTGGGTCACACCCAGCAAGGCATCAAAGACCTGCTTGTTTTCACCTTTGACCTTGCCAGTAGAGGCACTCACGGTGTCATTGGCAAAGCCCATGCCTGCGGTCCAGGTGGTATTTTTGTCTTCGCTGAACTGGCTGCCCTGCACCGACAGGCCACGCGAAATATAGTCGCCTTCGGCGGAATAACTGGCACCCAGGGTCAGTGTGTGATGCGGCAAATAACGCGTCACCTCGGCATCCATGGCACGCCGGAAATCTCTGAGCTTGCTCAGCGCATAACTGTGAAAAGCGGGTGAGGCACCGGATATGCTGTCGGTGATAAAGCTGCCGCCGACCGACCATTCATCGCCTATCGGTGTCATGATTTGCAAGGAATTGGCCCTGACCTTGACGCGGTCTTCGCCGGGCTGGCTGTCCTGGTAATCCAGAACTTTCAGGCTGATAGACCCTTTGTCTGGTGCCGATTCGGCATGGACTACACCAGCCACCGGCAAGGCCAGTGCTGCGGCCAGCAAGGCTGAACCAAGTTGCTCTGTACTGCGGGCCGGACGGGTGCTGATTGACTTCATTTTGCGATCCTTATTCAATTGCAGCCACAGCCACCACCACCCACACCAGTGCCGCCAAAAGCGGATTCTTTGCTGGAGTAGATATGTTCTGCATATTTATTTTCCAGCGGATCGCCGTCAAAAGTCATTTCCTTTTTTGCCAGCTTGCCTTTTTCCCAGGCTTGCACTGGCTGTATCACATTCATCACGCTACAGGCAGAACAGACAGACGCCAGCAGCATCAGGCTCAGCAGGCGGGCCAGTGTCCGCAGATTGATATGCTTCATTATTTTCCTCCCAAAGCCGCCACGATGGCTTGCTCAATTTTTGCCTTGCTGCCTTCGTTGAAGCCCGCATGCAGCGACAGGATTTTGCCATCCCGGTCTATCAACACACTGCTGGGCATACCCTTGACATCATATAGCCGTGGCATGACCCCTTTAGGGTCGTAGCCGATCTGGAAACTGGCCGGAACAGATTTCAAAAACACGGCGGCGTCCTCTGCCTTGCTGTCCAGATTGATCGCCAGCACTTGCAGGCCTTGCGCAGCATATTTCGACTGCAAGGTATTCATCCAGGGGAAAGACTGCTTGCAGGGCCCACACCAGGATGCCCAAAAATCCAGGTACACCAGTTTGCCCTTGTAATCAGCCAACTGGATGTGGCCGTTGCCACCCTGTACCGAGAATTCCGGCGCGGATTTGCCCGCATCCAGCGCATGTGCTGACAGATGCCAGCCACTGAGGGCGATAGCCAACACAGCAGTGGCAGACATGGCCAGCCATGCCGGCGCGGATGCCTTGTGGTGTAGCGATAGCGGACGTGCAGGAATCATGAAATCAGCCTCAAATAAGCTTTAAATAAGTCTTAAAAAGCGCCTTAATAAAACGCCTTGATAAAATCAGTAGCATGCTTGACACCGCTCTGTAGCAGTGCCCGGTAGTGCAGCGTTTTTCACATTCATCATAAGCGCTTCCCCCTTCAAATCAAGCTTGCTTATCGTAAATATACCGGTTATTTCTGTAAATGAATGTAACCTGCAAAATTACTCATCGTAAGCTGCATCATAGTCTGTTATCAGACTTGTTGCTCGAAAGATACGGCAGACGGTGGGCTGGTTTTATACAAAAATACAACAGCATCCTCATACGGTAACTAGCCGGTTCATTTGTCCCGGACCGGCATTGACCCTGAGCTGTTATCTGGCTAGCATGCTTTTTCACACAAGGGAGTCGGAATATGGATCAGCAATTTGAAGCAGGTTTGCAGATACGCAAACAAGTCATGGGCGAAGCCTTTGTCGAAAAGGCCTTCAGCAATACCGATGCCTTCACTGCACCCCTGCAAGAATTCGTGACCCGCAATGCCTGGGGTACCACCTGGTGCCGGCCAGGCCTGGATTTAAAAACCCGCAGCCTGATCACCCTGTCCATGCTGACCGCCATGGGCCGTGCGCATGAAATCCGCGGGCATGTACGGGGGGCGGTCAACAACGGTGCCAGCATGCAGGAAATCCAGGAAGTCTTGCTGCACGCCAGCGTGTATTGCGGCATGCCGCTGGCGATAGACGCATTCCGTTCAGCCCATGAAGTCTTGCAGGAATTGGGCAAGATAGATGCGGCCTGATTGGCGGTGCAGCGCTACACTAGATCTTGTTGATTGCAAGGAAGCCCGTCCCGGGCATTCCATTGCCTGACTAGCTGCTGGCGAGCACCCGGGTAGCAATCGTCCAGGAATTCGGCCTTCACAATGAAGTCGGCACGAAAACGGCGGAAGTCGTCACGCAATTCGCATCATGCGGCAATGAACCGTCGGGATCTGGGATGGCACCATCTCAGTTATTTCCCTTTGGCAGAAATCGTACTGACAGACAGCAGGGAAAACGCTTCCATGAAGGCTGTTATCAAGTGCCGTTCATTCGCTCGAACAAGGCTTCCCCCATTTTTCGTGCACCTGCAGACAGGCCGACCAGCACTTCATCCTGATCGTTCGCTAACTGGATCAGCGCTTCGGTAGCAAAGTCTTCAGCGGACATCATGCTTTGCCCTGTCGTGCCGCCGCTACGGTCCCCTCCGCCCAGCCCGGTGTCAACGATAGGTGGGGCCATTTCTACAACCCTGACCGCCGTCGCCTTGAGCTGATGGCGCAGGGTGAGCGTAAAGGAATGAATGGCTGCTTTGGTCGCGCAGTAGACAGGAATATCCGCCATGGGCGCGAATGCCAGCCCTGAGCTGACATTGACGATCACGGCCTTTTGCTGGCGATTCAGCAAAGGCAACAACTCGCCGGTGAGCCGGACCGGTGCAGTGAAGTTAGTTGCCACCTCCTGTTCGAGATTCTCCAGCGCGTTGGTTTCCTTGAGCATTCGGCGGTATTGCACACCCGCGTTGTTGATCACCATGTTGAGTTCGGGATAGGAGGTGTTCAGCCAGCTCACCATGGCCTGGCGGCTGGTGTGATCAGTGATGTCGCAGACGCGGGTGACTAAGGCTGGCACATGCGTTTGTGCTTTCAGCAGTGCCTGCTCGTTGCGACCGCAAATGATGACGCGATTGCCGCGGCCGGAAAGTTGCCGCGCCAGTTCAAAGCCAATGCCAGCGGCCCCGCCTGTAATAAGTATGGTGTTTGATGTCAAGTTCATATCGACTGTCCTTCATGGTTGAGAATGAGAAGGTGTGCCGACGAAAATTTCGGGTTTCGGGTTCACGCGGGCACACCTAACGACCGGCAAGCCGGTGCAGGTGTCGCGGATACCCTTATTGGGGAAAGCTGCCACCCTATTTGGGGTGGTGACCGGGCTACCATCTGGTCTGCGCTCTTTCGACGGAAACTTTATAACACAAATCGTTATAGGCGGCAATTAACCAGGGATTCCCTCTACCACCTTCGGCAGTTGCTCTACCAGTGCATCTACTGCCAGCCTCAGGCGCAAGGGCATATGGGGTGCGCTGGGCCAGACGGCGTGACATTGCAAAGTCGCGCCGGGTTGGTCATCCAGTACGCTGACCAGGCTTCCCGTGCGCAGGCGTTCTCTCACCAGCCATTCAGGCAGCCACGCCAGGCCCAGGCCAGCAGTGGCTGCGTCTGCAATGGCTTCCAGGTCGTCAAGTTGCAAGCGTGAGGCCAGCGACATGTCCACGATACGACCAGTGGCGTCGGGCAACTGCCAGACGTTGATGCGGTCGCCGCGCCGATAAAGCAGAATGCTGTGTGAGGCCAGTTCGGCGCTGCTCTGTGGTCGTCCATGTGCTGCCAGGTAGTCTGGCGAGGCGCACACCCGCTTGCGCTGCACCACCAGCTTACGTGCGCGCAGACCTTCGCTCTCGGCCCCTAGTACACCGCTGCGAATGGCAAGATCAAAGCCTTCGGCCAACACATCCACAGGACGGTCACTGAAACTTAAATTCAGGTTTAGTGATGGATGCTGTCGCGCCAGATCCAGCAGGATGGGAGCGACGCAGTGGCGACCAAACAGCACCGGCATGGAAACCCGCAGTCGCCCGGTCACTTCGTGCTGGCCAGATTCCATCTGTGCCTCGGCGGCTTGTAATTCGGCCAGCGCCCGCAGGCAGTGCTCGTAGTAGATATGGCCATCGTCAGTCAGGCTTTGAACGCGCGTGGTGCGATGAAACAGCCGCTTGGCCAAACGTGCCTCCAGCCGCGCCATCGCCTTACCCACCGCCGAGCGGGTGAGGCCCAGGTGCTCAGCCGCGCTGGCGAAGCTCCCCAGGCGTACGACTTCCACAAACACGGTGATGCCATCCAGCCGTTCCTGGCGTTCAGGGGCTGGACTTATCTGAATCATTGGTGAATTTGAATCTCGTTCCATGGGAATATCTTTCTACATTAGATCATATTTTTCTACTTTAACATACGAATTTGCCCGATAGCGGGAATCGCAGGCGACAAAGCACAGGAATGTTTGTTTTTAGTCCTGATTTGTCTGCCCTTGGCACGATTGCGCCAGCAGAGCTGGAAAACACCGGATTTTTGAAGCTTGACAGAGACGGTGCGCCGACTTCAAGCCGTTTGATTCATTCCACCTATTTGACCTATTTTTTTACCAAGGAGCCTCATCATGAAATTTCTTTGCCTCGACATCCCCCAGCCTGGTGCCAGCCTGGATAAATACCAACCGCATATGCTGGACGAAGCCCGTCACGCCTGGCAACTGTATAAGGGCGGTGTTATACGTGACATCTATTTCCGCCAGGACCGTCCCGGCGTCGCCATCATCGCCGAAGCTGATTCCATTGAGGCTGCCAGGAAGGCATTAGCCGAATTTCCGCTGGCCAAGGCCGGGCTCCTCGACTGGGACGTGATTCCACTCGGCCCCTTCCTGAACTGGGAAATGCTCTTCGCCCCCGGTAATGCTTGAACGACCAAGTCCGCCTAAGCGATTTCCAAGTGGTGCAGCGTAGGAAGTCATTGGTCTGTCTGCACGGTGGTTTGCCAAGCACAACTTCATCACCTTAGTACTCGACACCATCTCTGCAATAAAGGAAAAACCACCATGGTCAAGACAGTGTCATTTGTTAACAAAGCCGTCGAGATTTCGGGACATCTTCATCTTCCTGACAATTTCCAGGAAGATGAAAAGTACCCCGCCCTGGTGGGCATTCATCCGGCGGGAGGAGTGAAAGAGCAGACCATCGGCCTGTATGCCAGGCGACTCGCCGCGCACGGTTTCGTCGTTGTAGTGTATGACTCGTCCTACCAGGGCGCGAGCGGTGGCGAACCGCGTCTCCTCGAAGATCCGGCTACCAGGGTGGAAGATGCCCGCTGTGCTGCTGACTTTCTCACTACTCTTCCGTATGTGGATGCTGCGCGTATGGGTGTTTTCGGCGTCTGCGCCGGCGGCGGATATGCGCTCGCGGTAGCCCAGACCGAGCGCCGCTTCAAGGCAGTGGCTGGGGTAAGCGCAACGCCAATGGGCGAAGCAGCCAGGAGTATGTTTGGCCAAGCGATTTCTGCTGGTGAATTGATCCAGACTTTGGAAGCAGCAGCCATGCAGCGTACGGCAGAAGCAAGGGGAGGAGAAGCCGTTTACGCGCCCTTTGTTCCAGAACGGCTGGAAGACATCAACGAGAACACGCCGACCATGCTGCGGGAAGGCTACGACTATTACCGCACGCCGCGTGGACAACATCCCAACTCCAAAGGTCGCTTCCTGCTGACCAGTCTGGACAAGATGTTTGCCTTTTCGACCTTCAACCTGATCCCAACCCTGCTGACCCAACCGATGCTGCTGATTGCCGGTAGTAATGCCGACACGAAGATATTCAGCGAACAAGCTTATGCGCTGTCCAACGGGCCGAAAGAGTTGTTCGTGATTGACGGTGCTACGCACATCGCGCTGTATGACGTGCCTGAATACGTGGATCAGGCTGTGCTCAAGCTTGCTTCTTTCTTCATCAAACTCTAACTTTAATCTTGAATTTTAACTTTGATTCAACAGGAATTTACGATCATGAGCAAACTTGCTTCAGAACTCAAACCCATTCTCTTCGTCGTCACCAGCAATGCTGTAAAGGGAGAGACAGGCATCGCTACCGGCTACAACCTGGCCGAAGTCACCCACCCGCTGGAAAAATTGCACGCTGCGGGCATCCGTGTGGAATTCGCTTCTCCCCTGGGCGGTGCTGCGCCACTGGACGGCTTGGAGGATATGGCAGATCCGGTCATTGCTCACTACTGGGCCGATGCCGATTTTCGCCATGCCGTCGCTCACACGCTGAACCTGGATGATGTGGACCCCGCCCGCTACTCGGCCATCTTCTTTGCAGGTGGTCACGGCACGATGTGGGATTTCCCCGACAATGCTGCCGCGCAAAAGGCCATTCGCGAGATTGATGCGGCAGGTGGCATCGTCTCGGCGGTGTGTCACGGCCCGGCCGCCCTGGTCAATGCGCGCCGTGCCGATGGCAGCCTGCTGGTGGCGGGCAAGCGGTTGGCTGCCTTTACCAACGGTGAGGAAGAAGAAGTGCAATCCACCCACGTCGTGCCTTTCCTGCTGGAGTCCACACTCATTGAGCGGGGCGCGCATCACCAGACCGCTGCCAACTGGGCCAACAATGTGGTGGTTGATGGCCAGCTTATCACTGGCCAAAACCCACAGTCCGCCGCCAGCCTGGGCGAAGCGCTGCGTGACGCCCTGTTGGCCTGATCAGCCGCTGACGCAGCCCGGATGCCACTCAAAGGAGGAGAAAACATGAAACTGATCTGCGTCGAAGAGCATGTGCTCGACCCCGCCATCGGTGCGGCCACCCAGAGCCTGGTCCGCGCTGAAGCGCCCTACTTGCCCGATTGGGGTAGTCGCGTGGTGGACGGTCAACAGGTGATTGACACCACGCGTCCGCACGTCATTGCGCCCAGCGAATCGGCCCGCAAGGGACTGGAGATGGGCGCAGCACGCCTGGCTGACATGGACGCGGCAGGTATAGCCATGCAGGTGCTTTCCTATGGTGGTTTTCCTCAATTATTGCCTGCCGCGCAGGCCATTGACCTGAACCGGGCTGCTAACGACAGGCTGGCCCTGGCGGCGCAAGCCCACCCAACGCGCTTCGCCGGCTTCGCCACGCTGCCCTGGCAAGCACCCGAAGCAGCGGCGCGCGAACTGGAGCGGGCCGTCAAAGAGCTGGGTCTCAAGGGGGCACTGATCAATGGCCGTCCCAGCGACAGTTTCCTGGACGACGCACGCTACGCACCTGTCCTCGCCGCTTTCGACCAACTGAATGTGCCACTCTATGTGCATCCGGGCCTGCCCTTGCCCGCTGTGCAGGCCCCGTACTACGGCGGCTTCGAACGTGAACTCGGCGCACGACTGGCCATGTTCGCCTGGGGCTGGCACAACGAAGCAGGCATACAAGTCGTGCGCATGCTGCTCTCTGGTGTGTTCGACCGCTACCCCCGGTTGCAGGTCATCAGCGGTCACTGGGGCGAGATGCTGCCGTTCTTCCTGCAGCGGCTGGAAGACTCTATCCCGCAGCAAGCTTCGGGCCTCCGCCGTCCCATCGTGCAGACCTATCGTGAGCATGTATACGTCTCACCCAGTGGCATGCTCACCTTGCCGCACTTCCAGTTCATTCATTCGCTGATGGGGGCGGAACGCATTCTGTATTCCATCGACTATCCTTATCAAAGCCTGGATGGGGCGCGGGATTTCATTGAGCGTCTGCCAGTCAGTGATGCAGACAAAGCTCTGATTGCTCACGGCAACGCCGAGCGACTGCTGGGTTTGTAATTGTTATCAAAGGTAAAAGACATGACCGTCCGACGCGGCTGGAATTTTGAGATGAAGGTGCATGGCTACGCGGCTTACTCCGGCACCGATATCCACTTCGCCAGCAAGCACGGTAGAGTTACAACCTATCCTTTCGAAGATTGAACCGTGAACAGTACACTCTTTTACGCCTTCGTTTTTCTCGCTGCCGGTGTCATTTCGGTGCCGTTGGCCAAGCGCTTCGGCTTGGGTTCTGTCTTAGGTTACCTCATCGCAGGCATTTGCATCGCTCCGATCATTACTTTGCTCGGCATCGAAACTCATAGACTTCAGGAGTTTGCCGAGTTCGGTGTGGTAATGATGCTCTTCCTGGTCGGTTTGGAACTGGAACCGCAGAAGTTATGGGGAATGCGGCACAGGCTGGCCGGACTCGGTGGCCTACAGCTACTTTTGACTGCGCTGGTCGTAGGTCTCGGTGCGAGTCTCGTCGGCATGAACTGGCAAATGAGCCTGGCCATCGGGATGATAGCAACGGGATCTTCGACGGCTATCGTGCTGCAAACTCTAGGTGAAAAGGGCTTGTTGAAAAGTGATGGTGGCGAAGCCAGCTTCGTTGTCTTGTTGTTCCAGGATATCTCGGTCATCCCTGTCCTGGCTCTTTTGCCGCTTCTGGCGAGTCATGAAATTGCTCCTGCTGTGCACGAAGCCACGCAACAGAGTACGACCCTTCTGGCTGGGCTGCCTGGTTGGATGAGCGCACTTGCCACCATCTTGGCCGTATTATTTATCGTCGTCGGCGGTAATTATTTTTCCAGACCCATTTTTCGCTTCATCGCCTCGGCACGATTGCGTGAAGTATTTACTGGAGCAGCCTTGCTTTTAGTGATCGGTATCGCGCTGCTGATGACAACGGTCGGTCTGTCCCCGGCGCTTGGGACTTTTCTAGCCGGAGTGGTGCTTGCCAACAGCGAATATCGCCACGAACTGGAAAGCGACATTGAGCCATTTAAGGGCTTGCTGCTAGGATTGTTCTTCATGACTGTTGGCGCAGGTATTGATTTCGCCTACCTGTTCACCAATTGGCTCACAGTTGCAGGTGCTACCCTTGCTTTCGTCTGCGTGAAAATTGCTGTGCTCTGGATCATTGCTACGATATTCCGCCTTCGCGGTTCCGATCGATGGCTGTTCTCACTAGGCTTGGCACAGATTGGTGAATTCGCTTTTGTGTTGCTTGGCTTTGCGACTCAGAATTCAGTGATACCCCAGTCCCTTGCCCAGCCACTGCTTCTTGCTGTCGCACTTTCTATGCTCCTGACACCGATACTCTTCATTCTGTTCGATCGAATCATCCTTGCGAGAATGATTCGATCGCAAGCCAGAAAAGCAGATGAAATCGATGTTCAAGGTGTTGCCATCATTGTCGGTATCGGCAGGTTCGGACAAATCGTCAACCGGATTCTGCGCATCAAAGGTTACGAAACCGTTGTACTCGATGTCAACGCCGAGATGATAGACACCATGACCACGATAGGCGTGAGGGCGTTCTATGGAGATGGCGCGAGACCGGATTTACTGGATGCTGCTGGATTGGCGCATGCACATTTGCTCGTTGTTGCCATCGACGATCGTGAACGTGTGCTGTCAATAGTAAAGCACGCCAGGCGGCTGCGCCCCGATCTGCATATTATTGCGCGTGCTTACGACAGGATTCATGTCTATGATCTGTTCAGCGCAGGGTGTAACGACATCGTACGGGAAACGTTTGACAGCGCGGTACGCGCCGGCCGCTACGCTCTGGAATCCCTGGGAACTGCATCAGACGATGCCGAATCACTGATAAAAGCCTTTGTCGATGCGGATAGGAAATCCATGCGCTCGCTTGCTGAACTTCACGACCCGAATATTCCGCCAAACAAGAATTCAGCCTATATGGCCAAGCTGAAGCAGATACGCAGCCAGGAGGCTCAGATGACAAACTCCACGAGCTCAGCGGACATTGATCACGATGTCCCAGATCATATATAGATGGGTTTTTGAATCCAGAAAAAGGAGTATGAGTATGACTGCCACCAATTCGCGATGAATCGCCTCTCGTTAAATATTGGATGTATTTATCTTTATGAAAATTTCAATTGGAAATTTGTATCTATTCACGCTCGTCTTCGCATTGCTCCTTGTTTGCGGCCTGGCACATGCAAATGATCAATCAGTTACTGGGAGTGCGATGAAAACAGCAAAAATATCCGAACAGAAACCATCCGCAAATACGTCATTGTCAACATACGTACGATGGTCGGAGCTGGAAGTTGATCCCGACCACTTGGAGCGTTTCAAGGTTTTAGGAGAAGCGAATGTCAGGGAGACCCGCCGCAATGATCCGGGTGTGCTTGCATTTTACTGGGCAGGAGAGAAGGATCACCCGAACCGCATCCGCGTGCTTGAAGTCTATGCCGACGAGAGCGCTTACGCGGCACACCTGGCGTCAGCGCATTACCAACAATTTCGCGACGCCTCCTGGCCCTTGCTGAAGAGGCATGCGTTATTTGAAGCCAGGCCTGTGATGCTTGGCACCAAATCGCAATTACCGCCATCCTCGGCCGTTGTCCGCATGGCCGAAATTGTCATTGACCCTGCCCGGCTCGACGCCTATAGAACGTTCGTCACCGAGGAAATCGAGGCTTCGATCCGATTGGAGCCTGGTGTGTTTGCGATCTATGCGCTTGCGCTTAAGGATCATCCGAATCAACTGCGCTTCTTCGAGATATACGCTGACGAAAGCGCATATTTACAACACCGCAACACGCTCCACTTCCAGAAGTACCTGAATGAAACGAAGGGCATGATTGTGGCCCGCAGACTCATCGAGACTGCGCCCTCTGTTTCTTTGCCTTGAGAGTTCTTTCCGCCAATCTGCGAAAACTTGTTGAGCGGGCCTCAGCGCAGATCATTTAATTCCGTAAACACGGGTTAATAAAACACAGATAGCAAAGATGTGTAAAAATCATGCTTGTCACCATGACATTTATCCACCAGTGAAAGCCCACCATGACTGAAGCCAGCAAAGCCGTTGCACTGACAGAAGAAGGTATCACCAAACCCTTTTTGATCAAGGACGTACCCTGGGACGACTATTCCCATGGCCAGAGTTTCGCCACCCGTTTCCAGCAACTGGGTGAATATGGTGGTAGTAAACATATAGGTGTCTGCATGGAAGAACTGCCACCCGGCAAACAAGCCTACCCCAACCATTATCATCATCTGGAAGAAGAACAGATGATGATAATGGAAGGCAGCCTGACCCTGCGCCTGGGCGAGCAGACCTACGTCATGACGGCTGGTAGCTATGTGGTGTTTCCGGCCGGGCAAAAAGCCGGGCACAGCCTGTACAACCATACCGATGCGCCCTGCCGTTACCTGATCATCGGCGAACGCAATCCGCATGATGTGATTGTCTACCCGGACGGCAACCGCGTCAGCGTGCGCCTGACCGGCGAAGGCTATAACAAGTCGGCCACCATGGAGTACTGGGAAGCGGAAAAGGATTAGGTCCACACGCCCTGGCCAGTTACCGGCAGAGGCCCCGTTATTTTTACAATCCGGGTTCGTATTTCCTCATTTGGTGACATATCCACCCCCGGCATGCCTGATTTACCGGATACTTCAGGCATTGCATCAGTCACAGGGAAAGGATAGTTGATGCGTCGCATGTGGCTTTTTTATACGCTGGCCTGGCTTAGCTATTCCATACTTATCGGTTTCGTCGTACAGATAGATGGTTTATCAAAAGCCCAATTCGATTTCAAACTGGCGCTGATGTCAGAAATCAGTACCGTGCCGGCCGCGCTGATGCTGGCGTTTATCTGGCCGCTGACCGGCTTGATAGAACGCAAGGGATACCGGCCTTTCACCATCGCCTCCATCCATGTCTGGCTGTCGCTGGTGTTCGGGATTCTCTGGCATGTGCTGGTGAGCCTTTTCATGCGCGCCATCGTGCAGGTAGACTACATGTCGTCTGACCGGCCTTTAAGTATGGCTATCTGGCCTTTCCTGTATAGCCTGATGATGTATGGGGTGGTAGCCAGCATTTTTCATACCGTACGTTCTAGCGAGGCCAGACGTTTGCAGTCGCTGGCGGCCAGCCAGGCCCAGAGCCTGCTGGTGCAGGCCGAACTGGCCAGCCTGCGCAACAAGCTTAACCCGCATTTCCTGTTCAATACCCTGCATTCCATCATCGCGCTGATGCGCAAGGATGGCAAGGCAGCCGAGGCGGCACTATTCCGTTTTTCCGACATGCTGCGTTATGTGCTGGATACAGAAAAAACCGGCAGTACCCATGTGACGCTGGAAGATGAATTGAATTTTGTGCGCGATTACCTGAACCTGGAAGCCCTGCGTCTGGGACCAAGATTGCATGTGGACTGGTCGCTGGATGCCGCCGCTGCCGGCTATGGCGTACCGGCCCTGAGCATACAGCCGCTGGTGGAAAACAGTATCAAGCATGCCTTTAATCCGCGTAGCCAGCCTGGTCATTTGCTGATACGTACCAAACTCAGAGCCCTGCAAAGCGAAGTGGATATCACCATCAGTGACGATGGCCCTGGGGCTGACCCGGCGCAGGTGCAGGCATCCAGCGGTATCGGTGTTAAAACTGTGGAAAGACGCCTGCAGCTAGAATATGGCAAACGCGCCAGCTTCAAGATCCAGACAGCACCAGGGCAGGGCTTTGAAATTTGCCTGACCATACCGCTGACGCCGATTTAAGTTCCATTATTTGTTTTACCATTTATTCCATTTGCTGAACCGCCATGAAACAAAAAACCGCCTTTATTGCAGAAGATGAACCGCTGGCGAGAGAAGTCTTGCGTGACGCTATCTGCAACCGTCAGGAACTCAGCCTGATCGGTGAAGCCGCCGATGGTGTCAGCGCCCTGACGCAAATCAATCTGCTGAAGCCTGACGTGGTGTTCATGGATATACAAATGCCTGAAATGACAGGGCTGGAAGTCTTGCGCCGTCTCAGCCACTTGCCCGACATTATCTTCACCACCGCCTATGACCAGTATGCGGTGACCGCCTTTGAACTGCATGCCGTCGATTACCTGCTCAAGCCGTTTTCACAAGAACGTTTTGACGCAGCGGTAGATCGTCTGCTGGAAGCAGCGCCTTCCCTGCAAGCCATGGAACACGCACTGAATCTGGCAGCCGGTCGCGAGGTGGGTCGTCTGGAAAGAATACTGGTGCGTGACCGTGGCCATATCTTCCCGGTGAATGTGAATGATATCGCCTACCTGAAGGCCGATGCCAAATACACTGCCATCATCGTTGGCGACAAGACCTATCTGGTCAGGCTGGGTATATCAGAACTGGAAACCCGGCTCGACCCGGCACGTTTCATACGCATACACCGCTCGCTGCTGGTGAACCTGGATTTTGTTGAATCCATGAAAGCCGATGAACAATCACAATTGCGCCTGCACATGCGCGACGGCAGTGTCTTGCTGGCCAACCGGGAAGCGTCAAGGATGCTGCGGGATATGTCTATCTGAAGGCGGTTGAACTGAAAAGTGGTCTGCAAGGTAACACACCTTGCAGACACGGAATATGCTTATCCAATCAACTCAAATTAACGGCGATGCGGTTCCCAGTGCCCTTCCCTGAAGTACCAGCCATTGCCAGCGCGTTCCCAGTGATGCGCTACCCAGTAATGGCCGGATCGTGGTGCTGACCAGTAACCACCGTGCCAGACATGGCGGCCACCTTCCCAGAACCAGGCACCGCCTATCCAGACATAGCCAGGCGTAGGGGGCACACCTATTACTTCCGCATACGGCGCAGGTGGCTCGTTCTGTATGATCACTGTACCGACAGGATAAGGCTGTGGTGCATACACAGGTTGTGGATGATATACCGGCCGTGGTGCCACTACGCAGGCCGACATCATAGTTGCCACGGCGACAGCCGTCAGGCAGAGAGGTATGGTTTTCATGGTTGACTCTTTACAAATCCGCCGCAAGCCGCGGCTGGCATGGTTGCCCTATGACCTAATAACGGCGCGAATAAAAAGCTTGTTGACCTTACAGTTGTAAAGAATTGAAACAAGGTTTAGCAGATAAGACGAAAGGCCAGGTTTTGTAACAAACTAAGGCAAATCCTGTACATGGTGAACCAAGTCGCTGTCAGATAGTCATGTATAAACAGGTTCTAATCATGTCACATCAGACTTCAGGAGCAGGGATTGATTTCTAAAAGATGTTTAAACAGTACAATATATACTGGTCATCCCGCATCTGCAGACGATGATTGCCCATCAGCGTAAGGTGCCGCTGGATGGTAAATGGGATGTTCCCAAAGTCGGCAAGCAGGGATTCTTGCGCATAGCCACCACCTTGGCAGGAGCATGTCAGCAGTGAAACTGGAGCTCGAATTTGCAAAAGCTGAAGATGCGGTGGAACTGGCGGAATTGTGCGTGCTGGCCATGCGCCCCAGCCTGGAAAAAATAGGCCGCTTTGATGCAGAACGGGCGCGGCAGCGGCTGCTGGGGAATTTTGTAGCGGAGTACACCAGGCTCATCAAGCTGGATGGCTTACTTGCAGGTTTTTTGGTACAACGTCCACAGGAAGACGATCTTCTACTTGACCACTTTTACCTGCATCCAGATTTCCAACAACGTGGTCTTGGCAGTGCAGCCATGAAGCTGGTGCTGGCAAAAGCCGACGCACTGGGAAAGATCATCCACGTTGGAGTTTTGCGTGACAGCGACGCTAACCGTTTTTACCTTCGCCACGGCTTTGTTTTGCGTGAAGTAGCTGAGTTTGACAATTACTATCTGCGTTATCCACAGTCTGATAAGCAGAGCAGGCAACATAGACCAGGTCTGGCGAATTAGTCTCTTTACAGATAACGACTGACACCCAAATGCGTATCCAGCTTCGCTTGCTCTTCTGCGTTTAGCGTTGCCCTGTGGGCCCTGATGGTATAGCCACCCTGCATGGTGCCATCGTGATTGATCATCCAGTCGATTATCGCGGCATCTTCAACATCGAAAGTATCACCAATTTCATAATCGCGTAGCTCTGCGGGTACTTCAAATAACTCGCCAGTGAATCCTGTATTGCTGTTTTCAACTACTCTCAACCACACAAACATATTGCTGGCGGCAAGTACAAATTTGGTTTTGATCAGCGGAAAGAAATCTTTGTCCGTATTACCGTGGATAAGTTTGCGGAAATGCGGCAAGGATTGCTGTGCATCTGCAAAAGCTTGTTGCATGCGCGCATCACTTGAATTGGTCAAGGCGATTTTTGCACCGGGGTCAAGGTCAGGTGTGCGCCCCGCATCTCTTCTGTACATTTGCCAGTCATACCAGCAGTTTTCAGGATCGATATCATCGTAGCCACGTGATTCGCTGAGAGCATCAGCATGAGTTTTTTCCATCATCATGACATTGGCATTGTCACGAATTTCTATGACTTCCTCATAGCTTAAAGGACTACCTTTTTTATCTTCCAGATTAACCAGAATAGCAACCAGCGCAGGGACAAAAACGGGGATTAATTTTTCTTCATTCATAGTTTAATTCCAATGCACGCGCAGGATTGCAAGAATAAGAAATTCTACTCTTACAATCCCTTGTGTATCGAAATTTTCTATGTGTGGAAATAATTTACTGTGACAAATTATTTTGGTGGCGGAGGAGGAGGTGGCGGTGCACTGGCCTGTCCGCCAGTTGCGCTAGCTGAACCCGGCGGACCTGGTGGACGCTCAGGGCGGGCGAACAGACCTTTGGGTGATGCTGTGCAGGTCGCTGAAATCTTGCCTTCGCTTGGTGTAGTGATCTGCACTACCGCACCCTCCTTCTTGTCCTTGCAGGCTTCATAGGCTTGTGGCGGCGGCTCACGCCGAGGAGGCCCGTCCTTGCCGGCCTCAGGTGGTTTTTTCTGCTCGCCATAAGGTGGCTGGGGTTGAGCGTGCCCGGTATTGCTCAGTGCCAGTATCACCAGTAGGATACTGGCGCGCGACAGGGATAACAGTGGTTTCATATTCTTCCTTTGCATCAGTCAGTGACGGGACCATCAGTCAGAACCGATGATGGCGCAGAAATATGGAGAAAATATGAAGAATAAATCTGAAGACGTCGATTTAACGCGTCACGCTGATAGCAATCCTGTCATACCTTCCATACGCATCAAATGCAGTAATATCATAACGACCTGCTTCAGGAAATTCTATGATTTGTGACTGGTTCGCCAGTTTATTTGCTATCAGATGACCATTCACCATCCAGCTGATTTCAGCTTGTGAGCCACGAATTTCCAGTCGGGCTTTGGGTACCTCCTTGTCGCTGGCTCTATGCAGGATTTCGCCATCGCTGAGGCCGACTATCTTGATGATTTCGTCGGCGTTGTAGATAGCTGCACACTCGGCTGCCCAGGCTGGTGGCAGGGCGACCTTGCGCAGGCCGGCGTCCAGCCAGGGCTCCAGTGAAGAAGGCCAGCGTGCAGCCTGCAATTTTTCCATGGGGCGTTTACTGCATTCAGGTGCTACCCGCAAGCCACTCTGGCTATCGACAAAGTAAGTGAAGATTGGTGAGGCGGTTTTCAGGCGGTCAGCAAAAGTCGGTGGTGCTGCACCATTCAAAACCCATGCCGTGCGCTGCAATGGACAGAGTTTTTCTGGCTGCTCGCTGGCGCGTGTACCCAGCGGCCAGCAGATTTTTTCCTGACTGACTGAAGCAGGTGGGGCGTTCGGGCTGGGGCTGCGGCCATCCGGTATCGCAGTAAAAATATCCACCAGCAAGGGTGCGGCCACATTTGCCCCAAAGAAGCCGGGATTCGGTGTGCCATCTGGCCGCCCTACCCAGACGCCGATGGTGTAACGATTGCTGACCCCGACAGCCCAGGCATCACGAAAACCAAAGCTGGTGCCGGTTTTCCAGGCGATGCCGCGGTAACTGCCATTACCTTCGACGGCACGTGCAACAGGTCCGCCGGTTTCCAGTATATCGCGCACGATGAAGGCGGCACCTTCACTCATCATCCTTTGTTCCTTGCGGGCTGCCGTTGGTGTCATGCGTGGCACCGCGGCGATGCCTTTGCGTGCCAGTGAAGAATAAGCACCGACCATGTCTTCCAGCTTGGCTCCTGCTCCACCCAGAATGACACTGAGATTCGGAGTCGCACCGCGCGGGAATTCCAGTTTCAGGCCACCACGCCTGAGCATGGATACAAAGTTGGAAGAACCCAGTTGTTCCAATACTTCCACTGCTGGCACATTCAGGGATTTCACCAGCGCTTCAGAAACGCTGACGGGACCATGGAAATTCTGCTGGAAATTGCCGGGCTGGTAACCGGAGAACGATTGTGGCGTATCCGATAACAAGGATTCTGAATGGATCAGTCCTTCATCCAGTGCAAATGCATACAGGAAGGGCTTCAGGGCAGAACCCGGTGAACGCGCAGCCCGTACCATATCGACATCGCTGAAACGATCGCGGTCACTAAAGTCAGCCGAACCGGCATAGCCCAGCACTTCAAACGTGGCATTGTCCATCACCATGGCGGCCATGGACACATGCGGTGGCAATTGCCGTATGCGGTCAGCCAGCAGGGTTTCTACTGTTTGCTGGATTGCTGTATCAACCGTGGTCTGGATCACAGTCTGCTGGCTTTTTGTGCGCTTTGCATGCTGCTTCATGCGCAGTGCCAGCAAAGGGGCGAGCAGCGGTTCACGAACGACCTGCGCTGTTACTGGCTCGGTCAAAGCATCGGCGATGATGTCCTTGCTCCAGTTACCATCCATGCGGTGTATCACCTTGTCACGCGCCACTTGCGCACGTTGTGGATAACGGTCTGGCCGCAAGACGGAAGGCAATTGCGGCAACACTGTCAGCAGCGCTGCCTCGGCATGTGTCAGACGACTGGCAGGTTTGCCGAGATAGGCGCGACTTGCTGCTTCCACACCTTCCAGCACGCCGCCCATGGGGGCATAGTTCAGGTATAGGGTGAGAATTTCTTTTTTCGAATAATGCGCTTCCAGTTGCAGGGCACGGGCAATTTGTTTGAGCTTGCCACGCACGGTATGTGGTGTAGGATCAATAATGCGCGCCACCTGCATGGTGATGGTGGAGCCACCGGACACTATCTTGCCATTGTGCAGCCACTGCCATGCCGCCCGCGTCAGCGCCAGTGGGTTGACACCAGGGTGCCACCAGAACGCCCGGTCTTCATACTGCGTTAATGCATCCACATAATAGGGCGAAACTTCTTGCAGGCTGATGGCGTGACGCCAGATGTGGTCGTTATCAGGGAAAGCACGCAGGGGTGTGCCGTCACGCGCCAGAACTACCATGGCGTAGGGTGAATCGCGGCCGGGTTTGGGCAGGGGGAAGCAGAGGTCAGCGATGATGAAAGTCAGTGCGACGATGATGATTGCTGCCCAGGTTTTTTTGTGAGCGAGCAAGGTTTTTCGCAGGTAAGTGAAGCTGGTGTACTTCTTGAGATTGAGCTTCATTCGGGTAGGTCTTTATTAGCAGCGTATGCAGGAAAAATAAGATAAAAGAACGAGATATGGCGTTATTTTTATAGTGATCAAATTACCCAGTTTTTGGTCTTGTTTTTGACTCTGCTTTTGACCTTCAACCGCTTGGGACAATGTAATTTGTGCTTCACGGAAAATGGAATCAGAAGAGCCGATGTTTGAGCGAAGCGAGTTTCGGGTCTTCCCATTTTTTGTGATGCGCAAATTGTGCTGGAGCGCAGCGCAAGCACCCGAAGGGCAAGTCTGCGGTCGCCTTTCTTTGATTCCTTTCTTTGGCGAAGCAAAGAAAGGAATTCGGTCGCCGGGCCGAGACCCGGCTTGTATCTGCGAAGGGCAATCGCTTAAATCAAAGTACGGCCATGCAACAAACGTCACTAGGTTCCAGCTTGCGCTGGCACGACGTTATTATGATGGCCGTTCATCGGCTGGCACTTCTCCGTTTTTCTCTGTGTCTCCGTGCCTCTGTGGTGAGAGGTTTTAAATCAGGCATTGATAAACGAATTACTTTATCAAGCGCCCAGTGTTGGGCTGATGAGGCGTAGCCCAACCTACTTAATGTTCGCTACTTCCCACTCTCCACCACAGTCAACACATCCGCCCCTCCCGTTTGCCCATACAAATCCGGCCTGTACATATCTTCCGCATACAGCGGCGGGATGACGAATTTACCAGGTGTCACTACCCGCACGCGGTAGAACAGGTTCAGCACATTCCAGTCCATGCGTACTGCTGCTACAAACCTGTCATCACGGAACTCGACGTGTTTGATGCGCGGGTCTTGCATGACTTCGGCAGGGTTGAGTTTGTCTATCGTGACGGCATTCATCTGTTCGCCCTGGACGATATTCGTATTCTCGATTTCCAGGCCAGCCGGGATGCGGTCGACGATCATGCCTGTGCCCATGGCGTTGCGGCTGCGGGCGGTGATGCGCATGATGATGGTCTCGCCGACCTTCAAGGCACGGTTACCGATTTCTGAACCATCCGGTGCATACATCTTGCGGCTGAGTTCTATCACGTCACTCTTTGCAGGTGGCAGCTTGACCAGGTTGCCGCTCACTGACAATTCCACATACAGATTGTCTTTGCTGCCATTGCTGAGTTTGACACCGGCAGCCAATTCACTGGCTTGCAATTCACGGAACAGCGTAGCTTTGGCTGACAATTCATCAGTCTTGCCAGCAATGGCCAAAGAGCCTGTCCATGGCGCTGTTTCACCAGTGCTGTAAGAGCGGCCTACCAGGAACAGGGCGAGTTTTTCCTGGGTGCTGTAGTAGCGATGTTTCTCCATTTCGTTGGCAATGACACCGATCAGGTTATCGCGACCAGCCAGCGTGATCTGGTGTCTGTCCAGCAAGGCATAGGACAGGGCAGCGTCGCGCAGGTTGCTGCCGTAGTCATACCACCAGTAACCATTGTCACGGCCTTTCTTGACACCCTCGGCCAGGGCCGCATCGCTGCGTGCCTTGTCCCCCATTTGCTTCAGGGCGATGCCCAGTTGTATCAGGCCCAGGCCGGATTGCGCATTGCCACGCGCATCATGCATCTGGCGCAAGGTGGCCAGCGGTGCTTTGTTCTGGCGTGACAGTACATACGCACCTGCTGCCAGTACACTAAAGCGGCCATTGTCACGCACGCGGTTTTCTTCCCACAGACCAGTGCCATTGGTCGTTGCTGCGGCTGTTGAGGCGGGTGTAGCTGAAGCTGTGGCTGGCAGGCGTGCTACACCTTCCTGCAAACCGCGCAGGAGGAAATCCAGCGCCTTGTTATACATGGCATCCGGCACACCGAAGCCTTGCTCACGTGCATCCACCAAAAAGCCGGTGACATAGGCTGACAACCAGTACTCATACTCAGATACATTGCCCCACAGGCTGAACCCGCCGTTCGGTGCCTGCATGGTTGCCAGGCGGGCGATGGCCTTGTCCAGCATTTCTACCCTTTGCTCGCGTGTATAAGGCTTGAGTCCAAAGCGTTTGGCGGCTTCTTCATCAACGAATACGTGCGGGTATGCGGTGCTGGTAGTTTGCTCGGCACAGCCATACGGGTAAGTTAACAACCCCTGGATGGCGGCGCGGATATCGATAGGTGCCTTGTTCGATACGACCATGTGCGCCAGCAAGGATGCCTTGTGCAAGCCTGCCAGGTCAGCTTCCCTGAGATCCAGCGATTCACCGGCTTTAACCGTAAAGCGCTTGGTGATCAGAGTTTGTGGCGTCGGTGCCTGCACGGTAAGTGCAAAGCTTCTTTCCATCTTGATGCCAGAGCCGCTGATGTTGACGGTAATGGTATGCAAGCCAGGTACCGGCTTGGCTTCGATAGGGAAGCGCAGGGTCCGTTTTTCCTGGTTTTTCAGGCTCAGGCTGCGTTCGGCTTCTGTCAGCTTCAGGGCTTCGCCGCCATTGACGCTGACTTTCAGGCTTTGCCCTGCCCCTGACAGATTGTGCAAATCCAGTGCGACGATGGCAGTGTCACCAAATGACAGGAAGCGGGGTGTCGCCAGCTCGGCAATCAGCGGTGCTGCGACTGTCATCTCAGCATCTTTGGCGCCAAAGCGTTCGCTACCAGCCACTACAGCCATCAGGCGCAAGGTGCCGTTGAAGTCGGGTATGGCCAGCGGTATCTCAGCTTCACCCTGCTCATTTAGTTGTACCGGGCCGCTGAAGATGTCGATGAGTTTCACTTTCTTCGGCAAGCTCTTGGTCGCTTTGGGCGTGGTGTCACCACCAAATTTCAGTTTACCTTTTTGCCCCTGCATTTTTTCTATGAGACGGCCATAGATGTCATGCTGGTCAGAGCCATAACGCAATTTGGCAAAGAAGAAGGCATGTGGGTCAGGCGACACAAACTTGGTGATATTCAGGATACCTACATCCACTGCCGACAAGGTCACTGTGGTTTTCTGGCCCTTGGCTTCTGGCACCTTGATTTTTACTTTGACGGTACTGTCAGGCAGCACTTTGACGGGTGCTTCCATGGTCACGGCAAATTTGCGGTCTGCCCTGTCCAGCGGGATATGCGCCAAGCCCAGTGCACGCGCCGGCGTCACCTTGTCGCCCTCATTGCCAGGGCGTAGTACCACGGCAGAGACATACAGGTCGTGGCGTTTCCAGTCCTTGTTGAGCGGGATATCGATCGTCGTTGCATCGGCACCGACAGACATGCGTTTTACCCACAGGGTCTTGTCACCTTCGACCGTGATCAGTGCTTCGCCCTTGTGCGGCGGGGTAATCGTCAGACGTGCTGTCTCACCATCTTTATAGACAGGCTTATCCAGCTTCATGGCGACCTTGTCAGGACGCACACCCTGGCTTTCATCACTGTGTGCACTCCAGCCTACATAGAAGCGATAGACAGCCTGCATCTTGGTGTCGGGGTCCAGCACTTCCAGTCTGTAACGGCCATAACGCACTGGCAGGCGTAATTTGCCACGACCATTGGCGGGCACGGCAACAGCGGCGGTTTCTACCAGCTCATCGGTTTCAGTAAAGCCAGACTGCCAGCCGCGCTGGTCTTCAAAGCGCCAGTAATAATTGCGGTCTTCACGGAACAGGCGTACCGGCAAAGTCGGTGAAGCCTGTAATTTGCCATCCTTGTCCGAGCGTATGACTTCAAATTCTACCGGACTGCCTTCAGGCGCATATTCACCCGTGAACATAGGGCGCAGACCGACCAGCACCGGGGCAGGCCAGACGACTCTTTCCATACTGCGCACGACAGGGCGGCCACCGCTTTCCAGCAGGCTCAGGGTAGTGCGTACGGTGAAGGGTGAACGACGTTTTGCTATAGGCGAGAGGTCAACATCGACCGAGGCCTTGCCTTCATCATCAAGCTTGCTTTCTTCCAGTTCAGTACGGGTCTTGGCTTCGTTTTCAGTGACGTCGCCAAATTCAAAACCTGGGTATTGTTTGGCCAGCGGATTTTTATTGCGTTCAAACTGGGCCACACCGAGCAGGCGGTTACCTGCTGCCGGCGCGCCATACAGATAATTACCGACCACATCAACACTGTAGTCACTGTCAGCCGCCAGCGTTGCCAGCTTGCTGCTGAGGTCCAGCTTCATGCGTTCTGGCAGGAATTCTTCTACACCGAAGCGGAATACCGTGCCGGGTATTTTATCAGCCGGGTCTGCCCGCAATTCCAGGGTCCAGAAACCGGTAGGTGCATCAGCTGGCAATTCCAGGCGCTTGACCAGATAACCGCCAAAGCGCTGGTCTGGCCGCCAGGTGGCGGTGAACTGATCCTTGCCATCTGGACGTTTCAGTCTGGCCTGTATGGCCTTGGCAGGCACAGCGCGGCCATCGGCATCGCGGGCCAGCACCGACACATCAAATTGTTCACCAGGACGATATAGATTGCGGCCAGAATAGGCAAACAGACGCGTCGCCTTGTAGGGCGCCCCAGTGATGTCGTATTCAGACAAGTCGAGTGCCGGTTCTTTCAATGCCAGCACAGAAATCTGCTCACCCTTGCGTGCCATCAAGACCTTGGCAGTCTTTGGTTGCTCGGCAAAAGTGACGTGACCATCGCCATCGGTTTCGGACTTGGCCAGGACCTTGCCTGCTTCATCCATCCAGGATACTTCGACGCCGCTGACAGCTTTGCCATCAGTCAGTGAACTGACAAAGGCATCGGCAGACTTGTCATACAGATGTGTATGCAGGCCAAGGTCGGATACATAGAAATAAGTGGTCTGGTATTCATAGCGGAAACGGCCGGGCTGGCTCATGACGGCGACGTAAACACCGGGGTCCTTGAGTTCCTTGATATCTTCCACCGAGATATAGGTGACACTGCGCTTGTTGGCTTTTTGCTCGGTCATGAAGCGACCCAGATAGACGCTGTCTGACATCTTGCGCAATTCATCGAGCTGGTAAACCTGAACCGCACCTTTCAGGCTGCTACGCCGCCAGTCGTAGTTATAATCATTCTCACCTTCGCCCTCTTCGCCTTCGGTTTTTACCGCATCCGCTTTTTTGGGTTTGCCATTGATGACACTGTCAAGGAAGCGCGGCAACTGGTCATTTTTCACCCGCAGGAATTGCACGTCCACTTCCGGTACATTCACGGTGACAACAGGCAGGCCACCATTTTGCTTGGCTGGTAACACCATGCCGTTACTGGCGAAATAATAGGAAGGGGAAACCGGTGCAGAGACGATAGAATAGCGCGCCTCACTGCCCAGGGTTTTGCCATTGCGCGCAGGCAGGCCAGTCTGCACCTGGATGACATAACGGGTTTGTGGCTTGATGTGCGGGAAGTACAAAAGACGTGGATTTTCACCAACCACCCAGGCCCCGGCTACTGGCTTTCCGCCCTTGCTGTCGGTGTCTTCAGCCTTGGTACTGACCGTGCTGACCTTGCCCTTTTTGGGCTGACCATCGTCGTCATAGCCATTGTCTTCATCATTGTTATTGTTGGTCTCGGCTTTTTTCAGATCTGCTGCCGAGAGGGGCATCTCGAATACCTGCAGGTATTTTTCATAGGTCTTGCTGCTGTCGAGTGGAATGCTGAAGGTCAGCGCCAGTGCCGGCGCACCATCGAGGCCACGGTCTGCTGCATCCACCAGGGTAAGCGGCGCGTTCGGATCATCATTGACCACCGGGTCGCCAACCAGGCTGCCAACCAGACTGCCAACCGTATCAGGCGCGCCCGGGCTCTTGTTTTTGTACAAGTATGCGCCGCCTATGATAGCGATGAATAAGGCGAACAACATCGCCATTTTGAACGATTTGCTTTGCATTTGGCTTCCTTGATTGGATCGGTGGTACAAAATGAATTGCTAAAATTTTGTACGATGATTATGGCACGGCCGTTGGCAATATTTCTACTCGTTACGATACCTTCCGGTGTTACGATTTCTTCCGGGGTATGAAATACAACAGACTATTGCGCGGGATCTTCAGGAAGGCGGCGGGGTAGATTCAGCAGTGCATGATTACCGGAGAAATTTGCGACGAGCAAGGCTGGTCGCAGCCGTGTTTATCGGCGATTCAGTACAGAAAATAATCTCAATACGGCTCAAAACTGATCTGATGCTTTTGCAAGACATCCAGCATCAGTTGTTTCCACGGTCCGTTGGGTACCCAGACCTTGCTGACGGCTTCATAGGCCAGACGCGGGTCTTCCTTGCCGACCACGACGCGGTACAAGAAGACCATGGTGGATGCGCGCATATTCACCTGGCAGTGCACCAGGACCTTTTTATTTCCCAGGCCTTGCAGGATGGCGGCAAAGGTCTCGTAGTCTGTGACGGTGGGCTTGTTGAAAACGATGGGGATATTCACAAAGACCAGGTTCTGGCGACCAATGATCAGGTGCTCTTCCCGCACGGCGTCAGATACATTTGGTGGGGCCAGATAGATGACGGCCTCATAGCCTTGTGCAGCCAGGCCTTCCAGCGCTTTGGCCGTGGGCTGGCCAGAGCTGGTCAGTTGGGCCGTGATGGGGACGACATTCGGTGCATCAATGTTTTGTGCCAGGCATGATGTTGAAAAGCCAGTCAATAAAGTTACACAAATGCCTGTGCATAAGTTTGTGGATAAACCTGTAGACAAGTATGTGCGTAAGTATGTGGATAAGCTTGTGGATAAGCTGTTGAATAAGAAGCTGGATAGCGCGCCCATAATCAGGCTCCCGGCGTGGCAGGGGGTTCCAGTGTCAGCAGATTGGCATCGCGGCAGATGCGCCATTTGCCATTTGCCTGCAGACGCCAGATGCTCAGGACATTGCCGCTGCGCAGTATGGGCTGGCCACCCAGTCTGGGGCTGATGCTGACTTGCAGATAGGCCCAGCTGTAAGCGAGATCAGCCTGCACGACGATTTCCTGGAGGTCGGAACGGGAAGCGATGCTGTGAGTCTGTAATACCGCCTGCAGGTTCTGGGCAAACTGCTGGCGGCCTTTCATGGGCGTATTGCCAGCCACCAGAAACACCACCTCTTCATCCATCAGATCCAGCAACTTGTCGACGTCGCCAGCTGCCGTGGCAGCTTGCCATTGCTGCATGCAGTCTTGTATGGCGGCGATGGCTTGATCCGTTGCGGCTGTGAGCATGGCTATCCTTTATCAATGTTGGGGCTGATGCGGCGACCTGCTGGTTTAGTTGTTAATTCAAGGCTTTTTGTGTGGTGGCAGCGTGGTTTGGTTGATCTGCCCCAGATCCTTGCCTTGCTGTGCCAGCAGACTTTCCAGTGCCGGTAGCAGTGGTCCCAGGGTTTCTGCCAGCATGCTGCGTACGGTATCGACCACGACTTGCGTGGTTCGTTCAATTTCTATATTCAGGCTGGCACCGGTTTTCTTGTCGGCAAAGACGGTCATGCGCAGGGTTTCCGGGATCAGCCAGACTTCAAACCAGCCTTCTTCACGGTTTACTTCTGCGATGGTCAGGCTGGCACCGTTGATGGCGATATAGCCTTTGGCAAAGATATAGCGCAACCATTCTGGTGGGACGGCGATGCGTATCACGTAATTATTTTCCAGCTCACGTATCTGGGCGATATGGGCCTTGAAGTCGATATGGCCAGATAAGGGGTGGCCACCGATTTCTGCACCATCCTTGGCGGCACGTTCTACATTGACCCGGCCCTCGGCCTGGTATTCTCCCAGGGTGGTGACAGCCAGGCTTTGCTGCATGACGTCGAATTCGGCTGCGTTGTCGCCATGCAGGGCAGTTACCGTCAGGCAGACGCCATCAACGGCGACGCTGGCACCAATTTCCAGGTCTTTGCAGAAACCGGAAGGAAATTCCAGCTGGTAAGTCCGCAAGCCGGTTTTGTCACTGAGTTGTGCGATACGGGCGATGCCCTGAACGATGCCTGTAAACATAGATAAATGCAGAAATGAGGGAATACTTGCGATTGTAAGCGATGTAGCCGATGCTGTTGGTCCGTTAATGGTCGTGGTTTTGCGTTGCCGCCAGTGGCAGTTCTATGGTGAAGGTGCAGCCCTGTCCGGCTTCGCTGGCGCAATGGACGCTGCCGCCACAGGCTTCACTGAGTTTCTTGACGATGGACAGGCCAAGGCCGGTGGAATGTTCACCGGCAGTCGGCAAGCTGGACAGGCGCGAGAATTTTTCAAACAGGTGTAACTGGTCTTCTGCCGACAGACCCGGGCCTTCATCCCGTACCTGGAATATGCCCATGCCTCGCTCAGCCCTGACGCTGAGCCATATATGCCGGCCCAGCGGTGAATACTTGATCGCATTGGAGACCAGGTTGTCAATGATTTGCACGCAGGCATCCAGGTCGGCGTGTACCATCACACTGTCCTGTACCTGCTTGACCAGCAGCAGGTCTTTGGCTTTCAGCATTTCTTCATATTGTTGCATGGCATCATGCAAGACCTTGCTCAAGTCCAGATTTTGCAGCTTGAGGTTCAGGTGGCCGGTATCCATGGCATTCACATCCAGCAGATTGCTGATAATGCGCATCATGCGCTGACCGCTATAGCTGATGCGCTCCAGATAATGCTGGCGTTGCGGTTCTGGCATGGCCTGGTACAGTTTGCGCAGCAGATCGCTCATGCCTATGATGCTGGTCAGCGGGTTTTTCAGGTCATGTGCGGCAATCCCCAGGAAATCATTTTTTTCCTTGTCCAGTTTTTGCAGGCGGGCCACGGCATCGGCCAGTTCTTCGGTACGTTGCCTGACCTTGGCATCGAGTTCCTGTTCGGCACGTTGCGAAACTTCCAGCAATTTTGCCTGGTTGTTGGCGTTTTCCTTTTTCATCAGACTGATATGGTCGGCCTGGGCCAGGGCCAGCAAGATCACTTCCGCCGCAGAACCGACCTGGAAGCCATAGTCAGTCATCCAGCTAGGTTCTATCAGTCCCAGATTGCGCATCGCCACCAGCAAGACGCCGGCGATCCAGGTCATGGAGGCCATGAAGACGATATAACCGGGGCGGTAGCCGCGCATGCCAACCAGCAGGCAGACAGGCAATATCGCCAGCATCTGTAGCAAGCCCAGTGATTGTACAAAAGGTGCGACCACATGGTTATACCCGGTCAGTACCGCGATGGCGGCTACGCTACAGAAGATTTGGATGAAGACAAAGAACCAGTGCACGCACGGCATTTTGTCGCGCAGTTTGAGGAAGCTGGAAATAAACAGCGATGCTGCCAGCACGATCAGCGGTGAGACCAGTCCCGGCAATATGTCCACCAGCCATGGCCAGTTGGGGGCGAAATACATGCCGATATGGCCGTTCAGGCTCATGCCGGCAATCAGGGTAAGCAAAGACAACAACAGGTAATACATCATGGACCGCTCATGATGCGTGATCACCAATAACAGGTTGTAGACGATCATCGCCAGCATGATGCCGTAATACACGCCCATCATATTCGAGATGAAATTTGATTCCTCGACAAAGGTCTGTGGTGTCCACAGGGTGGCACGCAGGAAGACTGCACTGGTACTTTGTATCCGCAGATACACGACATTGGCGCTGGTATCCGGCAGGTTGAGCAGGAATATGGGGAAGTGATGGCGGATTTCCAGCGCAGAAAAAGGCATGTGGTCGCCAGCACGATGGGTTTCTATGCTGCCATCGGCTCTGGGGTGATACAGGCGGATATCATCCAGCATGACGGGCGTCAGTTCCATCAGCCATTGTTGGCCGATGCTGGGGCTGGCTCTTTGCAAATCCAGGCGTAGCCAGTAGGCAGAGTTTGAGTAAGAGGCGCTAAGATTGCCACGCAGCGGTCGGAACTGGCTGGCCATTTCTGGCTGCAGGATGTCGGTGATACCCAAACGGCCGCTTTTATCTTCGAACAGTTGAAACTGCGAAACCAGCGCCAGCTTGCCGGTGTCGCCGTTCAGGCTCAACGGTACGGCATGCACATTGCTGGCCACGACGCAAAAGCACAGCACTAGCCATTGCAGAAATCGAACCAAGGTAGCGCGGGCTTCAGGCATCTTGTTGTCGGTGATTTGTAGATATCTTGAGGGGGAAGTTTTTATGTCACCTCTTTCAGACTAACAAGTTTTCTGTGGGGCGGCAATAGTCGGGGCCATATATATTGCTACTTATATGGCTGATTTATTAGGACTTACGCAAAACCGCCCCAGCTACGTTGCGGCTCCTCGCCGTACTAAAGTACTGTCTTCGTCGCAGCGCCTTGCTGGGACAATTTTGCGTAAGTCCTGTTTATATTTTAATTAAGCGGCTGATATGCGGGCTGTTTGCTACAGCCCGCACCCGGACCCAGGGTGGTGCGATGCCTGCACCTGCTCAGGTATCAAGTGTGATGTGATGCCCCAGTTCCGGAATCAGGTTGGAATGTGTCATCTTCACCAGGTTTTGGCGCAGCCACTGATGGGCAGGATTGCGACCATCCCTTTCATGCCACAACATATCGATATGGACGTCGGGCATTTTGAAAGGCAGTTCTTTCCAGATCAGGGCATCTGTCATGCCGGTGGCAGAAATCAGGTGATGCGGCAGCACGGTCAGCAAGTCAGAATTGGCGACCACGCGACCACCGGTAAAGAATTGATTGACTGTCAGCAATATGCGGCGCTCGCGCCCCAGCTGGCCGAGTGCCTCGTCCACCAGGCCATGGGCACGACCGGAAAAGCTGACCAGCAAATGTTTTGCATTGCAATAATCGTCTAATGTGATGGTGCTGTTTGCCAGCGGATGGTCTTGCCGCATGACACATACATAGTGGCCGGAATACAGCCTTTCATGACGAATTGCACTGTTGGCAGCACCCTGGCCGCCGGTTAGTTGGGCCACTACACCAGGGAAAAAGCCGACGGCAATATCAATATCACCACGCATCAGCATGGGGCGCGGTTCACGCGTGGTCAGCGGCACCATACGCATGGTGATACCCGGGGCTTCTTTTTCGACTGACCGCACCAGGGTTGGCATCCACAGCGCAGCCGTGGCATCAGCCATTGCCAGGCGGAAAGTGATCTGCGTTTTAGAGGCATCGAAACTGGTCGGTGCGATGGCGCTTTCCAGGCTGGAAAGGGCATGGCGTATGGCTGGCCACAAGGTTTCCGCACGTGGTGTCGGTTTCACGCCATAGGCGGTACGTATCAATAGTTCATCACCGAGGGAGTGACGCAGACGTTTCAACGCATTCGATACCGCCGGCTGGGTCATTGCCAGCTTATCGGCAGCGCGCGTCAGGTTTTGCTCGATCATGACGGCATCGAAGACACGCAGGAGATTCAAATCCAGTGTCAGGAAGTTCATGTTATTTGCTCCCAGCAGGAAATAAAAACAATTATTCACGAAAAGTATAATTGATATGATAAATCAAAATTAGATTTATATGGTGCGCCGCAATATTATGATGACATACAAAGTGAAAAAAAGTGGAGTGAATCATGTCTTTCCTGAATATTGCCTTTCCAGTCGCCAGCGCCTTGCCTGTTTCTCAACTGGCCATCAGTACCGTTATCGGTTCCGCCCGTCCTTTGCTGGGTCTGGGTATCCTGGCTACCATGTTGATCGTTTTCAAGCCTTTGCTGGTCGGCATGCTGCGCGCAGCCCTGCTGGTGATCAACCCAAAAAAAACGCGTGAAGAAAAAACTGCAGGCCGCAATTTGCGCAATATGCTGGCCATCCGCCGCATCGCCAATGACCTGGACGGTACATCGCCAAATATGGCTGCCGAATTGCGCGCACTGGCTGCTCGCGGTTAATTTGCAGTTAATTATCAAATAAATACGGTCGCAGTTTTATGCAACATTCTTCAGCATTTCCCGGCATGTCAGTCGCAGCAGTTCAGGCAGCGACTGCCCGCCATCCACGTGTAGTGGCAGGTTCAAAAAGCCTGGCATCCATGTTGCCGACCATTTTGACGACCGGCGTCGTTACTCTGGTTGCCAGTGCTGCCATGCGTTTGCTGTGGGTAGGTTTCGGCACGGACTTTTTTGTTGCCTGGATGGAAGCCTGGCTGACTATCTGGCCCATCGCTTTTCCGGTAGCCTATCTCAGCAAGCCGTTGGTGAACCGGCTGGCAAGCAGCCTTAGCAAGCCTTTGCCGGCAAGCGATATGCCGCAGGCTGGTTTGAGTGTGAATACGATCATGCAGGTATCTGATCGTGCCACGGCGCAAAGTGGTTTGAAGCGCAAGCCGCTCTTGTTGCCGGTACATCGCTAGACTATCTGTATCTGGTCGTGATTGATAAAAAGCCGTCTTTGTAGACGGCTTTTTTGTATCCTGTATGTGCCATTTAAGGACTTTGCTTTATCTTTTCTCTGATTTCCCCCGGATGTACTTGTCGGCAACAACAAAAAACGCGACCGTAGTCGCGTTTTTTGTTGGAGATGGGGTAAATCAGGCTGTCAGGCGTTTTTCCAGGGCAACGCGGGTCGCTTCCAGTTCTGCTGGCAGGTGGTAGGCCAGTTTTTCAAACAGCTCGGTGTGCAGGGTCAGTTCTGCAGCCCAGGCGGCTTTGTCTATGGAAGTGATGGTGTCGAACTGGGCTTGGGTAAAGTCTAGGCCATCCCAGGTCAGGTCGCTAAAGGTCGGTGTCACACCAAAGATGTTTTCGACGCCTGTGGCCTGGCCTTCTATGCGTTCCAGCATCCATTTCAGGACGCGCATATTGTCGCCAAAACCTGGCCAGACAAATTTGCCGTTTTCATCTGTACGGAACCAGTTGACGCAGAAAATCGCAGGTTGTGTTGCGCCTGCAGCTTCGATCTTCTTGCCCATGTCCAGCCAGTGCTGGAAATAGTCGCTCATGTTGTAGCCCATGAAAGGCAGCATGGCGAAAGGATCACGGCGTACCACGCCTTGCTGGCCAACGGCAGCAGCCGTGGTTTCCGAACCCATGGTGGCAGCCATGTAGACGCCTTCTACCCAGTTACGGGCTTCCGTCACCAGCGGCACGGTCGTCGAGCGGCGGCCACCGAAGATGAAGGCTGAGATCGGTACGCCAGCCGGATCATCCCAGGCAGCGTCGATGACTGGATTTTGCGTGGCGGCAACGGTGAAACGGGCGTTGGGATGGGCGGCTTTACGGCCGGTTGCTTTGGCTATTTCCGGTGTCCAGTCCTTGCCTTGCCAGTCGGTCAGGTGGGCCGGGGCTTCCTTGCTCATGCCTTCCCACCAGACATCGCCATCATCGGTCAAACCGACATTGGTGAAAATGGTGTTGGCTGTCAATGACGCCATGCAGTTGGAATTGGTGGCAGTGTTGGTGCCAGGTGCCACGCCAAAATAACCGGCTTCCGGGTTGATCGCATACAGGCGGCCATCCTGGCCAGGTTTGATCCAGGCAATGTCATCCCCAATGGTAGTGACTTTCCAGCCCTTGATGGCAGGAATCAGCATGGCGAAATTGGTCTTGCCGCAAGCTGACGGGAAAGCCGCTGCCACATAATGCTTTTTACCTTCCGGCGACTCTACACCCAGGATCAGCATGTGCTCAGCCAGCCAGCCCTGGTCACGGCCCATGGTGGACGCGATACGCAGTGCAAAGCATTTCTTGCCCAGCAAGGCATTGCCACCATAACCAGAACCAAAAGACCAGATTTCGCGGGTTTCAGGGTAATGCACGATGTATTTGGTGTTATTGCATGGCCATGCGACATCCGCCTGGCCGGCAGCCAGCGGTGCGCCTACAGTATGTACGCAGGGGACGAAATCACCATCCGTGCCCAGTACGTTATACACAGCCTGGCCCATACGCGTCATGATGCGCATGTTGACAGCAACGTAAGGGGAATCAGACAGTTCGACGCCGATATGGGCGATAGGCGAACCCAGCGGACCCATGGAAAACGGCACGACATACATGGTCCGACCACGCATGCAGCCATCAAACAGCGGGTTCAGGGTAGCGCGCATTTCTGCCGGTGCCATCCAGTTATTGGTTGGACCCGCATCTTCCTTGTTGGCCGAGCAGATATAAGTACGGTCTTCGACGCGTGCCACGTCAGAAGGGTCAGAACAGGCCAGATAGCTGTTGGGGCGTTTGGCTTCATTCAGTTTTTTCATGGTGCCAGCGGCAACCATCTGGGTGCACAGACGGTCGTACTCTTCATGCGAGCCGTCACACCAGTAAATGTTGTCAGGTTTGGTCAGGGCCGCCATGTCGGCGATCCAGTTGATCAATTTCTGATGTTTCACGTAAGCGGGTGCATTCAATGCTGTCACGCCTTGCATGATGGGTTGATTCACGATACTACCTCCAATGCCATTTCAATAAAAAAACCGGTGTAGCGGCACGGCAGGATCGTCGTTGGAATGTGGCGATGCGATCGCAGGAAGCGTTCAAGCAAGGCGGACACCATAGCGGCGGTTCTGTCGGATAATACGAAGACAAGAGGGTGTCTTGGCTCCTGGCTTGCGCCCGGCAGAATGGCGCGGGGCGGAAGAATCAAAAAGCTACGTAGGCAAGCATTGTACACGCGAGTCTGGCTTGAGGCGAATTTTGCGTCAGTTTCATTATCATTGTTTTACGTTTTATGAAAGTGAAGATTTTTCAGCCGCTTCACAATATGTTTTCATGCATCCCCTGGGGCCTGAAAAAATTGGCAATCCAGCTTATGCTTTGTCCATCAATTGATACATTTAAAACTTATTTCAGCCGTGAGGAAAAACCATGAAAATTGCCGTTTTGGATGATTATCAGGACGTAGTCCGCCATTTACCCTGCTTTAGCCTGCTGCACGAACATGAGGTCAAGGTCTTCAATAATACCGCCGTGGGGGTGGGGCAACTGGCAATACGGCTGGCGGCGTTTGATGCCGTCGTACTGATACGTGAGCGAACACGCCTGAGCAAGCCATTACTACAAAAATTACCAAATCTGAAGCTTATTTCACAAACCGGCAAAGTGGCTGGCAATATCGATATCGCCGCAGCTCATGAATGCGGTATCGCCATTGCCGAAGGCGTGGGGGACCCGACTGCGCCGGCAGAATTGACCTGGGGGCTGATCATGGCGGCCTGGCGCAGGCTGCCGAATTATGCCCAGCTTTTGCAAGAGGGCGTATGGCAGACCTCTTCACTGGAAGCAGCGAATAACCGGTTGGGCCGGGTATTGAAGAAGCGCACGCTGGGCATCTGGGGTTATGGCAAGATAGGCAAGATCATCAGCGGCTACGCCAAAGCGTTTGGCATGCAAGTCATGGTCTGGGGGCGTGAACCGAGCCGGGCCCAGGCGGCCCAGGATGGATTGCTGGTGGCCGAATCAAAAGAAGCCTTCTTTGCCGGGTGCGACATCATCAGCCTGCACCTGCGCTTGAATGATGCCACCAAAGGCATCGTCAGCCTGGCCGACCTGGCCCTGATGAAAAGCGATGCCTTGCTGGTCAACACCAGCCGTGCCGAATTGCTGCCGCCCGGTGCGCTGGAAGCCGCGCTGGATGCCGGCCACCCCGGCTTTGCCGCCATCGATGTCTTTGAAAGCGAGCCTGTGGCACCAGACCATCCACTATTACACCGCGAAAACGTATTGGCCACCCCGCATCTGGGTTATGTGGAACAGGCCAGCTATGAGCTGTATTTCGGCGCAGCGTTCCAGAATATTCTGGATTTTGCTGCAGGCAAGCCTGCCAATCTGCTTTTACCTTCGTGATTTGCCTGCATACGAGGCCCAGTCAATTCAGTCAGACTAGCGCTGTTCTTGCCACCGCGGCATGTGAAAACCATGCCGGGTAACATGCTTCTGCACAATTGTAAAAAATATTTAAAAAATAATATTGTAAATACTTTAACTTTACAAAAAATACACTAAACTGCTGAACATTGCCTGGCATTTCGGGTGCTTGCGGCTGTGCCCGACGATTGCCAGCAAGGGAACGCTGGGGCTACCAGCAAAACATTGCTGAAAATTAAGCACCGGCCTTGGTCTGGATAATTGGAAGGAGAACCTGACGATGAGACCTTATGTGTTGCATTCTCCCATGCTGAAAGCCATGCTGGGATTGGTCAGCAAAGATGTGTCCAGCCATGTTGACCGGCGGCGCTATGTCAGAATCGTGATTGCCTTGCTCTTGCCTGTCACCCTGATCCTGACGCTGGTCAGTTATCTGCAATCGGCTTATCCAGTGCTGTGGCTGATCGAAGCCTGCCTGACGATTTTTTTGCTGGTACCGGCGTTTATCTTGTCCGGCCGCGATGACAAACTCAGCCACGCCGAATCCATCATCCTGCTGTATGCCATGGTGACCACGCTGACACTGGGCTATTTTGGTGGCCACCAGGGTAGCGGCGTGCTGTGGACATTCAGTTTCCCTTTCCTGGCCTTATGGCTCAAGGGGCAGACCAGGGGCTTGCAGTGGAGCCTGTGCTGGCTGGGCGCAATGATCTTGATTTTCAAGCTGGATGGGGATGGGCCTTACGCCTTCCATTATGCAGACCAGTTTGCCGAACAGATGATTGCGGCCTTGCTGTTTTATACCTGCATTGCATTGGGCCTGAATCATAGTCGCACGCAATATGAAGGAAAATTGCGTGCCAGTGAACAGGCTGGCCAGGCCAAGCCCCAAGTCTGCCTGGAACAGCTGCAGCAGACCGCTTATCAGGATGCCGTTACCGGCTTGCCGAATGGCCTGGCCCTGCCCGATATACTGACGCAAGAAATTGTTGCCGCACATGAGCGTGGGCACAGCTTGCTGGTGATTAACATTCGTCTTAAAAAGATGTTTGAAACCACCAATATCATCGGTGCTGAAGCCAGCGACAAGCTGATCTGTTCCATCGTCGGCACCATGATGGCGACCGTAGGTTCGCGCGGATTGTTCGCGCGAACCAGGCGTGATGAATTTATCTGTATTTATCGCCAGCATGCGCAAGATATCAATGCCACCGATATCATCCGGGAAATCCTGGCCTTCCGGCTGGAATACAAAGTCAGTGACTATGCGCTGGAGGTAGATCACACCATAGGCATCGCCAGTTATCCCCTGCATGCCGTCGATGCTGAAAACCTGCTGAAAAAAGCCGCGCAAGCTTTATTGCATGCGCAGTTTGCGCATATGAAACTGGCTTTCTATGAAGAAAAACTTGAACAGCAATTCTTGCGTCAGCACCTACTGTGCGGGCAATTGCGCGATGCGCTGCACAAAGCCGAATTGAGCCTGCATTACCAGCCGCAGATCGATATGCTGACCGGCAGCGTGGTCGGTGCCGAGGCCCTGCTCAGGTGGACTGATGCGCTGGTGGGCGATATGTCGCCGACGGAATTTATCCCCGTCGCAGAAAAATCCGGCCTCATCAAACCGCTCAACCTGTGGGTGATGCGCGCCGCGTTCCGCCAGTGGCTGGTGTGGCGTGATGCCGGCCTGGATATCAGTATCGCCATCAACCTGTCGGTACGCAGTATCTGTGACCCGGAACTGGTGGCCGACATACGCCGCTTGCTGGATGAATTTGCCGTGCCACCCGACTATGTGGTGCTGGAACTGACCGAAAGCGCGTTTGCCGACACCACCGACATCGCCATGGAAACCCTGCGCAGCCTGCATGGCATGGGTTTTCGCCTGTCTGTCGATGACTTTGGTAGCGGTTATTTGCCATTGTCGCAACTGAAAGACCTGGCGATCAGTGAATTGAAAATAGACCATGAACTTATCCACAGCTTATGCACAGATTCCGGCAGCTATGCCGTGGTGGATTCCTGCATACAACTGGCCCACCAACTGCATCTGCGTGTGGTCGCCGAAGGCGTGGAAGCCAGGCAGACCGAGCAGCAGTTGCAAGCCATGGGCTGTGATATGGCGCAAGGCTATTATTTCTGCAAGCCGATAGCGGCCGATGCCTTCAGCACCTGGATGCATTTGCGCGAAAGCAGGGTGGAGTCTGCGTTATCAGGCTGACAGGTAAAGCACAGTGTGCTGGCGGTTAAATGCCGACTGCCTTGCAGCCTGTACAATCAGCTGGTTTGCCGTATTGGTATTTACCCGTCTGGATTCGTATGTCTGTTTCTTTGAAACGTATGGTCATCTGGCTGGCCCTGATCCTGTTGCTGGGTTTTTTGCTGGCTATGTCAGCTATCAGCCTGTATGGCCTGAATGACAGGCTGACCCGTACCGACCTGGCGATTGTGCCCGGCAATACCGTCCACCCGGATGGAACCCCTTCAAAACGCCTGCAAGCCAGGCTGGATGCGGCCCTTAAGCTATTTGTCGATGGCCGCTGCAAAGCCATACTGGTCAGTGGCGCACAAGGTGGAGAAGGCCATGACGAGGCGAAAGTCATGCAAAACTACCTGCTCGCGCATGGCGTGCCAGCCGCCGCCATTTATACCGACAGCCACGGCATCAACACCCTGGAAACAGCGCGCTTTGCTGCCAGCCTGATGAAACAAAAAGGCTGGACTTCTGCCGTGCTGGTTAGTCAGTTCTTCCATCTCGCCCGTTTTCAACTGGCGATGAAAAAATTCGGCTTGCCCAGCCAGGCGCATGTGCACGCCGATTATTTTGAAGCCAGGGATGCGTATTCACTGGTGCGTGAAGTGTTTGCCTATGGCGGATACCTGCTGAAGCCTGCCCAGACGCAGTAAATAGCGGCGCAGGTGAGCAGCGTTGATCAGAATATCAGAATTCCAGCGGCAGGTGCCAGCCTGTGGGGATCACGTCATGCCTGACGGTGCTTCTTTGCTGATACCGGCGTTGCAGGCTGTCCGGGCTCCAGGTACGTTCCCAGCCGGGTGGATAGGGTAATTGTTCTTCGCGTTCCGGCAGGCGCTGGCGTACGGCGATCACCGGCAAATACAGGGGCAACGGATGTCCGGGCGTATCTGCCCCCAGGCTGTAGGCATAATTGGGTAGCAAGACATCACAGACCCCGGCAAACCAGGCGGCATGGTCTTCATCCTGGCCCAGGGCCTGCGCCAGTCCGGCTGGGTCAAAGCGAGCAAATGCCTCGATCAGTTCGGCGGTGCTGGCACCGGGGGCATCGCCCCAGCCCATCACGGGATTGAAATTGTAATCCGCCCCCGAGCCATACCAGCCTTCGCGCCAGGGTCTTTGCATCCAGTTGCGTGGCCCTGTGAATAACTGCCAGCGCCAATGCAGGCCGGAAGGCTTGGGCCAGCTATACAGATACAATTTTTGGTAACCTGCGGCATGCAATTCTTTCACCATTGCCATCAGGCGCGCATGCGGCATGCGTTCTGGTGGTGAACGGCGAAACAGGATGGCTTCACCATCCGCATGCTGGACTTCATCCGTGGACAGGTTCAGGTCCAGTGTGCGTTTTTCGTCACCAAAGCGGGCAGCTACCCAGCCAGTCAATAAATTGACGGAGGTCAGCACGCCATAGCCACGATGGCGATGAAAAATGACGGTTCCCGGAGCGATGGCTTTCATATATCAACAAAGTATTCACAATGTATCTGCAAGCAATGGCTGCTTGCAGTAGTGTTTCGTTTTGGACGCCTAAGATCGTAAACTGGTTCTTAGTGTAGCAGTTAGTTGGCAACTGAGGTAGCAACTGAGCACGGAGTTTTCATGCAGGTGTCTGCCGCGTTACAATGTACAACAAATCAACCACGACTATTCAGAGACAATATCATGACCCTGCGCATTATCGCCACAGGCGGCACTTTCGATAAACATTATGACGAACTGGCAGGCAAGCTCAGCTTCGCAGATAGCCACCTGCCCGAGGTGCTGCAACGCGCCCGTCTGACTATCCCGGTGGCGCTGGAAGTCTGCATGCTGGTGGATTCGCTGGATATGGACGATACCCATCGCCAGACAGTCTTGCAGGCTTGCCAGAATGCCGCCGAAGATGCCATCGTCATCATCCACGGTACCGACACCATGCGTGAAACCGCCGAAGTGCTGGGTGCAGCCAAGCTGGGCAAGACCATCGTTTTCACCGGTGCCATGATTCCTTACGAAATTGCCAATTCTGATGCCTTCTTCAACCTGGGGTTTGCCTGCAGCGCGGCGCAATTGTTGCCAGCCGGCGTGCATGTAGCCATGAACGGCAAGGTATTTGCGTGGGACAATGTACAAAAAAATCGCAGTGCCGGTGTCTTCGTCACGAAATGAGGTAGGTATGAAACTGCTGCTGGCCATCCTACTATTCTGTTTTTCCGCGCTGACGCAAGCAGCAGAAACCCGTTTTGACTCCATCTATTTTTTTCAGTCACAAAAACAGCTGGAACAAAAAGGTATCAATGTGGACAGCTTTGGCCGCTATACCCGGGCCTTGCAGACACAGATCTACAAGGCGCTGAAAAAAGTCAAAATGCCGGAAAGCGCCGGCTATCTGGTGGTCGCCATACGCTCTGACGGCGCAGTCACATCCTGGCTGGACATGACGCCAGCCGTGCATGAATATTATGACAACCAGATCTATGAATTGGTACAGAAATTACCGCCGGTAGAGGTAAACAGCGGCATCCTGGTATTTGGCATCAAGATGGCGATAGATACCGCCGTGCACACCAAAAAAACCGTGCCTTCACCACCCAGCTGGGCGGACGCCAAAAAGAAAATTGGCGACCCTGAGAATATCGAAGAGCTGGTGTTGTCGATCTGGCCCGAATAGCTAAGCTTGCAACAGTATCTTCAGTGCTGACACCAGCGCCTCGCATTCGACATCGGTACCGATGGAAATGCGTAAAAAATCGCTGATACGTTCTTGCTTAAAATGTCGCACAACGATGCCAGATGCGCGCAAAGCCAGTGCCAGTTGCTGTGCATCGCGTTGCGGATGTCGCACAAAAATAAAATTTGCTGCCGAAGGTAAGACCTCAAAACCCAGTTCTGTGAGGCTGCTGCTAAGCCGCTCACGGCTGGCGATGACCGCATTGCAGCTTTGTTGAAAATACGCTTCATCTGCAAACGAGGCTATGGCACCGGCGACAGCCAGCTTGTCCAGCGGATAGCAGTTGAAACTGTTCTTGACACGGTTCAACCCGGCAATCAGATCAGGATGGCCAGCCGCAAAGCCCACTCGCAGCCCGGCCAGTGAACGTGATTTGGATAGCGTATGTATCACCAGCAGATTGGGGTAGCGACTGATCAGGCTGATCGCCGTCTTGCCGCCAAAATCCACGTAGGCTTCATCCACCACCACCACAGAATCGCGATTGTGTTGCAGCAGGAATTCGATTTTATCCAGGCCCAGCAAACAGCCGGTTGGTGCATTCGGGTTTGGAAAAATGATCCCGCCATTGGCTTGCAGATAGTCTTCCACGTTCAGGCGAAAATCTGCACCCAGCGGAACACGGTGATAGTTGATTTCGTACAGGCCGCAATACACCGGGTAAAAGCTATAGCTGATATCCGGAAATAATAGCGGCAGCTTATGTTTCAGCAAAGCCTGAAATGTATGCGCCAGGACTTCATCCGAACTGTTACCGACAAATACCTGGTCTGCCTGCAAGCCGTGATAGGCAGCGATGGTGTCACGCAGTGTATCTGATCCTACGTCGGGATACAGGCGCAAGTCTCCAGTGTTCGCTGCCTGTATCGCCGCCATAACTTTGGGTGAAGGCGGGTATGGGTTTTCATTCGCATTCAGCTTGATCAGCCGGTCTATTTTGGGCTGCTCACCGGGTACATACGGCGTCAGCTCGTGTACAACTTCACTCCAGTATTGACTCATGATATTGGCTTCGTTTACATAAATTTTTATTCTGGCAGGCGCTTATTCCGCCGCATCCAGATTGCTTTTGACACGCAGCAATAATTGCTGCAACTGTTGCTGTTCGTGCTCATTGAAGCCGCTGACGGCCTTGCTGTTGAGGCGCTTTGCCTGCAAGTGCAAGCCACTCAATACCGCCTTGCCGTCGGCGGTCAGCGCCAGGTGGACATTGCGGCGATCCGTGGCGTCGGCTTCGGCATCCAGCAGCCCACGGTCACGTAAGCCCTTGATCAGGCGCGCCAGTTGCGCCTTGTCGCGTCCGCTATGCTTGGCCAGGTCGCTTTGGGTAGCCTGGGGCTGCCGTCCAAAAAAACTCAGTACCTTGCCTTCCATATGCGTGATGTCATGCGGGCCGTCGCGCAATGCCTGGTATTGCAGCGACCGGTATTGATGCATGACGGTATGAATCAGATCCAGCACGCCATCTTCACTATTTTGGCGAGAATGGTTGACATTGTCATTTGTTTTGCGCATTATGGTAGATATTGTCAACTAATTTGATGGGTGAATAAATGAGTATAGCCTCTGAAACCAGCCGCGTACAACGCTTACGCCATGAAATCAAACGCCGTAACCTGCAAGTTATCCGTGTTGAAAGCCCGACCCCACAGTTCCGCCGTATTACCCTGAGTGGTACCGACCTGCCGGGCTTTATCAGCGCATCCTTTGACGATCATCTTAAACTGATACTCGCCGCCGACAGCGACAATGTCGTGATGCGTGATTACACCCCCAGACATTACGATGCCGTCAAAGGTGAACTGGTACTGGAATTTTCCATCCATGGCGACGGTCCCGCTGCGGCCTGGGCCAGTCAGGCCGCTATCGGCCAGGCTGTCACGGTCGCCGGGCCGCGTGGTTCGCTGGTTATACCGGTCGACTATGAATGGCATTTGCTGGCCGGGGATGAAACCGCCTTACCGGCGATATCCCGACGCCTGGAAGAATTGCCAGCCGGCGTGCGCGCCATCGTTATCCTGCAAGTACCGCCAGCAGAACGTAGTGCATTAAGCAGTGCAGCCGATATCAGCATTCTCTGGGTAGAATCTGCAGCAGAATTTCTGGCTACGCTACGCGCCCTGCCTTTACCTGCGGGCGACGGTTATGCCTGGTGCGCCGGTGAAGCCGCCACCATGGCCGCAACACGTCGCATACTGGCGCAAGAAAAAGGCCATGCTGGCAGCGCCATGCGGGTAGCGGCTTACTGGAAGCGCGGCTTGATTGCGCATCATGAAAACCTGGAGGCTTGAAGCACAGAATTTCGGTAGCGATAAAAACAAAATGGGGTGATGCTGGCATCACCCCCACTTCTGTTTTGAAACCAGACTTGATCAGCCGTGCACGCCGTCCTGTTTGAACATGGTCTTCAAGCCACGCAATGCCTGGCGTATGCGCGATTCATTTTCGATTAAAGCAAAGCGTACATATTCATCGCCATATTCACCAAAGCCTATGCCGGGTGAAATGCAGAGTTTGGCTTTTTCCAGCACCTGCTTGGCGAATTCGAGCGAACCCAGGTGGCGATAATGTTCGGGGATGTGTGCCCAGATATACATCGACGCTTTTGGTTTTTCCACCATCCAGCCCAGTTCATGCAAGCCCTTGACGAGTACGTCGCGGCGGCGCTGATACTGGTCGCGTATTTCATTGACGCAAGACTGGTCGCCTTCCAGTGCGGCAATCGCGGCCACCTGCACCGGGGTGAAACTGCCGTAATCGTGGTAACTCTTGATACGGGCCAGTGCTGCCACCAGCTCTTTATTACCGACCATGAAGCCTATGCGCCAGCCAGCCATGTTGTAGCTTTTCGATAGCGTGAAAAATTCTACTGCCACATCGCGCGCACCTGGCACCTGCATGATGGATGGCGCTTTCCAGCCGTCATAGGTGATGTCGGCATAGGCCAGGTCATGCACTACCAGGATATTGTGTTCTTTCGCCAGTTTGACCACGCGTTCGAAAAACTCCAGCTCCACGCATTGCGCGGTCGGGTTCGATGGAAAACCGAAGATCATCATCTTGGGCTTGGGATAGGTTTCGCGTATCGCTCTTTCCAGTTCGGCAAAAAAATCCACGCCGGGGCTCATGCGTATCGAGCGGATATCGGCACCGGCAATCACGGCACCATAGATATGGATGGGATAGCTGGGGTTAGGCACCAGTACCGTGTCACCCTTGTCCAGCGTGGCCAGCATCAGATGCGCCAGGCCTTCTTTGGAACCTATGGTGACGATGGTTTCCGAATCCGGGTTCAGGTCGACGTCATAGCGGTCCTTGTACCAGTGCGCAATCGCACGGCGCAGGCGCGGTATGCCTTTGGAAGCAGAATAACCGTGGGTGTCGGGGCGCTGGGCCACTTCCACCAGTTTTTCAACGATGTGTGCCGGGGTGGCACCATCAGGATTACCCATGGACATATCAATGATGTCTTCGCCACGACGGCGCGCCGCCATCTTCAGTTCGGCAGTGATATTGAATACGTAAGGGGGCAGGCGATTGATACGAGCGAAAGAGAACTTTGTTGCAGGCGCAGACGTGCCCTCAACAACCGAACCCCGGCCCGGCGGAGTAGATGTATTTGTCATGATCAAATTGTACGTAGTTCAGACAGTCAAAACTGACTATCAGAACGGGCGCCCGGAACCGTCCGAGCGACGTCGAGGCGATTGCCTCTGGAATTCACTTCATCAGCAGAAATGAAATCTGCTTTGATTGTAGCCAGCAATCCAAAAATGCACAAGCTGCGGTATCCTTGTCACAACAGTCGCTTAATTTTCCAACATTTGTTTTCCAACATTCTTACAGCCTCAAGCCAAGGAGTTATTCATGTCGTTGTACCAGAAAGGTATTTTGCAGCATATACCTGCCCATGCCGTCTACCTTACCCTGAACCTAAAGAACGATACCGAAGTCGTCACCATACAACAGGTGTTGCATACCCTGGCTACAATGACAGACGGCGACACTCTGGTCACCGGCCTTGGTGTCAGTCTGGTACAGGTTTTTGGGAAAAAAGTCGAAGGCCTGAAGGAATTTCAGGGCGTCGAAGGTAGCCGCGTGCGTTTGCCAGCTACACCGGCCGCCCTGTTCTGCTGGCTACGCCAGGGTGAGCGTGGGGCACTGGTACATCAATTGCGTCAATTGCTGCCGGTGCTGGCACCAGCGTTTGAATTGCAACAGCAGGTCGATACCTTCAGATACCAGGAAGGTCGTGATCTCAGCGGTTATGAAGACGGCACTGAAAATCCGGAACAGGATGCCGCCCTGGCCGCGGCATTCGTGGATGGTACGACGGCAGGGCTGGACGGTTCCAGCTTTGTCGCCGTCCAGCAATGGCTGCACAGGTTTGAACGGTTTGATGCCATGTCGGGTGATGAGCAGGACAATGCCATTGGTCGTCGCAAAAGTGATAATGAAGAATTGGAAGACGCGCCAGAATCGGCCCACGTCAAACGCACGGCGCAAGAAAATTTCACGCCCGAGGCTTTCATGCTCAGACGCTCCATGCCATGGTCGGCACAAGACAAGGCTGGTTTGTTTTTTGTCGCTTTTGCTAATTCCTTCACTCCTTTTGAAGTGCAATTGCGGCGCATGAGTGGGGCTGAAGATGGCATCGTTGATGCCCTGTTCCAGTTTACCCAGCCACAGACAGGCAGTTATTTCTGGTGCCCGCCCATGCTGAATGGGAAGCTGGATTTGCGTCAGCTCGGTATCGTCTGATTATCGTCTGCAGCGCGGGCTGTCTGGTTACTCTTGAGCAGCGCCAGAAAACCTTCCAGTGGCAAGGGCCGGGAAAAGAAATAGCCCTGGAAGGCAAAGCAGTTATGTTCGATCAGGAAGGCTCGCTGGGCGCTGGTTTCCACGCCTTCCGCTATCACGTTCAGTCCCAGGTTGACACCCAGCGAGATGATGGCACGCACGATGGTCGCGTCGTTTTCATCATGGTTGAGATCACGCACAAACGACTGGTCTATCTTCAACTGGTTCAAAGGCAGGCGTTGCAGATAGGCGAGTGAAGAATAACCGGTGCCAAAATCATCCATGGAAAAAGCGATGCCCAGCTTTTTCAACTGATGCATTTTTTCTGTCGTGGCATCGACATTGTCGAGGATGGTACTTTCCGTCAATTCTATCTTCAGGCGGGTGGCGTCAATCTGATGGCGGCCCACGATTTCACTCAGGGTTTCGACAAAATCGCATTGCTGGAACTGCTTGGCGCTGACGTTCACCGCCAGTGACAGATTTTGGGTATCAGGATTGCTTTCCCATTGCTTGATCTGGGCGCAGGCTGTTTCCAGCACCCACAGGCCGATAGGGATGATCAGGCCGGTTTCTTCCGCCAGTGGAATAAATTCAGCCGGTGAAATAAATCCGCGGTCAGGATGCTGCCAGCGCAGCAGGGCTTCGGCACCGATCAGCTTGCCATCCGAATTCACTTGCACCTGGTAGTACAGCATGAACTGTTGGTTTGCCAGTGCCACCCGCAGATTTGATTCCAGCATCATGCGTACCACCAAGATCGCCTGCATGGCCGGATCAAAGAAGCGCACCGCATTGCGACCGGCGGTTTTTGCTTCATACATGGCGGTATCGGCGCGTTTGAATAAATCCTTGACCGTGACATCACCACCCTGGAACAGGCAGACACCGATACTGCTCGAACCATGGTGTTCAAAATCGGCCATCTGGTAGGGCTGGCTCAATAGCAGGCGGATTTTTTCGGCGATACGGTCTGCCTGGCGCAAGGCATCATCACGCTGGCTGTTGAGTTCTTCCAGCACCACCACAAATTCGTCCCCACCCAGTCGCGCCACAGTATCACTGTCACGCACACAGGTCTGCAGGCGGCTGGCGGTTTCTATCAGCAGCAAGTCACCGGCATCATGGCCGCGCGTATCGTTGAGGGTCTTGAAATTGTCCAGGTCGATGAACAGAATCGCGCTGTGGGTGTCATTGCGGTTACTGATAGAAATCAGGTGTTGCAGACGGTCCATCAGCAGACGCCGGTTTGGTAACTGCGTCAGTGAATCATAAAAAGCCAGGTTGCGGATCTCGGCTTCATAACCCTTGTGCCGGCTGACATCGGTAAACGACCCTATGTAATTGCTGATCTCACCGTCCTTGTCGGTAACCGCGGTCAGGGTGATCATTTGCGGGTAAATTTCACCCCCCTTGCGCCGGCTCCACAATTCTCCATGCCAGTAGCGATGTTGTTCCAGCGAGATATTGATCTGCGCAAAAAAGTCATCGTCCTGTTGCTTGGTCTTGTGCAAGGGCGGATGCTGCCCTATCAGGTCTACCGGGTCATAACCGGTGATGCGGGTAAAGGCCTGGTTGACACGCAGGACGATCCAGTCAGGATCGGTCACGAAGATCCCTTCCTGCGATTCAAAGGTGCAGGCAGCGATACGCATGTCCTGTTCAGCCTGCTTGCGTTCGGTAATGTCGGTGACAAAACAATGCCACAGCATGGAACCGTCGGCCTCGGGTTCTGGCAAGCCATCCAGATACAGCCAGCGTACGCTGCCATCCTTGCGCCGCATGCGGAATTCACTTTGCCAGGGCGACAGGTTGCGCATGGCATTGCGGATGATTTTGGTATTGTTTTCCAGGTCGCGGCTATCTATGCGAGCCAGCAGATGCAGGGCATCTTCCCTGACTTCTTCATGCGTGACTTCAAACATCTGCACGATGGCGTCGCTGGCAAAGGGAATAGACGCGCTGTGATCCAGGCGTATTCGGTATTGCAGTATCAGGCCAGGCAGCCGCGATGCGACCTTGTTGATGCGCTGATAGGCTTCCTGCATGCGCCGGGCAGCGTCTATGCTTTCGGTCTGCAAGGCGGTAATGATCAGGGTGATCAATACCATGGTCGTCATATACGCCCACAGGATCAGCAGGTTGGCCTGGCCGCCGTCATAAAACGGCCCCATTCCATGGGAGGTGGCCCATGCTGCGAACAGCGAAGTGGTCAGCACTGCCAATGAAGAGCCAGAAATACCAAACCGCATGGCGGCCCATATCATGATGCCGACCGTGACAAAGGTCAGGTGCATATGGCTATACGGTGAGACGAAGATCAACCAGTTTGCTACCACAAACAGTATCAGGAAACCGATGATTTCCTTGTTCCTCTGCATCAGTTCCGACACTGAGCGCCAGGAAAAAGACAGCAGCAAGGGCGCTGCCAGCAAGGCCCCGACCGTATCGCCGGCCCACCAGGTGAGCCAGACCGTTTCCAGGTTATTGGTGAGGCCGTGTGACCACAGACTCAGTACACCACCGGTGGCAGAAATACACATGCCAGCCATGACTGCCAGGCCAAATCCTATGACATCACGACGTCGTGAAAAGTCGGGGCGAAATGACTGCTTGCGCAATAGCCACGTGCTCAACCAGGGGCCCAGCGTACTGCCTCCGGCAATACTGACAGACACCAGCTGTCCAAATCCGGCAGACAGTTCCAGCAGCAAGGCTGCCAGGTAAATGACTGGCAAGGCAGTTTTTCCGTAGCGCAAGAAACCGGTGATGGCGATGCCGGTTGGCAGCCAGATCAGGCTGACGTTCGGATTGGCATAGGGAATCGCCAGGCCGATGCGGCCAGCACAAAAATACACCAGCATCAGCAGCAGCAAATGGCCGATCCGTATTTCTTCTCGAAATTCTGTGGAAAGACCAACTGGCGAGGGCTTAACCATAACATTTGTATAAATACCTTGATGAGCTTTCATTATGCGGCAAAGCATAGAACGCATAAGTGAACTATTGCTACAAATCAGCTACTTGCTTGCTATGGGCCGGCACGATGCCAGGAAAATATTGTCGCAAACATAAAATTCTCTGCTATCACCGGTTTTCCGCCAATTTTTACACTTTCTTTACGCCGCCTCGCCAAGTCTTTATAAATTTTTTACTGCCTGCTCGCTATTCTTCAATGTGTAAAAAATCAATGGGGAAGCACATGGATTATTTGATGGAAATTTTATATGTCGGCGGGTTGCTTGTTTTTTTCCTGCTGGTTTGGGCCTTGATACAGGCCTGCGACAAATTGGGAGCAAAAGCATGAACACGTTTTACGTCATCGGCACGGTGGTGGCTGCCGCCTTGTTTGTGTATCTGGTAATCGCCTTGTTGAATGCAGAGGAGCTATGATGACTACGCAAGCCATAGTGTTATTGCTGCTGTTTCTCGGCGTGTTGCTGGTGCTGTCTTACCCCCTGGGTTTGCTGATCGCCAAAATCGCCGATGACAAGGCCGCTGTTCCCGGCATGGGCTGGCTGACCTGGCTGGAAAAAGGTCTGTATCGTCTGGCCGGCATTAAAGCTGATGCTAAAAATGATATCGGCATGGGCTGGAAGCAGTACGTGATTGCGCTGATCGTCTTCAATACCCTGGGTGCGCTGGCCGTGTACGTGGTGCAGCGCCTGCAACTCTGGTTGCCATTGAATCCCCAGGGTTTTGCCAATGTCAGTGTTGATTCCTCGTTCAATAATGCCGTCAGTTTTGTCAGCAATACCAACTGGCAGGGCTATGTGGGCGAATCCACCATGAGTTACCTGACCCAGATGCTGGTACTGGCCGGGCAGAATTTCTTTTCTGCGGCCACCGGTATCGCCGTCGTATTTGCGCTGATACGCGGTTTTAGCCGTCACTCTGCCAGCTCCATAGGCAATTTCTGGACCGATATCACGCGTTCCACCCTGTATCTGCTGCTGCCTCTGTCGGTCATTTTTGCTGTCTTCCTGATGGCACAGGGCGTGATCCAGAATTTTTCGGGCTATAAAGACGTGCAGTTGCTGGACCCTGTCACCTACAGCCAGCCCAAGCTGGGCACCGATGGCCAGCCGCTGAAAGATGACAAAGGTGCAGCGGTCATGGAAACCCTGACAACATCGGTACAAACCTTGCCCATGGGGCCGGTTGCTTCGCAAGAAGCGATCAAGATGCTGGGGACGAATGGTGGCGGTTTCTTTAATGCCAACTCTGCACATCCGTATGAAAATCCAAACTACCTGAGCAATTTCATGCAGATGATAACCATCTTCCTGATCCCGGCAGCGCTTTGCTTTGCCTTTGGTCGCCTGGTGGGGGATATGCGCCAGGGCTGGGCGGTGCTGGCAGCCATGACTATCCTGTTTGTCGTGATGACGGTGACGGTCATGGTGTCGGAACAGCAGGCCCATCCCGTACTGGCATCCCTGAATGTCGACCAGGCCAGCTCTGCCTTGCAGGCCGGCGGCAATATGGAAGGCAAGGAAACCCGCTTCGGTATCAGCGCTTCCAGTCTGTTCGTGGCGATTACCACCGCAGCTTCTTGCGGTGCGGTGAATGCCATGCATGATTCCCTGATGCCGGTCGGTGGCCTGGTTCCTATCGTCCTCATGCAATTCGGTGAAGTGGTGTTTGGTGGTGTCGGCAGTGGCCTGTATGGCATGCTGATCTTCGCCATACTGGCAGTATTTATTGCTGGTCTGATGATAGGTCGTACACCCGAATACCTGGGCAAGAAAATCCAGGCGTATGAAATGAAGATGACTTCCATCGCCATCCTGGTGACACCGGTACTGGTATTGGCAGGCACCGCGATTGCAGTGATGGCGGAAGCCGGCAAGGCCGGTATTCTGAATCCGGGTGCGCATGGCTTTTCTGAAGTGCTGTATGCCTTTACCTCGGCTGCCAACAATAATGGCAGTGCCTTTGCCGGTATCAGCGCCAATACGCCGTTTTATAACATCTTGCTGGCGATAGCGATGTGGTTTGGCCGTTTTGCCATGATCGTTCCCATCCTCGCCATTGCCGGTTCACTGGCGGGCAAGAAACGCCTGGAGGCGAATGCCGGCACCATGCCCACGCATGGACCCATGTTCATCGCCTTGCTGGTTGGTACCGTCGTCCTTATCAGCGTACTCAACTATGTACCTGCGCTGGCATTGGGACCGGTAGTCGAACATTTGCAGCTCATGTCGAAATAAAGCGGATGCCTGAATCAGAGTCGCGGTGAATACCATGTTTTTCACCGCGCTCTTCAGGCTCACACGTAGTTTAAGGGGATTTTCATGTCTAGTACCAGTGTACAAAAAACGATGGACAGTCTTGCTGGCAGCAAGCCACGCCTGTCCTTATTTGATTCCAGTCTCATACTGCCAGCCGTCATCGATTCATTCAAGAAGCTGAGTCCGCGCACGCAATTGCGCAGCCCGGTGATGTTCGTGGTGTATGTCGGCAGCATCATCACCAGCGCCTTATTCGTGCAAGCGCTGATGGGGCAAGGGGAAGCCAGTCCTGGTTTCATCCTCGCCATCTCGGTCTGGTTGTGGTTCACCGTGCTGTTTGCGAATTTTGCCGAAGCCCTGGCAGAAGGCCGCAGCAAGGCCCAGGCAGCGTCGCTGCGCGCATTGAAGCAAACCGTGATGGCCAAAAAACTGGCAATACCAAAACACGGCACGAGCTGGTTGCCAGCACCTGCCAATGACTTGCGCAAAGGCGATGTGGTGCTGGTCGAAGCGAACGATGTCATCCCTATCGATGGTGAAGTTATCGAAGGCGTGGCCACCGTGGATGAAAGCGCGATTACCGGCGAATCAGCACCGGTGATACGTGAATCCGGCGGTGACTTTTCGGCCGTGACGGGTGGTACCCGCGTGTTGTCTGACTGGCTGGTAGTGAAAGTCACGTCGAATCCGGGTGAAGCCTTCATCGATCGCATGATCGCCATGGTGGAAGGTGCCAAACGTCAAAAGACACCGAATGAAGTTGCGCTGACCATCTTGCTGGTGGCCCTGACCATCATCTTCCTGGCAGTCACCGTGACCTTGCTGCCATTCTCGCTGTTCAGTGTGGATGCCGCCAAGGCAGCCGGTATTGCCTCTACCCCGATTTCCATCACGGTGCTGATTGCCCTGCTGGTTTGCCTGATACCTACCACTATTGGTGGCTTGCTGTCAGCCATTGGTGTCGCCGGCATGAGCCGCATGATGCAGGCAAACGTCATCGCTACTTCTGGCCGTGCAGTGGAAGCCGCAGGCGACGTCGATGTACTGATGCTGGATAAAACCGGCACCATTACCCTGGGTAACCGTCAGGCTTCGGATTTTTTCCCGGCACCCGGTATCACCCTGCCACAACTGGCCGATTCTGCCCAACTGGCATCGCTGGCCGATGAAACCCCGGAAGGCCGCAGTATCGTCATTTTTGCCAAGCAGCGCTGTAACCTGCGCGAACGTGAAATGGCATCACTGCATGCCACATTCGTGCAATTCACCGCCCAGACCCGCATGAGCGGTGTTGATATAGCCGAGCGTGAAATACGCAAGGGTGCGGCCGATTCGGTCAAAAAATATGTGGAATCCAAGGGCCGTCCATTTCCTGCCGAGGTATCGCGGGTGGTGGAAGATATTTCCCGTCGCGGTAGCACACCGCTGGTGGTGGTGGATGATGGCAAGGTCATGGGTACGATAGAACTGAAAGACATCGTCAAGGGCGGCATCAAGGAAAGATTTGCCGAACTGCGCCGCATGGGTATCAAAACCATCATGATCACGGGTGACAACAAGCTGACCGCTGCTGCGATTGCTGCGGAAGCCGGCGTCGATGATTTTCTGGCAGAAGCCACACCAGAAGACAAGCTCAAACTGATACGCAGTTACCAGTCAGAAGGCCGGCTGGTGGCCATGACCGGTGACGGCACCAATGATGCACCGGCCCTGGCCCAGGCTGACGTTGCCGTTGCCATGAGTTCCGGCACCCAGGCGGCAAAAGAGGCCGGCAATATGGTGGACCTGGATTCGAATCCCACCAAGTTGCTGGAAATTGTGGAAATCGGCAAACAGATGCTGATGACACGTGGTTCCCTGACCACCTTCTCGATTGCCAATGACATCGCCAAATACTTTGCGATTATCCCGGCCGCCTTTGTCGCCACGTATCCACAGTTGAAGGCGCTGGACATCATGCACCTGACCAGCCCGTCGTCAGCCATCATGTCAGCGGTGATCTTCAATGCCCTGATCATCGTGTTCCTGATCCCGCTGGCCCTGAAAGGCGTCAAATATCGGGCCATCGGTGCATCCCTGTTATTGCGTCGTAATCTGCTGATCTATGGCGTGGGTGGCATCGTGTTGCCCTTCATCGGCATCAAGCTGATTGACGTCATTCTGGCTTTGCTGCATTTGGCCTGATCAGCGTTCACCATTACCCAGAAAAAGGAAATCATCATGACTAGCAGTATCAGTTCTAACAGCGTCAGCTCTAACAGCGTCAGTTCTGGCAGTATCAGTTCAACCCTGCGTCCGGCCCTGACCCTGTTTGCCGGCCTGACCCTGATCGTCGGTGTCATTTATCCGTATGCGATGACAGGCATAGGCAAACTCGCCTTCCATGACCAGGCAGAAGGCAGCCTGGTCGTGCGCGACGGCAAGACCGTCGGTTCTTCCCTGATAGGCCAGGCTTTTTCTTCGCCCGGCTATTTCTGGGGCAGGCCATCGGCCACCGGTCCCATGCCGAATAATGCACTGGCATCCAGTGGGTCGAACTTTGGCCCCACCAATCCGGCACAAACCGATGCCGTCAAAGGCCGTATCGATGCACTGAAAGCGGCAGACCCTGGCAATACCGCAAAAATACCGGTGGATCTGGTCACCGCCTCGGCCAGTGGGCTGGACCCTGACATCAGCCTGGCAGCAGCGTATTATCAGGCTGGACGCATAGCGCGTGAACGCAAACTGGAATTGAAACAGGTGAATACCCTGATCGAGCAATTTGGCAAACAGCCGGTTTTTGGCGTGCTGGGCGAAGCCAGGGTAAATGTGCTGGAATTGAACCTGGCACTGGATAAAAAAGGATAATCTGAATTATCTACGGTTTCTATTCAACAATTCATTACTTTATGGCCAATCAAAGCGATCAGCGTCCTGACCCCGATGTCTTGCTTGCCCACGTGCAGGAGCAGGAAAGGCGTGCTACCCGGGGCCGCCTGAGGATCTATTTCGGTGCATCTGCCGGTGTGGGTAAAACCTATGCCATGCTGACTGCTGCCCGCAAGCTGATCGCCGAAGGCCAGCCAGTATTGATCGGTGTGATTGAAACCCATGGCCGTGATGAAACCGCAGCCCTGCTGGAGGGACTGGAAGTCTTGCCACCGCGCGCCATTGCCCATCGCGACAAGACGCTCACAGAATTTGATATCGACACAGCGCTACAGCGTCGCCCGGCCCTGATACTGATGGATGAACTGGCACATTCCAACGCTGCCGGCTCACGCCATCCGAAACGCTGGCAGGATGTGGATGAATTGCTGGCGGCCGGCATCGATGTGTTTACCACGGTGAATGTGCAGCACCTGGAAAGCCTGAATGATGTGGTAGGCGGTATCACCGGCATACGCGTGGCCGAGACCTTGCCCGACAAGGTGTTTGACGAAGCCGATGAAGTGGTGCTGGTGGATATACCCGCCGACGAATTACTGGCCAGACTGAAGTCAGGCCGGGTGTACAAAATGCAGCAGGCCGAACGCGCGGCGCAGAATTTCTTCCGCAAGGGTAACCTGATTGCCTTGCGTGAACTGGCCCTGCGTCGCACTGCAGACCGCATAGAAGATGATGTACAGGCCTATCGCATAGAAAAATCCATAGGTGCCATCTGGAAGACCGATGCCGCCCTGCTGGCCTGCGTCGGGCCACAGGCAGAATCCGGCCATCTGGTACGCAGTGCTGCCCGCCTGGCCAGCCAGATGAATGCCGAATGGCATGCCGTGTATGTGGAAACACCCCACTTGCAGCGCCTGCCGTCGGCACAACGCGAACGTATCCTGAAAAACCTGAAACTGGCGCAAGACCTGGGTGCCAGTACGGCGGTGCTGACCGGCAAGGATATTGCCCAGGCCATCGTCGATTATGCCCACAGCCATAATTTTTCGCGCATCGTCCTGGGGCGCCAGCAGCAACGCACCTGGCATTTGCAATGGCACCGGGCGTCGCAGTTGCAGCGCATCGCCGCCTATGCGCCGGATCTCGATTTGATCGAGGTGGGCCAGGCCACCAATGCCGTTGCCGAATCCGCCAGCCACAGGGACAGCACAGCGTCACGACCCACTGAGTATGCCAGCCCGCGGGTGCCGCCGCGCCATTGGCGCTATGTGTTTGCGGCATTGGCCAGTATCTTCACCGGCCTCGTCGCCACCCCCCTGATTGACATGTTCAATCTGGTCAATATTGCGATGCTGTTCTTGCTGACGGTCGTGTTGGTGTCCGTGCGTTTTGGACGTGGCCCTTCGGTGGTGGCGACGGTCATCGGTATTGCCGTATTCGATTTCTTTTTTGTGCCACCGCGTTTTTCTTTTGCCGTCAGTGATCTGCAATACCTGATGACCTTTGCCGTGATGCTGGTGGTCGGCTTGATTACCGGTCACCTGACAGCCGATTTGCGCTACCAGGCGCGGGTGGCTTCACACCGTGAATCCCGCGCCCGTGCCCTGTATGAATTTGCACGTGATCTGTCCGGTGTGCTGCTGGCAGAGCAAATTTCCGAAACTACGCAAGTCATCATACAAAGAGCGTTCCGTGCCCAGGCGACCTTGTTGTTGCCAGACGAGGCCGGGCGCTTGCAGGCACCGGCTACGGCTGTGCCGGGTCTGGACATAGGCATTGCACAATGGGCCTTTGACAAGGTGGAAGCGGCAGGCATAGGGACCGATACCCTGCCCGCCGGTAATTTCTTTTACCTGCCGCTGGTGGCCCCCATGCGCACTCGTGGCTTGCTGGCCATACAGCCGGAAAGCCGGCGCTGGATCATGATCCCCGAACAAAGGCAGCAACTGGATACCTTTGCCGCCCTGGCCGCGATTGCGCTGGAACGTGTGCACTATATCGAAGTGGCACAGAATGCCCTGATCCATATGGAATCGGAACGCCTGCGCAATTCCCTGCTGGCAGCGCTGTCGCATGACTTGCGTACGCCACTGACTTCGCTGGTGGGTATATCTGAATCGCTGGCGATGTCGAAACCGGCCCTGGCGGATGCACAATTGAAGATGGCCCAGGCCCTGCGCGATGAAACCCTGCGCATGAGCGCCCTGGTCACCAATTTGCTGGATATGGCGAGAATAGAAAGCGGTGAAGTCAGGTTGAATTTGCAGTGGCAACCGTTTGAAGAAGTGGTCGGCAGTGCCTTGCGCATCTGTGCCTTCCAGTTGCAGCAGCACAAGGTGGAAACCCGGCTGGCCCGCGATTTACCCCTGATCAATTTTGATGCGGTATTGATAGAAAGAGTCTTGTGCAATCTATTGGAAAACGCGACCAAATATACCCCGCCCGCGTCCCTGATCACCATCGCTGCCCAGGTCAACGGTGAGCGGCTCGAAGTCAAAGTGGCCGACAATGGCCCCGGCTTGCCGCCTGGCCGTGAAGAAGCCGTATTTGAAAAATTTACCCGTGGCGAACGTGAATCTGCCTTGCCAGGTGTGGGCCTGGGTCTGGCGATTTGCCGCGCCATCGTCAGCGCGCATGGCGGCAGCATGGGGGCCGGTCATTCACCCGACGGCGGTGCCTGCATCGTGTTCAGTTTGCCATTGGGCACCCCACCGGCCATGCCTGAACCTGAACGTGAACCTGATGAACAGAAACTGATTACAGCATCATGACTCGCAACTTAAGCACACCTTCAAGCACACATGTAAGCACACTGGTCAGCACCCCCACCGCCCTGCTGGTGGAAGATGAGCCACAAATCCGTCGCTTTGTCCGCAGTGCCCTCGAAGAGGAAGAATGGCAGGTCTTCGAATCCGCCACCCTGCAACGCGGACTGGTGGATGCCGGTACCCGCCAGCCTGACCTGATCGTGCTTGATCTGGGCTTGCCCGATGGTGACGGCCTCAACTTTATCCGCGACGTGCGCAAATGGTCCAGCGTGCCAATTATTGTGCTGTCTGCCCGTGTCAGTGAACAGGACAAGATCAAGGCCCTGGATGCCGGTGCCGATGATTACCTGAGCAAGCCTTTCGGTGTCGGTGAACTGCTGGCACGGGTACGCGCCACTTTCCGGCGGCAACGTCAGCCCGGTATCGGCCTCGACGGCGTGCTGCAGTTTGGTGATGTCAAGGTCGATATGAAAGCACGCCTGGTGACCAAGGCGGGCCAGATGGTGAAACTGACACCGACAGAATTCCGGCTACTGATGGTATTGGTCACCAATGTCGGACGGGTCGTCACCAACCCACAATTACTGCGTGAGGTGTGGGGCCCCAGCCATGCCGAGAACGGACATTACCTGCGCATTTACATGGGCCACTTGCGGCATAAGCTGGAAGACGATCCCGCGCAACCGCGCTATTTGCTGACGGAGACAGCCATAGGCTATCGACTCCTTCTGCCAAATTAAAAACTGACAAGACGCCTGCAATAAGCACTGGCTACCAGTTCGCCGGAGGGGATTCTTGCGCCCTGATTTTTGCAAGACCTGAAATTTAATGTGACTGATGCCATCAACACACCCTGATGTGGTTTGCTGACATTGGCACCAACCAGGACGAACCGTCCTTCGAACGTGCTTACGATCTTACTGCGCGAGCGTGATCGGGGCTCATGCGCTGCTCAAAATGCTCATGTACTTAGAGTACATTCCGCTTTTTGCGCGGCTCTTCGCCCCGCTGACGCTCGCTCGCTACAGATCGTAAACACGTTCTTAATCATGAGAGGAAGTAGTATGAAGAAATTGATCATGGCAGCCGCCATCAGCAGCGTATTTTTTACCGGCATCGCCGCTGCAGAAGATGCCAAGCCTGACAATGAAGTCAGTTTCAATGCCGCCGTCACATCCGATTATCGCTATCGCGGTATTTCCCAAACCCGTTTGCAGCCAGCCTTGCAGGGCGGTGCCGATTACACCCACAATCCCAGCGGTTTTTATGCGGGTACCTGGGCGTCCAGCATCAAATGGACCAAGGATGCTGGTGGTGGTGGCGATGTGGAAATCGACCTGTATGCCGGCAAGCGCGGCGAAATCGCCAAGGATGTCAGCTATGACGTCGGTGTGTTGAGCTATGTCTACCCATCGAATGGCCTGGCAGTCAGTGCCAATACTACAGAAATTTACGGACAGCTATCGTACGGCCCTGCGTATGCCAAGTATTCGCATTCAGTCACCAACCTGTTCGGTTTTGCCGACAGCAAGAATAGCGGCTATCTCGATCTGGGCGCGAATATCGATATCAGTAACATCAGCAGCGGCCTGACCCTGAACCTGCACGCTGGTCACCAGCAAGTGAAGAACACAGGTGTCGCCAGTTACACCGACTGGAAACTGGGCGTCAGCAAGGATTTCGGCGTACTTACGGCTTCCCTGGCAGTCATAGGGACCAATGCCAGTGAAGTTGCTTATGCGTCGCCGACGATTGGCAAGTTTCTGGGCAAGACTGCTGTGGTGGTAATGCTCAGCAAGACTTTCTGATCTTTCTGTTTTTGTTGGTTTGATGTGGCCTGATACCTTGGATCGCAAAGATTCAAGTATCAGGCTGGCATTGATACTGGTACAGCAGCAGGTAGAAAGATGCTTTTATAGATACTAGCCAGCGTCAGATCGGGAGACGTATTGGCCAGCAGGAAACGGATATCGTGTAATTGTCGCGTCAGTTCGTTGACCAGATCTTGTCCAGTCTTGCTGTTGATGTCATCAAGTATGAACAGCACGGGTAGTGAGTGATTTTTCTCTCTTGCGGCACGAATACATTTCATCATCCTGGTCTGCCGGTCGCGGTTCCATAATGCGGTCTGTACATGAAAAACCAGCAGATGACTTTCGGCCAGGAGATGCAGGGCGACATCTGTATGTGCTTGCTGCAAGTCCGCGATGACATCGTAACCGGTTTGTCTGGCGGTCGCCAATTCAGCCATCAGGGCATCGCTGTGGACAGTGCGGATAGTGGCGGCGATTTTCATTTCTCTTGCCTGCCACATCCGGTTTTCCGTGGGTCTTTTGTATTGATTGGCCTGTTTGTCTGGCATGCACTGCGTCAGCAATAATACATTCCTGCCCATCTGGGCACGGCGTTGTGCGATGGCGGTAGCAAGACCGGCGTAGAGGCTGGCATATGGGCTTGCATGCGGGCTGGCACCATTGGCAGAGACCAGACTTAACAGCATGCTGTACTTCTGTCAGAAATGTTCATGTGAGCTCATGTGAGCAAGAGCTGACGTATTCCCGTCAGGATGTGGTGTACGGCAATGGCCGCCAGCACAAAAGCGCAGAAATGCCTGGCTGCCGTGGCGGCGATGGCAAAGCGGTAGCGATATGGCGATCCTTGCATGAGACTGCTGACCCCTGCCAGCAACATGCCCGTGCAGATGGCGCAAGCCAAGGCCGTGAATATTTCTAGTATCTCTTTCGTCTGCATCGCGGCCAGACACAACAGGCAGGCAAGCACGACGGTGGCCATGAGGTAGCGGCACAGGTTGCACCGGTGTGACAACATATGCAACGCCAGCAGCAACAGACCAAGGCCGGCAAGTAAAGCAGGAGGGGGTATGGTCTGAAAGAGAGGATTGAGTACCATAGGATAGCGCAGCATCAGCAAGGTCAAAAACAAAGGGAGCATGCAGAAGCTATGGATGGGCTTCTGGCAAGCAGTGTTTCAATGTGCCGCAAACACGGCACCAAATAATTCCTGCATGCCTGTTACCGCCAGATGATCGGCGGGCAGATATTCGCTGATCGACAAACCGTCGCGATAGGCAAGCTGTAGCGCATAGCCGGAATGAATGACCCTGGCAAATAACTGGGCAGATTTGAATTTTTTCGAGAAATTGCGCACCAGGGTTATTTTTTCGGATGAGGGCTGGACGTGGACCGAACTCATCACCACCATAATGCGCAAGCCGGGGTTGCATGCACATGCTTTTTCTACACGCTGCAACAATTCTTCTTCATGCAATTGATCCAGTTGATCCAGGTCAACCGCAATCACCGCTACGTGGGCGGCCAGCAAGGCCGAACGGCTACCCATGCAATCGCGGGATGCACTGTCGATGACGATGTCCTGGTAGTGGCAGCGCAAATTTTCCAGCTCTGGCTGCAGGCCCTTGCCGCTGATTTTTCTGGCAGTGATGGGAACAGTATGGCCATTATTGCGCCGTTCACAACTCCATTTCAGCGAAGCAAGCTGGGGATCGTTGTCCAGCAATATGACCTTGTGGCCTGCGAGTGTTCTCAGGGCTGCCAGGTTGTCAGCAAGAATGGATTTGGCTGCGCCACCGGCGCCGTCGGCAATGGTGATGATCATGGTATTTGATGGAAGAAGATAGATTCAAAAATGTCTGCGGTTCCAGCATTCAGCTCAGCAATTTCAGCACGGCACGTCTGCTATGGTCCGCGGCTATTGAATGATGCGGGCCATGTCCGGATACATGCGCCAGGCTGTCAAGCAGATCTGCCAGTTTCGTTTTACCTGCCAGCGACATCGGCGTCATTGGCAAGCGCAGTTCATCATGGATGTACCCCTGCAAGGCCAGTGCAGCCTTGACCGGTGCCGGATTGGGTTCTGAAAACAGCAGGCGTATCAAAGGCAGCAATTGTTCGAACAAGAGCTTTGCTTCTGCATAACGGGCGGCACGCATCAGTTCATACAGGGCTACGAACAGATCTGGTCGCACATGGGCTGCGGCGGAAATGGCACCGTGCCCACCCAGACCCAGGGCGTCAAACAGCAGGGCGTCATCTCCGCACAATACCTTCAGGCCAGTGCAGTTGATCAGGCCGGACAATTGCGTGGCAAGACCGGCAGATTCCTTGATGGCGACGATGTTGCTGTGTTTTTGCAAGGCGATGCAGGTACCCAGATCGATATTCACGCCGGTGCGGGCGGGAATGTTGTACAGCACCAGCGCCTTGTCGGTTGCCGTGGCAAGGGCTTCAAAATGCAGGCGTATACCCTCTTGCGCCGGACGTACATAGGCCGGTGCACTGGCCAGGAAACCTGTCAGGCGCGGGTCGTCATAGCGACGGATTTTTTCTGTCAGTACGCGGGTATCGCTGCCACCTATGCCCATCAGCACCGGGCAGGTATTTTTTGTCACTTCCAGTATGGCCGCCAGCATGTGTGCCTGTTCATACTCGTGCAGGCAGGCGGCTTCACCCGTTGTGCCACAGACCACCAGGCCATGTACGCCAGCTAGTATCAGTTGCTGGGCCAGTAGCTGCGCTTGGTCATAGTCGGGCTCACCCTGCCGGAAAGGCGTGACGAGGGGTACCCAGATGCCTTCAAATTGGGACATGATAGTTTTAAAAATGCTTGTTGAAAAGACGCTTGGGCAGATGGCTCTGGCAAGTGGCTCAAGCCAGGTTCAGGCCGGTAACAGTGGTGTGATCTTGCCGAACTCTGCCTTGGGCAGGGCGCGCATGATATGGCTGATGATGGTGTCCACGGACGATTTTCTCAGACACAGCCAGACCTTCATCTTGCTGGCATGATCGACCGGTTTGACCCGCATGAAAAGCACCAGGTCACCACAGTTCCTGAGTATCAGATGGCGCAGTTCCGTGATGGCAGCGGCATCCACGGTAATGCGCATGATGAAGTCATCCTGCTTTAATACCGGTGCCTTGCGATAACTGATGACGGGTATAGTCTGGTTGCCTTGCCTGCGTTCGCCGGCATCTTCGAACAGGAATTTTTCTCGCTTCGATGTCTGCAAGGCATCGGTAAAATCTTCATTCAGGTAGTGGTAGCGTGTTGACGACGACACCCTGGTATGCTGGTTCATGGATAATCTCTGGCTGTTTGACACAGTTCAAGATTAGCAGTTGAGGTATAAAGATTCTCTAAAAAACAGGGGCTGCATCGTAAACGTCGCGTAAATTTTACTGAGCATGAAAAAGAAAAACCCCCGTGGCCGGATGGTCGCACGGGGGTTTTGCATCTGCTGCAGTATTGCTTAATACAGCCAGAGCTTGTCGGCATCCAGTTGCAGGTAATACTCGCCCTGATCCAGCTTGAATGGCGAATAGGCACGCAAGCCATCTTCGGCGTGGCCAAACAGGCATTCCCAGCGGTCACCCAGGTACATGCAGGTGGTCAATGGCAGTTTGATAGCATTTTCAGTCTGGCTGTCGGCGATTTTGACTTTTTCCAGACGGATGATGGCGGTCACTTCTTCACCCAGGTTTTGACCACGGACGATGGCTTTCAACTGTGTGCCCCTGACCTGTACCGTGGCGACGTCGCCGTCGCGTTGTACGACTTTACCTTTGAGCTTGTTATTGCTGCCCATGAATTCGGCCGTGAACAGGGTGTTCGGTGTTTCATACATGCTTTGTGGCGTGCCCTGCTGTTCAATCACACCGTTGTTGAGCAACAGGATGCGGTCTGAAATTGCCATCGCTTCACCCTGGTCATGGGTCACCATCAGGGCCGACAGGTTCAGCCTGACGATCAGTTCACGCAGGAAGGCACGGGCTTCTTCACGCAGTTTGGCATCCAGGTTAGACAGTGGTTCATCCAGCAGGATGACCGGTGGGTTATATACCAGCGCACGGGCGATGGCGACGCGCTGTTGCTGGCCGCCGGATAACTGATGGGGGAAGCGCTCACCCAGATGACCCAGGCCCAGCTGGCCCAGTACATCCTTGACCTTGGCGGCGATATCGGTGGTGCTCAGTTTGCGCAATTTCAGGCCATAGGCCACATTGTCAAACACGGTTTTGTGCGGCCACAGCGCATACGACTGGAACACCAGCCCCAGGTTACGCTGTTCTGCGGGCACTTCCAGTTTCCTGGCACCATCAAAGATGGCACGTTCACCAAGGGTGATGGTGCCGGTCTTGGGCGATTCCAGCCCGGCTACTGCACGCAGCAAGGTGGTTTTACCGCTACCCGAAGGGCCCAGCAGGGCGACCACTTCGCCACGCTGCAAATTCATGGATACCCCTTTCAGGATGGGGTTGGCGGTCGCGCCGGAACCATATTCCAGGGTTAAATCTTGTACGCTCAGTTCAGACATAATGTTCTCTCGTTTTTATAGGGTGTCGTGTTGATGGGTGGTAGCAACTTAGTGACAGCTTAGTGGCTCAGCTTGACGCCAAAGCGCAGTGCCAGACCCAGACCGATGGCGACCAGGGTGATATTGATGAAGGACAAGGCCGCCACCAGATCAACCGAACCGCCCGCCCACAATGACACGATCAGTGCACCGATCACCTCAGTACCCGGCGACAGCAGATACACGCCGGTTGAATATTCACGTTCAAAAATCAGGAATACCATCAGCCAGGCACCCAGCAAACCGTATTTGACCAGCGGCAGGGTAACATCGCGCGTTACCTGGCCACGGCTGGCACCGACGGCGCGTGCGGCTTCTTCCAGTTCCGGCCCGACTTGCAGCAGGGCGGTGGAAATCAGGCGCAGACCATATGCCATCCACACCACGGAATACGCAATCCAGACCGAGAAGATGGTGGAACGCAAAGCCCGCAACTGCGGAATGACATTTTCGATCAGCCAGACACAGAAGGCATTGTCAAAACCCTTCAGGCCACCTTCCAGCCAGCTTGGCACAAACAGGAATACCCAGAGAAAGGACAAACCGGCCAGCAAACCAGGAATGGCACGTGGTACCAGCACGCTATAGTCGAGCAGGCGGGTAATGCCGTCCGGCTTGCGGTGCATGGCCAAGGCAATACCCGCATAACAGATCACCGCCAGCGCACCACCGATGATACCGATCAGCACGGTATTGAAAATGCCGCGCATCAGCGAAGGTTGTTCCAGGATGTCGCGGAAATGCTGAAGTGTGACCACGTCTGCCAGTTTCACCCCTTCACCCCAGTAAGAAACAAAGGCGCGCAGGATGATGCCGGACAGTGGCAAGACGATGGTAAAGATCAGCCAGGCGGCCAGTACGGCAAAGGCCAGCCATTTCCATTTACCCAGTGGCAGCGGTTTCTGGCGTGAACCCTTGCCCTTGATCGATACATATTTGTTGGCCGATTTCAGCAACCAGCGCTGCACCATGACCAATGGCATGGTGACCGCCACCAGGCAGACTGCTGCTGCTGCCATCAGGTGATACGAAGGCGTACCCAGCTTGTTGGTCAGTTTGTACAGATAAGTTGCCAGCACCAGATGGCCTTCCGGATCACCCAGCACCAGCACCAGGCCGAAGACTTCAAAGCCCAGGAAAAACACCAGCACGGCAGCAAAGGCCAGCGCTGGCATGATCATCGGCAGGGAGACATGCAGCGCCACCTGGAAAGGTGAAGCACCGGCGATCCGTGCTGCTTCTTCCACGTCCGAGCCCAGGCTTTTCAGCGCGGCAGATGAATACAGGTAGACGTGTGGCACGTGGGTCAGGCCAGCAATCATGACGATGCTGAAGAAAGAGTAAATATTCCATGGTTCAACACCGGTCAACTGCTTGACCCACAAGGTGTAGAAACCAACCGGACCCATCGACACCACATAGCCGAAACCCATCACCATGGGCGACACAAAAATCGGTACCAGTAGCATGGGTTCTATCCAGCTACGTCCCGGCAAGTCGGTGCGTATCATCAGGAAGGCTAGCAAAGCACCGAGCGGGACGGCGATACCTGCCAGACCAGAGGCCAGGATCAGACCATTCCAGAATGCCTCACGAAAATCAGGATCATCAAAAATGAAACGATAAGAATCCAGGCCCAGTTCTTTTACCGGTGAAAAGAAAGGGGCGTTCAAAAAACTCTGGAATAGTATCAGTGACAGTGGCGTAAAAATCGCCAGCAGTGTCAGCGTCACAACCAGGCCACGCGGCCAGTTCAGTTGTGACCATCTGCCACGCGGAGGTAGACTCAGGGTGCTCATGCTTGGCCCAATATCAAGGGTTGAGATTCAGTCGGATTGCAAAAAGACAGTGTGGAAAAAAGACCCACAGGAAGAACCGGCTGGCACGGTGCTACTGCAAGCATGCACCGTGCCTCAGCTTTATTTTTTGCCTGCAGTTTCTTTCCACTGCTTGAGGAAAGCGAGGCGTTTATTTTGATCCAGGTATTGCAGCAACATCGGGTTGACAGGCAATGGTTTGAGGCCGATACCGATCAGTTTGGCCAGGTCAGAATAGGTGGTTTCACCCTTGACGTCGGCGCGTATGGCGTACAGCCGGGCTTCATTCGCGATCATGGTCTGGCCACGTTTGGACAGGGTGTAGTCGAGCCACAGTTTGGCCGCATTCGGATGCTTGGCGGCTTTGCTGATGAACATCACGCGGGACAGCACCAGGGTGTAATCTTTAGGGATCTGCACACCTATGGAAGGGTCTTTGGCAGCACGTACCAATGCATACGAACCAAGGATGTTATAGCCCAGCAGGTTTTCGCCGGAAGAAATGCGTTCCAGCATGGTGCCGGTAGATGATTGCACGCGTACGGCGGCATTGCCAAAAGCCTTGGCCAATTCCCAGAATTCCTTGTTTTCACGGCTGTCCTGGGTGATGAACATGAAACCTACACCTGATTTTTCGATGTCGTAGGTGGTGACCTTGTTCTTGAATTTATCCAGCTTGCTGTTGATGAGCTTGGCAAATTCGGCGTGAGTTTTTGGTACTTCATCCGCTGTCACCAGACGTTTGTTGTAGACAAAAACCGCTGGCTCAAAGGTGGTGCCATAGGCAGAATTATTCCAGATTGCCCATTTCGGTATGCCGCTGATTTCTGGCGATGCATATACCAGGCCATAGCCGTCGGAGACCAGCTTGGTTTGCAAATCCATGGCAGATGACCACATCAGGTCGGCACTGTTACCACCGGCAGCCATTTCAGAAATATAGCGGTTGTAGACTTCGGTGGAATTCATGTCATTGTATTCGACCACTACATCCGGATACATGGTGTGGAAATCCTTGAGCAGCGGTTCTACCGCCTTGGTATCGGTGGCGCTATAGATGACCAGCTTGCCTTCTTTTTTTGCGCCGTCGACGATCTTGCTATAGTCAGCCGGGTAGCCAGCCGGTGCCTGGGCTTGGGCCTGGGCGTTCAGCATCATGATGCTGCCAACCGCCAGGGCTGCCATGCTCTTGACGAAGTAGTTTGTTGCTTTCATTTGTCTTCTCCTGTTTTTTTGTCTGGGTTAGATACTGTCTGATCATTTGTCGTTATGGGGCGATTGCTGTGTTATCGCACCATGCCAAATTCTTTTGCCTGCAGGCGGTAATTGCCGACCGCCTTGTTGATGTAATCGGTCAGTTCCTTGCCGGTCATGGCGAAGGGGAACAGGCCGTGGATTTTTCTTTGTTCTTCAAATGCAGGTGTATTCAGGGCTTGCTGGAAATGCGTGACCCATTTTTGGTAGTCGGCATCACTGACCTGCGGGCCCATATACAGGCCGCGAATAATCGGCCAGGTGACATCGAAGCCCTGCTCGCGGGCAGTGGGTACATTCGCCAGCGGGCCGGGCAGGCGCGCATCGGACAAGATCGCCAGCACCCGTATCTTGCCATCCCGCGCATGCAGGCTGGCTTCGGAGGCATCGCCGGATACTGCCTGCACATGGCCGGCCAGCAAGGCTGTAAACGATTCACCACCGCCTTCAAATGCGACCAGGCGCATGGTTTTTGAATCGATGCCTACCTGTTTGCCGATTTGTGCCATCTTCAGCCAATCCTGGCTACCGACGGTACCACCGGCACCGATGGCGATCTGGGAAGGCTTGCTCTTGATGGCATCCATCAGCTCACGCAGGTTTTTATAGGGGGAGTCCGTGCGTACCGCGATCATGCCGTAGTCGGTGCCTATGGCAGCGACCCAGCGCACATTGCTGGCGTCGGATTTACCGAATTTGCCTTCGGCCAAATTCAACAGCGAACCGCCGGAATAGGCAACCAGGGTATTAGCTTCGGCTTTTCTTTGCGAAATGATGGTGGTCCAGGCGATGGCACCGACGCCACCGGGCAAATAATTGATCTGCATCTGATGGTCGGCAGAGGCTGTCTGCGCCAACTTGCAGGTCAGGTCCATGCCGCCACCGGGTTTGGCTGGCACCAGGCATATGGCCTGTTCAGCGCTGGCCTGCTTGGCCGCTGGGCGTGCCGCGGCAACGGGAAGACTGACAAGCAGGCTTGCCAGTATCAGTGCCAGAGGGTTGCGCCGCAGTTGCATGATGAGGCCATGTTTGATTGATTGCATGGATCATACCGAAATGAATCTTTCAGTACGCTTTCACCTGTTAGGGTGTGGTTTCAGCGCATTGTCCCCCAAAGATTTGAAGAATTCATCAGATTTGATCTTGGACAGCATTAAAAACGTGGTTTTTGCCCGGTTTTCTGTATTTGGCCGATAAAGTCAGCAGAAGCTGAAGGCGTGCAGACCATCAAGACCGCTTGTGGGGTGGTGGCGGCGATTTGTGCAACTGCAGCATCCAGTTTCATGTCCTTCCTGTCATATTTGGCGGTGACAGTTGGCGGTCACAGCGGCTTGCAGCTTGCGTGCACCCGGCTTGTTGACAAAACGCGGTGTGGTGAATGGCAGCAGCAACAGACTTGGTCAGGCGATAAACCCGTTAACATAGGCAGGCATGCGCATGTGCACCGCCAGGCGGCAGGCGGATATACAATATCGACAAGTGCAAGCAAAAGTACAAGCATGGCAAGCACGCTACCCGGCAATCGGGTTTTCCTGATTGGCCGCGCAATCTGGCGGCATCGATAACAATGGTAAATTATGCGCATCCTGTTGGTTGAAGATCATATTGAGTTGTCCCACTGGCTGGCCAAGGCCTTGCGCGATGCCCATCTGACGGTGGAGACTGCGCAGAATGGTGCCGACGCCGACGCCTTGCTGCATACCCAGGAATATGCACTGGTGATCCTCGACCTCAGCCTGCCGAAAATGGATGGGCTGGAAGTATTGAAGCGCATGCGCGCACGCGGCAGTAAGGCACCGGTGCTGATACTGACAGCGCGAGGTGGCTTGAATGACCGCGTGCATGGGTTGAATTCCGGTGCCGATGATTACCTGCCCAAACCCTTTGAGCTGGCCGAACTGGAAGCGCGGGTCAAGGCCCTGTTGCGCCGCGCCCAGGGCAATGAAGCCGTTACCCTGACTTGCGGTGCCCTGAGTTTTGATACCGTCACACGCCAGTTTCATTACGATGGCCAGGCCCTGTCACTGACGCCGCGTGAATATGCAGTGCTGGAAGCCCTGATCAGTCGCCCCGGCCAGGCGGTATCCAAGGACAAGCTGTTTGATGAAGTGTTTGCCCTGGATGATGATGCGAATCTGGATGCCATAGAAATCTATATCCACCGCCTGCGCAAGAAACTCGACAGTGTCAGTGCCGGTAAGGTGGTGATCGTGACCCTGCGTGGCATAGGCTATTTGCTGGAAGCACGCTGATGTCATCGCCAGAACGCCTTGGTAGCCTGCGCGGCCAGTTTTTACGCTGGCTGTTGATTCCCCTGGTGTTGCTGGTCGCCCTGAATGCTTTTTCTGTGTACCGCAATGCGCTGGACGCGGCCGATCTGGCGTATGACCGTTCGCTGCTGTCTTCCGCCCGGGCATTGGCAGAAAGAGTCGAGATCGTGGATGGCAAGGTCGTCGCCAACGTGCCCTATGTGGCACTCGACAGTTTTGAAACCGACACCCTGGGGCGTCTGTATTACAAGGTCACCGGTGTCAATGGTGAGTTTGTATCCGGCTATGAAGATTTGCCTGACCTGCCCAAGAATGTACCGCGCTCGGAAATCTATCCGGCGCTGGTACATTTTTTTCATGCCGATTATCAGGACCAGGCAGTGCGCATCGCCGCCCTGCACCAGCCGGTGTATGACGACCAGATGCGCGGCATTGCCCTGATCGAAGTCGGCGAAACCCTGGATGCCCGCCGTGGCTTGTCACGCAAGATATTGATCGACACCCTGCTGCGCCAGGCCACGCTGGTGCTGGCCGTGGCGCTGATGGTATGGGTTGCCCTGCGTTTCGTGCTGGCACCGATCATGCAGTTGCGTGGCGATGTCGAAGCACGCGAGCCTACCGATCTGTCGGATTTTGACCCTAGCCTGGTGCACAAGGAAATCCGCCCTCTGGTGAATGCCATGAATGGCTATATGGCGCGGCTGCAAACCCTGATCAATGGCCAGAAGCGTTTCATCGCCGATGCCTCGCATCAGTTGCGTACCCCGCTCACTGTCCTGAAAACCCAGGCTGAACTGGCCTTGCGCGAGGATGACCCGGTCGCCATGCGCCAGATCGTGCAAAGCATCGCCCAGACCACCGATGCCACGGTCCACCTGGCAAACCGCCTGCTGACGCTGGCACGTACCGGCCATGGGGCGGCGGCGGCCGAGATGGAAGACCTGTCACTCAACCAGCTGGCACGCCAGGTTTGCCTGGAACTGGCCATGCCCGCCGTGCGCAAGCAGATCGACCTGGCGCTGGAGGCCGATGATGACGTGCCTTTCAGGGGCCAGGCCTTGCTGCTGCATGAGATGCTCAGCAACCTGCTCGACAATGCCATCCGCTATACCCCGGAGCAGGGGCGCATCGTCCTCAGCGTGTATAGGCAGGATGAACAGGCAATGATAGAAATTGAAGACAGCGGGCCTGGCATACCCGCATCCGAACGCGAAAAAGTGTTTGAACCCTTTTACCGTGCGGCCAGCAGCAGTGTGCTGAACCCCGGCGGCACTGGCCTGGGTTTATGCATCGTCTATGACATTGTCAAGCTGCATGGGGGCGACATCGTGCTGGGCGATGCAGGCAAGGCTGCTGATGTTGATGCTGAGAATGAGGCCAATGCCGGCGACATGTCTGATACCGGCAACGATAAAACCGCTGCTCATGGCCTGCGCGTGCATATCCGGTTTCCGCGCCACGCCTGATTGGTGTTACGATACTCAGTGGAGTATGCAAAACTCTGTCGTTTTGGACATCAACTATAGCGAAGGAGCATGATCGTGGCAGATACGCCCCCACTGAAAATAGTCCAGGGTACGGCCTTGAATGATCAGCAAAAGAAAGATTTGTTGCACCGGCTGGCGCGTGTTGAAGGCCAGTTGCGTGGTGTGCAAAAACTGATCGCCAAGGCAGCCGTACCGGCGGATTGTGAAGCAGTGGCCCAGCAAATGTCGGCAGCACGCAAGGCGCTGGACCGTTCGTTCGTGACCTTCCTTACCAGTGCCGTGGTCACGCATGCCGAAACAGCCGAAACCACGGAAGAAGCCATCGCCAGTACCCGCCGCCTTGCTTCCCTGCTGGAAAAATTTGCCTGAAAACAGGGCCAGCAACAAAGCGAGGTGCTTATGCGCAGGTCGACATCATCAAGCGGTTTTCACCGGTGTTACCGCACTGCGCTCAGGTATTTGTTGCTGCTGCTTCCTGCCTTTCTGTGCCTGTCCCTGCTGCCAGCATCTGCCTTGCGGGCGACAGAAACAGACAAGTCGGCTAAGCTGGCTAAGCCGCTGGTATTGCTGATCAGGGAATTGCGTAATGAAGACGGTGATCTGGTACCGATACGCGAAGAAATCCGCCAGGTGCTCAATTATTTTGAACGTGAATTGCGGGTGCGTTTTGAGATTCGCCGCTATCCCTGGATACGTCTGTTGAACAATGCCAGGAACGGTGAAGGTATCGTATTCGGTTTATCCAAAAATCGCGAACGCCTGGCGACTTTCCATTTTTCTGAAGCCATCTATGCCAATTATGTCTGGCTGGTCACACGCAGTGACGCCAGCTTCGTCTTCAACAATATGCAAGACCTCAGAGGCAAGACCGTGGGCGTGGTCCGTGGTGCCAGCTATGGCGATGAATTTGACAGCCTGCGCAATGTTCTGTTTCAAGTGGAAGAAGATGTCAGCTCGCATGGGGCCCGCCTGAAAAAACTGCTGAACAAAAGAATGGATGTCATGGTCTTTGGCGACCGCCGCTCACAACCTGAACAAGTGGAACAGTTGTTGATACGCCTGTTGCGCATTGAAACCAGCCAGGTGGAAACAGCCATCGAACAGAGTTTCAAGGTATTGCCGAAACCGCTGCTAATAGACGACCTGCATTTCGCTGCCATGTCGCCCCAGTATGACGCGTGGATACAGAAACTGAACCTGGCCATACTGGCAGGAAGAAAATCAGGCGAAATCAATCGCTTGCTGTTGCGGGATAAATGAGGCGTCGGCAAGCGATTATAAAAAAAATAGGAAATTACTGTGCAAGTCTCCATGTTTAAAAATATTTTCCGTAATTTGCCAGGCAATGCAAATTGGGAAGGCAGTTTTTATGAGCAGTTAACTGAACACGGGATCTGGGATAAAAACGCTTTCTGGATGCTGCATAAGGATCTTGTGCTGGCCGCAAATAAATTAAAAAACTTGAATTCAGTTGATAAAGAATTTGCCTCGGCAATAGTCAGGCTACAGTCGAATGTTGATCGTTTATTCGCTGCACATTTTAATAAGAATGATGTTTTTAAAATCGTCAACATGAGCACTGACGATATGTATGCATTCAAAGAGAGATTTGATATGGCAGTAACAGGTGTTTTCTCAGGAGAAGTGCCTTCTGAGTATGCATTCGAATTGGTCAACCCGCTGCTGTAATGTCTGCATCAATGATTTTTGCTTTGCGCATGCTGTCTGCACATTCTTTAAATTCCCACCGGGGCTGATGGTGAGTGTTGGCTCACCAAAATTGTGGTGCGCTATTCATCAGACCTGATTTCAATGGGCGGCGTGAGGATGAAATTGATTTTTGTTGAAAAGCGGATTGTGCAAAGGATTTACGCAGGTATTTTTCAGACGCATATTTTTATCGGCAATCTAGCCCCGTATTGCTAGGACTTGAAGTCTGATTCGCTACTCCATCGATTGATTAGAGCTAGCTGTAATTGCTTGTTCTGCCAGACTGCGAAAATGTATCCCAGATAGTCTTCAGCTTCGTCATGTTCCGGTATATTTTGCTCGAAACATGGGTCGTCTCGCCACCACGAAGGAAATTCAATTTGAATCTCCTCAATTGAAAATATCGTACTTTTTTTGTCAAATACGTGCCAATATTTCATACTAAGTGTTGGGGAAGCGATATTCCAACGATTAGCATTTAGCTGAAAATATAGACTTCCCTCTTCAACGTAAAGTGCTGCAATGGCAGATTCTAGAACACTGGAATTGCCACATACATTATGCCAATTTGAATTTTCGGTAGGCTTCACACAGCCAGTATGAGTATCAAATAAGATACGTCCCTGCAATCCAAAGACACGCTCTAAAATAATCTCGCTCATTGCTCACTTTTTACTTTCCGGGTTCACCCTCCATGTCAGGATAGATGTCGCGTCATCAGAAATCTAACCCGTTGGAGAGCGAAAGGCAGAGTAAGATGAAACGAGTACGCTATACGGCAGAACAAAAGGAATGGGTAATTCAACAAATGATAC
>NZ_JBMPOX010000022.1:0-100616 GCF_049340445.1 Undibacterium sp. Ji50W | reverse complement strand
CCATCCCGAACAGGACCGTGAAACGATTACGCGCCAATGATAGTGCTGCAACCAGTGTGAAAGTAGGTTATCGTCAGGCTTGTATCCAGAAACCCCCGCTAGAGCAATTTAGCGGGGGTTTCGCTTTTAAGTGAGAATAGTCGATTTTGTAGGTGGTTTCGCAGATTTTAGTGAAATAGCCAGGAAAAAGACTAGACAAGAAGCCAGATTCTGCAGTATAATTTCGCTTCTGTTGATGTGGTGACACACATTAATGTTTATCTGACTAGGCAAGAATATGGGTGCTTAGCTCAGTTGGTAGAGCGGCGCCCTTACAAGGCGTAGGTCGGGAGTTCGAGCCTCTCAGCACCCACCACAGATAAACAGCAGCAACGGTTAAGTAGTTTCGGAGTGGTAGTTCAGTTGGTTAGAATACCGGCCTGTCACGCCGGGGGTCGCGGGTTCGAGCCCCGTCCGCTCCGCCAGTTATAAAGAAAAAAGACAAGCGATGCTTGTCTTTTTTTTCGTCCGTATTTTCCTGTGCTTCAAATTCTGTATTTCAAATCTGCCGTCTAAGCATGTAGTGCAATTTTCTCAGTGCTACTCTGTGGTAGCAGGGATGTCGAACGGCATGCCGTTCGCCTGCGTAACGAAGGCTGCTTGCAAGCAGCCCTTTCTTCCTCTGGCCTCGGTGCAGAGAGGTGTTAAGGTGTGTCATTAATCCTGCGCGCAAAGCAAAACCCCCACCCAATTACTTGAGTGGGGGTTTCCAGGATAAAGCTATCAGCACATCAAGCAGCTAGCGCGCCTTCCATTTCTCCATCCAGCGCGAACACTACGTCATCCAGCAAGCGGGCTAGTTCCGCTGTCATCAGCACAAAGTCGGCATCAAAGCGTTCTTCTTCATTGCTGCCCTTATCCTTGCTTTCATCCAGCACATCCAGCGGTTTGATGCGCTTGATAGTCAGGGTATCGGTCAGGACGAAGCTGATCTTGTCATCCCAGGTCAATGCCAGTTTGGTGCACTGTTTACCGGCACTGATATGTTTTTGTATATCGTCCGGTTCCAGTGTGTACCTGACATAGCGTACCGTGGCCTTGTCTTCGGTGGACGACTTCAGTTCGGTGTCCTGGTCTATGGTGAAACCTTTGGGGGCTTCATTGCCGGCCAGCCAGCCGGTCATCGCGGCTTGTGGTGAAGCTTTGGTACGCAAGCCTTCCAAAGGCAGTTTGTCGCAGCACTTCAGCAAGAGTTTGATGACTTCATCGGCCTTGGATGGGCTGGAGGCATCGATCACCAGCCAGCGGTTCACCGGGTCTATCCAAACATTGGTATTGCGCTTGACGCCAAAGGCGCGCGGCAATAATTCTTCGGTAATGCGTTCTTTCAAGTCTTTCATGGCCTTGCGGCCAGGCGCAAAGCCTTGTTCTTCTTCGATTTCCAGCGCACGCGCCTTGGTCACCTGGTTAATCACGCTGGAAGGTAGTAATTTTTTTTCTGTTGCCAGTGAAATCAGGAATTGCTGATTAACACAATGAACCAGCTGATCGTTATTGCGCGGTGACGCCCAGCCCTGGCTTTGCATCTCATTCGATGCACATTGTGAAAAGGCGACGCGTGACAATTGGGTGTGTAACTCCTCGGCAGTGATCTTCCAGGGAGCAGTTAGACGAAAAACTTGTAGATTCTTGAACCACATAGCGTATCCAGACGAAGAAAACCTAGCATTCTACACGCCTGAGTCCACACACTCACGACCAAAAATCCCCCTTTCGCGGCAAGAAGCAACTGTTCGTCGCTTTCTGGCATACAGCCAGAACCAGCTTTGCAATACTTCTTCCATCGCAGCAAAACAAACACCCGAAACGACACTGACCGCACTCAAGGAGATCATCATGTTGAACCAAATCATCAGCAACACACCAATCTATGTATGGGCAATTCTGGGTTTTCTGGCATTTCGTGGCATCAAGTCCAGCGTGGACAGGGAATTGAAAGTCAGGGCTATCGTCATCATCCCTGTCATTATGTTGGCTTTGTCGGTCCAGGGTATCTGGTCCGGTTTCGGCGCCGATCCTGTAGTACTGGCAGCATGGCTGGCTACCATGTTGCTTGGTGCGGCGATTTCCTGGAGTCTGGTCAGTGACAAGAATGTACGTATCCTGGCAGACAAAGGCACCGTATTCTACCGTGGTAGCTGGGCACCGCTGATCATGATGATGGCTATTTTTGTCATGAAATACATCGTTAATGTGGCTTTGCATGTGAATCCGGCTTTGCACACGAATATGCTGTTCGCTGTCATCAGCACTGCCTTGTTTGGTTTGTTTAACGGTTTGTTCCTGGGCAAAATGCTGCGTGTTCTGATCCTGTACAAACAAGCAATGTCGGTCAATTCCCTATTTACCAGCTCTGCCGCAGTATAAAAAGCAATCGGATAGCAGGCGGCGTAGTAGTAATTCGTAACAAGAAGATGCAAGATTAGCCGGTAGCATCTCGGACAGGGGCAGGGGTAGACAGTATAATGTCCCCTGTCCTTATTTTATTTATTGTCAAAATACAATAAAAATTGCGTGCCATGCTAGCCGAACAAAAACAAGAATTACTGAAACTATTCCAGAATGCGGTTGAACCTCTGTTGGTTGGTTCTGAACTTAATCCGACCATCTTGCTGGAACGTCCACGCGATCCTTCCCACGGGGATGCGGCTTGCAATATTGCCATGCAAATTGCCAAGCCCTTGCGCAAGAACCCGCGTGAGCTGGCACAGGCTATCGTCGCCGCAGTAGAGGCACAACATCATCCTCTTGTTGCCAGTGTGGAAATCGCTGGTCCGGGCTTTATTAATGTCCGCATTGCGACGTCGGCCAAACAGGCAGTCGTCAAGACTGTCTTGCAGCAGGCAGCCGATTTTGGCAAAAGCCAGCGCGGTGCCGGTGAAAAAGTAATAGTGGAATTTGTATCCGCCAATCCTACAGGTCCATTGCATGTAGGGCATGGCCGCCAGGGTGCATTGGGCGATGCTCTGGCTGCCCTGCTGCATGCCCAGGGTTATGCCGTCAGCCGCGAGTTTTACTATAACGATGCAGGTGTACAGATAGCTAATCTGGCCTTGTCGGTGCAAGCGCGCGCCAAGGGCTTTGCTCCCGGTGATGCTGGTTGGCCCGAGTCGGCCTATAACGGTGACTATATTGCCGATATCGCAAAAGACTTCCTGGCGAAACAGACCGTTTCTGCCGGTGACTGCGCGCCGGTCACGGCCAGTGGTGATGTGGAAGATGTTGAATCGATACGCCATTTCAGCGTAACTTACCTGCGTCGTGAGCAGGATGCCGATTTGCTGGCCTTTGGCGTCAAATTCGATAATTATTATCTTGAGACTTCGCTCTACAAAGAAAACAAGGTCGAGACGACAGTGGCTGCCCTGACGGCTGCTGGCAAGACCTATGAACTGGATGGTGCCCTGTGGTTGCGCACCACCGATTATGGCGACGATAAAGACCGCGTCATGAAAAAGTCGGACGGTACCTATACCTACTTCGTACCGGACGTGGCTTACCATGTCACCAAATGGGAACGGGGTTACCGCAAGGCCATCAATATCATGGGCAGTGACCATCATGGCACCACCGCCCGCGTGCGTGGCGGCTTGCAGGCTTTGAATGTCGGCATACCGCAAGGCTACCCTGACTACATCCTGCACAAGATGGTCACCGTCATGAAGGACGGTGCCGAAGTCAAGATTTCCAAACGTGCTGGTTCTTATGTCACCGTGCGTGACCTGATCGAATGGTCGGGTGGCGGTGATGAGCAGCGTGGCCGCGATGCCGTACGTTTCTTCCTGATTTCGCGCAAGGCCGATACCGAATTTGTGTTTGACGTTGATGTTGCCCTGGCACGCTCGGATGAAAACCCAGTGTATTACGTACAGTATGCGCATGCGCGTATCTGCTCTGTATTGGCGCAATATGCGACAGAAGAAGCGGCTTTTGCGCCGCTCGCCAATGTCGATCTGTCACCATTGACAGCACCGCGCGAAGCCAGCCTGCTGGCCAAGCTGGCAGAATATCCGGAAGCGCTGGAAAAGGCTCTGGATGAACTTGGTCCGCACCAGATCGCGTTTTACCTGCGCGACCTGGCAGCTGAATTGCATAGCTATTACAATGCTGAGCGGGTTCTGGTGGACGATGAAGCGACCAAACTGGCCAGGTTGGCGTTAATGCTGGCAACACGCCAGGTATTGCGCAACGGGCTGGCCCTGATCGGCGTTTCAGCACCCAACAAGATGTAATCACCCAGCTATACTAAGAGGCTGTTGCAAAATTAAGATGGCTGGGCACCCCCGACTACGCAACAACGCCAGATTAATTTTGCAATAGCCTCTAAGCTAACAAACACGTCGGAGACGCATGAAAGCATATCGTAACGCCTCAGTACTGAAGCATGGCCAGCGCGGCAATACCCTGACTGGCATCATCGTCGGATTGGTCATTGGTCTGGCCATCGCTGTCGGGGTGGCCATGGTGATTACCAAGTCATCTACGCCATTCACCAACAAAGGTGGCAAATCGGACAAGGCTGACCTGCCCCTGGCGCAACTGCAAGATCCGAACAAGCCTTTGTATGGCAACAAGGATGCAGTGAAAGAAGCCGCCAAGGACCTTGTCAAAGACCCCAATGCACCAGCCAAGCCTGCCGATGCCGCCGTGCCACCGCCAGTCAAGCCCGCCGACATCAAGCCAGAAGTGAAAACTGCGGCTGAAAAAGCTGCAGACAAGGCAGCGGATGCAGCCAAAGCCGATGGCAGCGATGAAAAATATATTTACTTTTTGCAGGTTGGTGCGTTTAAGGAACAGGCAGCAGCCGAAAACAGCCGGGCCAAACTGGCTTTGATCGGTTTCGAGGCACGCATAGTAGAAAAAACATCGGATAGCGGCACCATGTATCACGTACGCATAGGACCATTTGCCCAGCAAGAAACAATGAACCGTATGCGCGCTCGCCTGTCTGAGAATAGTGTCGATGTTGCCGTGGTACGTACCGTGAGATAAACCTGTAAAGGAAATATGATGTCAGTGTTGAACCGAGTTTTTCGTTGTGTGTTGCTGCTTGCCGGCATGAGTCTGATGGCGACTGCGGGTGCTTCCCCCACCATGCCACAAGCCAGTGTTGAATATCAGTTGCTCAAGCGCCCACAGCCGACTGAGACGGGCAAGAAAATTGAAGTCATCGAATTTTTCGGTTACTTTTGCCCGCACTGCAATGCGCTGGAACCCCTGATGGCTGAATGGGTAAAAAAGCAAGGTGACAATATTGTCTTCAAACGCGTCCATGTGAATTTCCATGGACTGGTTCCGCAGCAAAAACTGTATTTCACCATGGAAGCCATGGGTAAGGCGGACGAATACCATATGAAGGCTTTCAATGCCTTCCACATTGACCACAACCGCCTGCAAAGCGATGCCGAAGTCATGGAGTTTGTGAACAAATCCGGTCTCGACAAGCAAAAATTTGCCGATATCTATAGTTCCTTTTCCATTCAGAGCAAGTTGAACCGGGCGGCCCAGCTGGCGGACGCTTATCAGGCAGATAGCGTGCCCTTCATTGCGATTGATGGTCGCTATACCACTTCGCCGGTGATGTCGGTAACCAGGATGCCACGGGTGACGGAAGAAGAACAAAACCGTTCAGTCTTGCAGGTGATGGATTTTCTGATTACGAAAATCCAGAAAGAAAGAAATGCTCCGGCCGCCGCCGCGGTTTCGGCACCAACTGCCCCTGCATCAGCATCAGCAGTGGCAGCAGCCCCGGCAAAAGCCCCCGCCAAGAAAAAATAAATAACAGAATCCGCCGTGCTGGCGGATTTTTTCATTGGACGCCATGAAAACTGTCTTTATTACCGGTGCATCATCCGGCATAGGTGCTGCCCTGGCACTTACCTATGCGCAGCAAGGGGCGACCCTGGCTTTGGTCGCCAGGCGCGGCGAAGCGCTGGAAGAATTGCGTCAAAGTTTGCCGGACCCGGGCCGCCACCATATTTATGCTGTGGATGTGACAGACCATGCCGCCCTGGCGAAAGCCGCGACAGATTTCATGCAGGCGGTGGGGCAGGTGAATGTGGTGATTGCCAATGCCGGCATCTCAGTCGGCACCCTCAGTGAATATGCAGAAGACACCCAGGTATTTGACCGTGTCTTGCAAACCAATCTGATGGCGACGGTGGCAACATTTTCTCCATTCATCGGTGCCATGAAAAATTACGCCAGGCAGACCGACTGTCGCCTGGTCGGCATAGGTAGTGTGGCTGGCATACGTGGCTTGCCAGGAGCGGGTGCTTACTCGGCATCCAAGGCTGCCGTCATCAGCTATTGTGAATCCCTGCGGGTAGAACTACGGGACAGCGGCATACGTGTGGTCACCATTGCACCTGGTTATATCGATACCCCAATGACACGCGACAATCCCTATCCCATGCCTTTCCTGATGCCGGTACAGGCATTTTCGCAAGCAGCGGTAGCCGCAATCGATCGTGCTGATTCTTACCGCATCATTCCCTGGCAAATGGGCGTGGTCGCCAAACTATTGCGCATCTTGCCCAACTGGCTGTATGACGCTGTTTTTGCCAAAGCACGCCGCAAGCCGCGTGCAGCCGGTGACTGATAGCGTGCAACAGCCTGCTTTGCTGGTGGATGCCATTGGTACCATCCATACGCCCTGTACGACGCCGCCACGTATCGTCAGCCTGGTGCCATCGATTACCGAATTGCTGTGTGACCTGGGCTTGTCATCCAGCTTGGTCGGACGCACCGGTTTTTGCATCCATCCGAAAGAATTACTGACATCCATTCCCAAGATAGGCGGCACCAAGGATGTGAATATCGACAAGATACGCAAGCTGGCCCCCACACATCTGATCGTCAATATCGATGAAAACGAAAAGCCGACGGTGGATGCCCTGGCCGAATTCGTGCCGCATATTGTCGTCACCCATCCACTGACACCGCGTGACAATCTGGCGTTATATCAGTTGCTGGGCAATATCTTTGCGGCACAGACCCGGGCGCTGCAACTGTGCCAGCGTTTTGAAGAGGCGTATGCGGCACTGCCTGTGTTATCGGCTTGGTCTGAACAGACTGCTAGACGCCGGGTGGTGTATTGTATCTGGCAAGACCCGTGGATGACGGTTGGCCCTGCCACCTATATCTCAGCCATGCTGGCTTTGATAGGCTGGCAAACCTGGACACCACCGCACAGCACCGCGCGTTACCCGGTTTTTCGCTGGAATGATGAGATGCTGCGCGAAATTGACGGCGTGCTGTTGTCCAGCGAACCCTATCGCTTTACCGACGCCCATGTGGATGCGCTGGAAAAACAGCTGGGCCTGCCAGTGCAACTGGTCGATGGCGAAATGCTGTCCTGGTATGGCAGCCGCGCCATAGCCGGCCTGCATTATCTGAAACAACTGGCCTGACAGATCAAATCGACTTGCGTGCGCTGCTACAACAAGGTAATGCAATTCAGCGTATTAGCAGCTTTTTCGCAATACATACATATCATTTAAGCAAAAATGCCACACTGATCAGCACTTTGATTGACACTCCATTGTCATGACAACCATACTTCTGGGCATGCCAGTAAAGGTTTTTAACAATTCTTGGAGAAGTTCGTTATGAGTAAGATGCTTAAGGTGCTTAAGATGAAAAAAGCAGTTTTGCTTGCCCTGTATGGTGCAAGCGCCGCAGCCGTATTTATACCAGGCATGGCCGCAGCACAAACCACCGCTGCACCCGCTGCACCCGCAGCCGCCCCAGCGACTGAGCCTGGCATGCAGACGGCAACCATCATCGGTTCGCGTCGTGTCAATTCCAGCGCCACGGAAACCCCTTTGCCTGTCGATTTTATTTCCATTTCAAAATCGGCCGAGCAGGGTGGTCAATTTGATCTGGCACAGATACTGGCGAATATTTCCCCTTCCTTCAATTCCACCCGCCAGACCGGTGCCGACGGTGCCGATCTGGTGGATTCTGCCGCCCTGCGTGGCCTGGGTTCTGACCAGACACTGGTGCTGGTGAATGGCAAGCGCCGGCATACGGTCGCGCTGGTGAATCTGTTTGGTGCCCGCAATCGCGGCAATACCGGCACCGACCTGAATGCCATCCCGGTGATGGCGATCAGCAATGTCCAGGTCTTGCGTGACGGTGCTGCTGCCCAATATGGTTCCGACGCGATTGCTGGCGTCATGGATATCAGCCTGAAGAAAAGTCTGGGTTGCGAAGCCAGTTTTGGTTACAGCCAGTATTCTGTTGGCGATGGTAAAAACTATCTGCCATCCGCGTATTGCGGTATCGCCCTGGGTGAAAAAGGGGTGTTGGGCATTACGGTTGAATATACTGACCGTGGCCGTTCCAACCGCGCCGATCCGGGCAATCCGCGTACCATAGGTGACACCAAGGTGACCAGTCCTACCGTCTATCTGAACGGTGAAGTACCTAACGGCGGCAGTGACAAACTGTACTTTACCCTGGGTACGCAACAGCGCAAGGCGTCTTCTGCCGCCTTTGCCCGCGGTGGCATAGGTTCTGACGATATCCCTTCCCGCAACTCTGCTGCCATGTATCCAAATGGTTTTGTGCCTTACATCAATGGCGACATCAATGATATCTACGGCACCATAGGCTATAAATGGGATATCGGCGAATGGCGCGCCGACCTGTCGCAGACCTATGGCTTCAATGAACTCAAATACACCACAAGCAATACCCTGAATGCTTCCATCGCCAACAAGGATTTGCTGGCCGGTGGCAAGGGTATCAGCCCGACCCGGTTTGATGCCGGTGGCTTCTCATTTTCACAAGCGACCACCAATCTTGATTTCAGCCGTTTCTTCGACGGTTTCATGAATGGCGTCAACGTCGCATTTGGTGCCGAATACCGCCGTGAAAATTACAAGATTTTTGCCGGTGAAGCAGGTTCTTACAATGATGTCGACGGTGTCGGGTTTGGTGGCAATGCCGGTAGCCAGGGCTTCCCCGGCTTCCAGCCAAGTGATCGTACCGACAAGAACAGAAACAGCATCGCTGCCTATGTTGATGTGGAAACCGATGTGACTAATCGCTTTATAGTGCAGACTGCCATGCGGGGTGAACGTTACAGCGATTTCGGTTCCACCCTGACCGGCAAACTGGCGGCCAGCTACAAGGTATCCGACGCAGTGCTGATGCGCGGTTCCTTGAGTACCGGTTTCCGTGCACCGTCCTTGCAGCAAGTGTATTTTTCATCCACCTTCACCGACTTCATCAGCGGCAAGCCCATGGATGTGGTGCTGGCACCAAATGGTGGTGCGATTGCCAATGCTGCTGGCATACCCAAACTCAAGGACGAAACCTCCAAGAACTACACCTTTGGCCTGACCTACAAACCAAGCAATGCCTTCTCGATGACGGCGGATCTGTACCGCATTGATATTGCGGACCGCATTGTCTTGTCGGGCCGTTTTGATGCCGACAATTACCCGGCACTGGGTGCCACGCTGTCGGCGCTGGGTGTGGGGCAGGCACAGTTTTTCGTGAATTCCGTCAACACCAAGACTCAGGGCCTGGATCTGACGGCATCACATAAAACCAGCTTGGGTAGTGGCAGGCTGTCGACTTATCTGGGTTTGAATTACAGCAAGACAGAAGTCACCAAGGTACAGGCACCACCATCCCTGCGCGGCTATGAAGATGTCTTGCTGTCTGAACGTGAACGTCTGTTCATCGAGCAGGGTGGTCCAAGGATGAAAGCCACACTCGCCTTCAATTATGACCAGGGTCCATGGGCAAGCGAGTTCAAAGTCATCCATTACGGTTCACAAACCCTGGGCACCTTCTCGGGCACGGCTGCTGGTGTTCCAAATGCCTACTATGAACCGAAAACGTCGGCTGACCTGTCCCTGACCTATGCCTTCAATGACACCACCAAACTGACTGTCGGTGGCAATAATGTGTTCAATGTCAAACCTACACGCCAGGACCCGAACGAAACCGACAATGGTTTTTACTATGACAGCGTGCAGTTTGGTCTGGGTGGCGCGTCTTATTTCATCAAGCTGTGGAAGAAGTTTTAATCTGTAGTGCAGCAGGGGCTGCGGCTCCTGCGCTGTAAAAACCGGCCTGGATGCCTATCAGTGCATACCAGGCCTTTTTTAAAATCTATAATTCCAATATATGGAATAATGAATTAATAAAACCGAGTATTCTTTTCTTTATCGGAATAAGGCAAAGTTACACCATTCGCGGCGCAGGAACAAAGCGCGAATCCCTTAAACCCGATTTGAATGGAGTCCCTTATGTCCCGTCTTGCTATCCCTACCGTAGAACAATCACCAGCCGCCTCCCAGCCTTTGTTGGCTGCAGTGAATCAGCAATTGGGTATGGTGCCTAACCTGATGAAGCTGGTAGGCAATAGCCCGGCCGCCCTTGAAGCATATCTGTCACTGAGCGGTGCCTTGACCAAAGGTAGCCTGAATGCACAAATGCGTGAACGTATTGCCCTGACCATTGCTGAATACAATGGCTGCGATTATTGCCTGGCAGCCCACGCTTATCTGTGTAAAAATCTGGCAAAACTCAGCGATGCAGATATCGATGCGGCACGCAGCGCTCATGCGACAGACGCAAAAACCAATGCTGCGCTGCAATTTGCCCGTCAAGTTGCAGAACAGCGCGGTCGTGTCAGCGACGCAGAATTGAGCAGTTTGCGTGCTGCCGGGTTTGATGACGCTGCTGTCATAGAGATCGTCTTGAATGTGGCATTGAATGTCTTGACCAACTATGTCAATAACGTCGCCCGCACTGACGTGGATTTTCCAAAAGTGAATCCGCGTTAATTCAGGTCTTGTTGGTCAGCGTCACCCCGGCGATGACCAGCAGGCCGCCTATGATCATGGATATCAGTATGGGTTCACCCAGGATCAGTGCCCCCAGACTGATACCGAATACGGGCACCAGGTTATTGAAGACTGCAGTACGGGCTGGCCCTATGCTTTTGACGCCTTCGTAATACCAGACGAAGCCGATGACTGTACCAAAAGCACCCAGATATACCAGCGCGGCGATGACTTGCAGGCTCATGTGAGATGGCTCAAAACGTGGAATTTCCAGCACTGCGCCTATGCCCAGCAGCAACAAGCCCCACAGTGAGGCATAGGTGGTGGCAGCAATCGGCGACAGTCCTTTCAGCGCATGCCTGCCTATGATGGTGTAGGCTGCCCAGCCACAAATCGCCGTCAGCATGAAGAGCTCACCCTTACCGACGGATTGCGACAAATCATGTGCGGCCCCCAGCAAATCACCACGGGTGATCACCACAGCCGCACCGGCAAAGGCAATCAGGATACCCAGCCAACGTATCTTGCTCAGTCTTTCCCCAAACAGCAAGGCCAGTGCCAGTGCGGTGACGATAGGGTTCAGGGCTACAAACAGCGCCGTGCGACCAGCTGGCATGCGCTCCAGCGCGGCAAAAAAGCACAGGTTATACAAAAAAATACCGGTAGCGCCAAGGGAAAACGTGGCATGCATCTGTTGCCGCGTCAGTTTCGGCAAGCCACCTTCCAGTCGCCACGCCAGCAGCAGCAACAGGATGCTAGCCACGGCAAACCGGATGAAGGCCGCAATCATGTGCGGAATCTCTTTGGCGACCAGACGCCCGGCAATGAAAGTGCCGCCCCAGAACAGGGCAACACAAACGAGTTTCAGATAAGTGGTGACGGGAGCTTTGTTCACGATAGTGTAACTTGTGCAAAAGCTTGCTAGCCTACACCAAAAGTATGCCTCTGGTTTTTCAACTGCCTTTCAGCGGTCTAATTAAGCTTTACTTTGTGAACACTGTGTACACCTTGTTCATAGAGAATTTCTGCAATCTGGATAGCATTCAGAGCCGCGCCCTTGCGCAGGTTGTCTGCGCTGACGAACAGGGCGAGGCCATGCTTTACCGTGGGGTCGTGCCGTACCCGCCCCACGAATACAGGATCGCGCCCAGTTGCCATCAAAGGATTGGGCACTTCAGTGACGACTACACCAGGAGCGCTGTGCAATAACTCAAGCGCCGAATCTGCAGAGATATCCTTCTCAAATTCGGCATTGATGGAAAGTGAGTGCCCGGTGAATACCGGCACACGCACACAGGTGCAAGACACATTCAATTCTGGAATGCCAAGAATCTTGCGACTTTCATTACGGAGCTTGATCTCTTCTTCGGTGTAACCATCTTCGACAAGCTGATAGTTGTAGGGGACGACATTAAATGCAATCGGAACCAGCCATTTCTTTGGCGCGGGGAAGTCTATGCCAGCACCATCCTTGACCAGCCTGGTGCAGTCATCACTTGCTTTTTGTATTTGGCTAGCCAACTCCTCCACCCCGGCCACACCCCCGCCCGAAACGGCTTGATAAGTGCTGACAATCAAACGCCGCAAGCCGGCCCTATCATGCAGTGGTTTCAGCACAGGCATCGCCGCCATGGTGGTACAGTTTGGATTCGCGATGATGCCCTTGGGGATTTTTTCGAGATCATGGGGATTGACTTCTGCAACCACCAACGGCACCGCAGGGTCCATGCGCCATGCTGACGAATTGTCGATCACGATGGCACCTGCAGCAGCGACCACTGGTGCCAGGCGCAATGCGGTTTCTCCCCCAGCCGAGAAAAACACCACATCCAGGCCGGTGTAGTCAGCCGTCGCCGCATCTTCGACGATGATCCGGGTATCTTTCCAGACCAGAAATTTTCCGGCAGAACGCGCAGACGCAAACAAACGCAGCGAGTTCACCGGAAAATTGCGTTCTTCAAGCAGGCCAAGCATAAATTCACCCACCAGGCCTGTTGCCCCGACTATGCCCACATGTATGCCATTCGCGTAGTGTTGGAAGGACGATGCAGAATCTGTCTGTCGTGGCGGAGCGCCAGCGGAATGTTGATAAGCCTGATTGCCAGAATGGGATGCCATGTAAATCTCCTTAAATTTTGACCAGGAGACAGGCATCAATCAATATGAACCCGCCTCGTAGGCGGGTTGCAGAAAAATGAAAAAGCGCTAACCCACCATAGATGTGATGGTGGTGGTAATGCTCAACGTGGATGTCAATGTCAATGCGCTTTTCATGAATTGATGGTATCAGACCTGATCGCATGGATCAAGCCGCCTGCTTTATCTTTTTTTGTATTTAAACTACATTTTTGATGAATTGCTGGGTTTAAATCAGTATTGAAGCGCCTGTTTTCATTCCTGTTGCGTATCAAACATGTATTAAACGTGCATCAAACATACAAAAATGAAGATGCAGCCCATGCCGGCCCCGTTTAAAAGCGTGAATTGAGGGTGAGATCTGCCTCTTTTATACGCATCCTGTGACAGTTTTCTTTGTTATTTTTAAGCTCGTGGTAATTGGAAGAGAAAAACAGCGAAACCGCTGTGCTCAGACTGGAATCCCAAGGGGGGTATATGAATGATCTTACGAGTTTAAAAGCGTTTTTCGGTGATGTGCAGGAACTGCAAAACAAGTGGAAATCCAAAATCAGTGATGCAGAAAACAGCGTCGACAAATTCAAGGCGGCTTTTCAGGCGGCTGTCAAACCAGAGACCAAAGACACGGTCGTATCGACGCTGAAAGAAGCAGTGTCTGGCGACAGTAATGGCACGGCTTCTGACCTGGCGGGCCAGATACAGGCAACGCTGGCGGCCTTGCAGCAGCAATTGCAAAACAAGATTACGCCGGCACCGGCCGCATCAACGACCAGTGATGCCGTCAGCAGCGTGGCTGCCAGCTCGACCGCTGCGGCCAGCACTACAGCCGCAACTACCACTACCACCGCTGCCACCAGTGCGGCATCGGCGTCGGCCACGGCAACTGCAGCAACGCCGCCAGCGGCGGCACCGGTCGCCACCACCGTCGCCGCCATCAATACCACGCATGCGCCGTACCGCGTGTACGATCCGGCTAATCCTTCCGCCTTTGTGGAAGCAAGCAATCCAGGTGGTGGCCCTAACTTGCTGGCGTCCGACCTGGTATTCAACCCGGACCCACGACCTGATTCACCACTGTCGGTGGCCTTACCTACTGCAGCTTATGGTTCGGCAGCATGGAAAGTGCAGATACAAGCCTACGAGACTACCTACGAAAAACTGGGCGCTGACAATGCTGTCTGGAACCAGAAGAATATGGAAATGCGCAAACAGACTTTGCTGGCTTCACCTTACGCCGCTTTCGCTGGCTACCAGGGGCCAAATGCCGCGGCAGCGACTGACCCGTATACCCTGGCTTCTGCTGCCAGCAAGCTTACTGCCTGATGTGACTGAAGTGACTGAATTGACGAGGTGCTTGTGCAGATGATGGTGCAAGCACCTCTTGCCATCTCATTTGCTATTATCGATATGGGTTTGGCATTTAAAAAACGACAATAAGTTAAAGCGTTTTCTCGTCGACGCAACAGATAATCCTGCCCAACTGCAAGAAACTGCAAACTACCTGTCTTTTCTACTTTTTCCTGATCTATTCTGGGAGAATGAGTCAGTATGGATGGACTGGGTGCGCTGATGAGTTTCCGTGTCAAATTCAATCTGGTGTTGTTGCTCACTTTCGCTTTGGCGTTAGTGACGGCTACCGTGTATTACAAACATGAGGTACAAAAAGCGACGCTGGAAGAAGTAAAGTACGAGGCGACACTTGCTTTGCGTGCCGCATTTGCAGTGCGATCATTTTCTTCCAAGCACATCAGCCCCAATTTTGATCAGTTGCCACCAGACGAATTCAGGGCCGGGGGGATACCCTCTTTCGCCTCAACCGAAACCTTGCGTATCCTGTTTGAATCCTATCCGGGCTATCACTACAAAGAGGCCGTGCTGAATCCCCTCAATTTGGCAAATGTGCCGCAAGAAGCCTGGCTGAAAGAGGTCATAGAGAAATATCGTGATGGCAGTATCCCGTATGCCGATGAGAATGCGGAAGTACATATTCGGGATCAGACGCTGCACCTGCTGCGGCCAATTCAAATCCAGGAGGCATCCTGCATGGCTTGTCATGGTCGTGTGCAAGACGCGCCGGCAGCCATGGTCAAGATCTATGGCAGCAGCCACGGGTATGGCTGGAAGCTCAATGATATCGTTGGTGTGCAGATCGTTACCATTCCTCTCGAACGCTCAAATGAACGTAGTGCTGCTGCGTTCAGGAATTTTTTATGGCCATTGGTGGGCGTCTTCGCCCTTTTATTTATTACGCTCAACATCCTGTTGCAATATTGGGTGCTCAATCCATTGAGTCTGCAAAATGTGACGCTGAACCGGCTGGCAAGTACCGATGCGCTAACAGGTCTGATGAATCGTCGCGCTTTCATGGACAGTTTTCAGATGGAGCTGGACGCAGCACGTTATCACGGAACACCTTTGATACTCCTGGTATTTGACCTTGACCATTTCAAGGCAATCAATGACACCCATGGTCATGCCCAGGGGGACATGGTCTTGCGTACTACAGCTACCACGATCAGCCAGGCACTACGTTCCGTGGATCATCTGGCGCGCATAGGCGGCGAAGAATTTGCTCTGCTGTTACCTGCCACCACGCTTGCCGCTGCAAAATTGCTGGCTGATAATTTACGTCGACGGATGGAACAGCAAGCGACAGAAAACCCTTCTGCAGTGACAGGCAGTTTTGGTCTGGCACAGTGGGATGGCAAGGAAACAAGGGAACATTTGCTCAAGCGCGCCGACGATGCCACCTATGCCGCCAAGGCTGCCGGGCGCAATTGCGTGATGGTGGCAACAGCATCGTAAAAAATTTGATTTAATTCTCGTGCAGCCGGAATAAAACGGCGCTGCCTGACTGACGAGAGACTTATTTGTCACGTTAAGTAAAACTGGGTGACAGGTCCACAAAAAATATCTATTCTTTCCCGTTTGAAGCCGGACAATCTTGTATCCGGTCTTACATCCAGGATAGACGCATGACACATAGCAAGATGCCCCGCCATTCATTCCGCAACCTGCTGGCCGGGTTGGTCGTGTGTTGCATGGCAGTTTGCCAGCCAGCCAGCGCGGCCACCGCGACGTCGGCTATCACATCCGCCTTGCCCACCTATGGTTATCAGGTGGTGAACAGCTATCCGCATGACGCCAATGCCTTCACCCAGGGCCTGTTTTACAAGGATGGCTTTTTGTATGAGAGCACTGGTTTGCAGGGGCATTCATCGGTCCGCAAGGTGAAACTGGAAACCGGTGAAGTGCTGCAAAAGATCGACTTGCCCAAGCAAATTTTTGGTGAAGGCATTACTTACTGGGATAACCGCCTGATCGGCATTACCTGGACATCGCAGGCGGGCTATGTACTGGACCTGAACAGCTTCGCCTTTCAAAAGGAATTTACCTACAAGGGTGAAGGCTGGGGGCTGGCGCGCAATGACAGTGAAATCATCATGAGCGATGGCACGGCAGAATTGCGCTTCCTGAACCCCGAAACCCTGGCCGAGGTGCGCAGGATCAAGGTGACGGCACGCGGCAAACCGGTCGATCAGTTGAATGAGCTGGAATGGGTCAAGGGCGAAGTGTTCGCCAATATCTGGCAAACCGACAAGATTGCCCGCATAGACCCCAAGTCCGGCAATGTGACTGCCTGGATAGACCTCAGCGGCCTGTTACCCATACGTGAACGCATGATGAGCAATCCTGATGTGCTTAACGGCATCGCCTACGACGCCGCACATGACCGGCTGTTTGTGACTGGCAAATTGTGGCCACGGATTTATGAAATTCGTCTGGTCAAACGCTAATCAAGCGCCAATGATTTCGACATGGCAGACATGAATATCGTCAGACATAACGACAGAGTCTTTTCTGTTGATCAATTTCTTGCCCCAGACGAATGTGTGCAATTGATTGCGCTTGCTGAAAAACAAGGCTTTGTTGCCGCTGGTGTCCGTACCAGTGAAGGACAAAAATCCATGCCCATGGTCAGGAATAATGAGCGGGTGATGGTGGCATCTCCGGAATGGGTAGCGTTGCTATGGCAACGTTTGTCACGCATTAGCCTGCCGATGTTGGATGGACAGCAGGCATGTGGCTTACCCAGGGATTTGCGCTTTTATAAATATGCTGCTGGTCAGCGTTTTAAAATGCACAAAGATGGGCCATGGACAGAAGACGGTTTGATCAGCAAGCTGACCATGCTGGTTTATTTAAACGAAGAATTCATCGGCGGTACTACAGATTTTCGTGATGTCTGCATACAGCCAAAAACCGGATCTGCTTTATTCTTTATCCACGATACCTGGCATGAAGGCCGGGCGATTGAGAATGCTTTTAAATACGTGCTTCGTTCAGATGTTTTATATGATGACATTTAAAAAAACGTGGGCGAAACTGGCTCGGGTGCTGCTACTGTCTTTGACTATCGTGCCAGTAGTGGTTTTTGCTACTGGCGAAGCAAGTTTGGAAGTGCGTCTGGTGCAGGCATTGAGCATCAAAAACAATGGCCCGGAAAGACTGGCGAAATCCAGGCCAGTGATTGTCGCTTACAAGCGTGCGGGCATACTGAGTAAACAGGCTGACGCGCGCGCTGATTATGTCGATTTTTATCTCTTGCGCAAACCAGCCAGTTTCTTGGGACATCCACTGGTTTTGCTGGAAGAAGAATACATGGATACCTATGTCGGCTGTTGTGTCAGCCCTGGCCTGGGCCTGGTGGTACAGGTCAATGGCGATACCAGGACCATGCATGATTTTGCGGAAAAGAATGCCTGTACTTTGACCCCACATGCGGATGTGATTGGCACCTTGAAGACCTATGGCATCAGGAATAAATTACCCAAAGTCGATTATGCGGCACTCAGTTGCCGTGAAAGGGATGCGCAAAAGTAATACGGACACATAAGCAGATTGCGTATATGCTTGCAGTAACTTGCTTTTTTGTATATAAAGTGAGTTCTTGTCGCAATCAGTTTTCAGACAAGTCTCAACGCATGTCCCCCAACGCATGTCTTCAGGAGAGCAGGATGTCCCCGTCTTATCGCACCCCCTCCGATATCCATCCCAGCCTGATTTATGATGATGCGCCTGCCGCCATAGACTGGCTGGTGCGGGCTTTTGGCTTTACCTGCCGTTTTGTCGTGCCGGGGGAAGGTAATCGCGTCGAACATTCAGAATTGAGCCTGGGCACAGGCGTGATCATGATCAGTTCTCCCAAGGTAGAAACCCGGCATGTCAGCCCCCGGTCTTTGACCGGTATTTCGCAGGCGCTGAGTGTGTATGTGGCTGACCCGGATGCCCATCATGCGGTGGCTATTGCTGCCGGTGCCAAACTGGTACGTCCCTTGCAAACGGAAGAGTATGGCGCACGCGGTTATATGGTGCTCGACCCGGAAGGCCATCTCTGGTATTTCGGCGATTATCGTCCTGGTGAATACTGGCAAAGCTAAACCAGATGGGCTGAACTGGCCCACTGTTTTCTTGCTATGAACCACTTCTTTTCATTTTTGGGGGCTTGTATATGATGCATAAAGGTAGCTGCCATTGCGGCAAAATCGCATTTGAAGTAGAAGGTGAGATAGGAAGTGCACTCGCCTGCAATTGTTCCATCTGTCAGCGCAAGGGTTCATTGCTGTGGTTTGTGCCGCGTGATCACTTTCACTTGATGACACCTGAAGATGCAGCCAGTACTTACGACTTCAATAAGCATGTGATACATCATAAATTTTGCCCTACCTGCGGTATGCATCCTTATGCTGAAGGCGTAGATCCCAAAGGCAATCGCGTGGCAGCCGTCAATATCCGCTGCCTGGAAGATATAGATCTGGCGGCCATCCCTGTGCATCACTATGATGGCCGTGCATTGTAAGAGTATGGTCGGTATGCTGAAAAAATATCTGGGCCAGCTTTGGATATTGTTGGCCGTCGCCAGTCTGTATGTATTACCTGCCTATGCGGCTGATCCGGCAGATCAAAACCGCGCCGCAGTGGTAGCCGAACTGAAGCGGCTGTCGGATGCCTGGGACCAGGCCATAATACGCAAGGACAGAGCCGCAATTGAATCCAATATGACGGAAGATTTCCGTCAGATCGATGGCAGTGGTGATATCGAAACCAAGGCCAGTTTCGTCGATGGATTAGTGTCAGACAAACTGGTGCTTGATCCCTATACAGTTGAAGATTTTGAAGTGCGCCTGTACGACAATGTCGCCCTGCTCAGTGGCCGTAGCCACATGACAGGGCGTTATGATGGCAAGCCTTTCAAATCACATTACCGCTATATCGACATCTATATCAAGCGCAATGGCAAATGGAAAATAGTCAGCGTGCAAATCAGCAAAATCCCTCAGCCATGAGCATGTAAGCCAGGGGTGTGCAGTACACATCAAGAATTATTTCACCACAAAACGCATGACCCCGTCACTGCCCTGTTGCCGGTGCAAGATACCGTCATACCAGAGCTTGTGCAAATGCGCCAGCGCTTCGCCTATGGCAAAAGTCAGTTGATGGGCATCCAGCGGGCGACGGAACATGATGGGGACAATGTCCATGGCGGATCGTGCTGTCGCACAGGCCGCCTTGACTTCTTCCAGCCGCTCGGCATGATGGTCTTGTAATTGCTGTACGCGTGTGTGCAGGCCCTTGAAGGGCTTACCATGCGACGGCAGGATCAGTACATCTTCTGGCAGCGGCAGGTATTTTTGCAGTGAATCCAGGTATTGCTGTACCGGATTGGCTTCCGGCTCGATCGCAAACACCGAGACATTGGTGGAAATGCGCGGCAGCAACATGTCGCCTGAGATCAGGATATTCAATTCGGCGCAATACAACGAAGCATGTTCGGGTGAATGACCAAAGCCGCAGATGATTTGCCAGGGGCGCTGATGGATGATGACAGCTATGCCTTCCTGCAGGCGGTGATAGGCGGTCGGTACGGTTGGTACCAGCCGGGTGTAATGGTTCTTTCTTTCCTGTATCTGTTCTTGCATGGCGGTATCAACCAGGCCATGTTTGCGAAAATGCGGGAACATCGCCGTACCGTCCGCGCCGGGCAGGCTGGCCGACATCATGCGGGCAAACGCATATTCGCCCGCTGTCATCCACAGTTGTGCATTCCAGCGGCTGCACAGCCAGTCAGCCAGTCCTATATGGTCGGGGTGGCAGTGGGTGGCGATGACGCGAACGATGGGCAGGCCGCGCAGGTGGTTGTTCAGGTCACCAAACAGGATTTCCCAGGCATCCCGCGTGGCATCACTGGCGATGCCGCAATCGATGGCGGTCCAGCCATGTACCGGTCCCTGCCCGGTGTCAATTTCATCTTCCAGCAGCCATAGATTGATATGGTTCAGCGCAAATGGCAGGCCCATGCGTATCCACAGTACCCCCGGGGCAATTTCTATGGTTTTGGCGGTGTCTGGCAGGGTTTCACCAAAAGGATAGTGCAGTTGCTGTTCCAGTAAGTTCATGGCCTGACCTGTCTCTGTTGTTATTGTGAGTGCATGAGCATCTCTGTGGTTGCTCAGTCCTAACATTATGCGCGACTCCAGAAGCGCTGGAATAGCCTACAATGCGATTTAAAAATATTTGACGTTAACGTAAAGTGTAGTTAACAACAATTTGCGATCAGAAAATCTTTTCTGTGTTTTTTCAACAGACTTTGACCATGGCCACTTACACCATTACCGACCTTGCCCGTGAATTTGACATTACGCCACGTGCGATACGATTTTATGAAGACCAGGGTTTGCTTAACCCCAGCCGCGAAGGGCCGGGCGGGCGCAATCGCATCTATACAGCGCGTGAACGCACCCATCTGAAACTGACCCTGCGTGGCAAACGCCTGGGCCTGAGCCTGTCGGACATCAAAAGCCTGGTCGATATGTACCGCTCCCCCAAGGATACCGAGGTACAACTGCAGAGCTTTCTGGTGGTGCTGGCTAGACACAGGGCAGCGCTGGAGCAGCAGCGCGAAGACATCGAAGTCATGCTGGCGGAAATCAGCGCGCATGAAGAAGAAAGCCGCAGCCTGTTGGCGCAGACAGCGACCCGGCCGACATAGAGTTGACGGGCGTGCTGGCTTAAGTGCTGACTTCAGTACGGACCTATGTGCAATCGCCATTTGAAGAAAGCAGGCAAAGATGCTTAAATTATTGCTCAATCTACAATTTTTCTCGGTCGGCTTCGTCTTTTATGCAGCACGCTATCCGGAAAAAGTTACCGTAAAAAATGCCATTCGGCTGATATTGATGGGCGTATGTCTGCTATTGCTGGCCTTGGGTTTTGGCGTTTTTATGTCGCATAAGACCATTGCTGCCACTTTGTTTGAGATCAACAGTGGCAATGACCATCAAATGGGTATCATTTACGGCGTAAGTGCGCTTTACCTGGCATTTTTATGTGGTGTATGGAATGTATCCCGCTATTTTTTCCGTCCTCAGGTCAACGCTAAATAATGGGTGGGAAGGGGAAGTCAAACTGAAAAGCATCAAATTGTCGAATTGACGTTTACGTAAACGTCAATTAGTCGTATTATTTTTGCCTGAGCTGGTTTTCCCGTCGCTATGGAGATTTTATGAGTAATCAGGCAACATATCAGACAGCCGCTGCACTGGATCACAAACTCGCCCTGAGCTTGCTGGAAAGCTTCAATGCGCAAGGCGCATTGAAGGCCTGGAATGCTCGTCTGGCCAGCATTACCCTTGGTGCCTGCGAAATCAGCCTGCCGTTTAGCGCGGTGGTAAGTCAGCAGCATGGCTATTTCCATGGCGGCGTCATTGGCACAATTGCTGATGCAGCCGGTGGTTATGCAGCGAATACACAATTGTTGCCTGTGAGTGAGTGCTTAACTGCAGAATACAAGATCAATATTGTTGCACCTGGCAAGGGCGATACCCTGATTGCCCGTGGCAAGGTATTGAAGGCAGGTAAAACCCTGGTGGTGTCCAGCGCTGAGGTTTTTGTCGTACATGAAGGTAAGGAAAAACTCTGTGCCATCATGCAGCAGACTTTGTTTGTTATACCCAAGGCGGATTCAAAAATCTAAGAACATGTTCACGATCTTACTGCGCGGGCGTGATCGGGGCTCATGCGCTGCTCAAAATGCTCATGTACTATAAGTACATTCCGCTTTTTGCGCGGTGTTTTTGTTACCCTTACCCCGCTGACGCTCGCTCGCTACAGATCGTAAACACGTTCTAAGAGGCTGGTGCCGGTTCTTGTTGGTAGCTGAAAGCAGTACTATGGCTGGCATGCTTAAATATAAGCTCGCATAAGCCAGCGAATTTCAATTTTATAAAAGTGTGAGGACGACATGCTCCATTTACCAGGTTTGACATTTGATCATGGCGAAGATATCGCCGCTTTGCGTGAAGCCGTGCAGCAATTTGCTTCAGCAGAAATCGCCCCTCGCGCCGCCGAGATCGACCGCAGCGACCAGTTCCCCATGGATTTGTGGCGCAAGATGGGTGATCTGGGTATTCTGGGTGTGACCGTCAGTGAAGAATACGGTGGCGCGAATATGGGTTACCTTGCGCATATCATTGCCATGGAAGAAATTTCGCGTGCGTCGGCCTCTGTGGGCCTGTCGTATGGCGCCCATTCAAATTTGTGCGTCAACCAGATCAAGCGCAATGGCACGGAAGAACAAAAAGCCAAATACCTGCAAAAACTGATTACTGGTGAACATATAGGTGCGCTCGCCATGTCTGAGCCGAATGCCGGTTCCGACGTGGTCAGCATGAAGCTGCGCGCTGACTGGAAGGGTGACCGCTGGGTATTGAATGGCACCAAGATGTGGATCACCAACGGTCCGGATGCCGACACCCTGGTGGTGTATGCCAAAAGTGATCTGGAAGCCGGGCCGCGTGGCATGACCGCCTTCCTCATAGAAAAAGGTTTTAAAGGTTTCAGCATTGCGCAAAAGCTCGACAAACTGGGCATGCGCGGCTCGCATACCGGTGAGCTGGTGTTCGAGGATTGCGAAGTACCGGCAGAAAACGTGCTTGGTGGTCTGGGCAAAGGTGTCAATGTCCTGATGTCTGGCCTGGATTTTGAACGCACAGTCCTGTCCGGCGGCCCTTTGGGCATCATGCAAGCCTGTATGGATGCGGTAGTACCTTATGTGCATGACCGCAAGCAATTCGGCCAGCCTATTGGCGAATTCCAGTTAATGCAGGGCAAGCTGGCGGACATGTATTCCACCATGATGGCTTGCAAGGCGTATGTGTATGCCGTTGGCCAGGCTTGTGACCGCGCCACCACGCCAGAAGCAGTACGCGCCCTGCGCAAGGATGCTGCCGGGGCGATTTTGTATTCCGCAGAAAAAGCCACCTGGATGGCGGGGGAAGCAATCCAGACCCTGGGTGGCAATGGCTACATCAATGAATACCCGGTGGGTCGCCTGTGGCGCGATGCCAAGCTGTATGAAATCGGTGCCGGCACCAGCGAGATACGCCGCATGCTGATAGGCCGTGAATTGTTTGCTGAAACCAAATAAGTCAATTACGCTACACTGGTCAATTTATGACGCAATTGCATATTTCTACGCCTCTGCTTGAACATCGGCGGCTGTCCGCCAGCTTGGGCAAGCCAGTCTGGCTGAAGATGGAAAACACCCAGCCTTCCGGCTCGTTCAAATTGCGCGGCATAGGCCTGATGTGCCAGCGTGCTGCTGCCAACGGGGCCAGGCATTTTGTTTGCCCCTCTGGTGGTAATGCCGGTTTTGCGGCTGCCGTGGCAGGTGTTGCGCTGGGCGTACAAACTACCATCCTGGTGCCACAGACTACGCATGAAAGCGTGCGTGCTGCAATTCGTGCGATAGGTGCGACCGTCATCGTTGAAGGTGGTGTCTGGGATGAAACCAATCAAGCCGCGCTGCGCCTGTGTGAACAGCCTGGTGCTGTCTACATCCCACCGTTTGACCATGTCGATATCTGGGATGGCAATGCGACGCTGATCGATGAAGTGGCAGGCAAGCTGGATTTTGATGTAGTCATCTGTTCGGTTGGTGGTGGTGGCTTGTTGAGCGGCATTGCTTTGGGGCTGGAACGCAATGGTCTGGGCCACATCCCCATCATCACCTCTGAAACCGAAGGCGCAGCGTCGTTGCACGCAGCGGTGCAGGCTGGTGAGCTGGTGACTTTGCCGGCGATTACTTCCATCGCCAGCACCCTGGGTGCGCGCAAGGTGGCGCAACAGGCATTTGACTGGACACGCAAGCGCACTATCCACACCGTCACCGTCAGTGATGCCCAGGCCGTGCAGGCTTGCCTGGACTTTGCCGACGATATGCTGGCCCTGGTGGAGCCGGCCTGTGGTGCGGCATTGGCAGTTGCTTACCAAAACCTGCCGGTGCTGGCAGTGTTTAAAAAACCACTGATCGTGGTTTGTGGTGGTATTGCCGTGGATTTGGGTAAACTACAGGCTTGGAAAAACCAGTTCCAACCCGCAGTAAACTGAATGAGCCCAGACCATGCCCAACACCCATTTCCCCAAGTTGCTGTCTTCGCAAATAGCCTTTGACATCGCCAGGTCAATACTCGATGGTTTTGACAAGCATTACCACCTGTTCAGGGCCAGCAGCCAAAGGGCAAAGCAGCAATTTGAAACAGGTGACTGGCGCGGCGCACAAATCGCTGCACGCGAACGTATCGGTTATTACGACACGCGCGTACGCGAATGTGTGCAGGCGCTGGAAGATGAATATGCAGAAGAAGATCTCAGCGATGAAGTCTGGCGTGAAGTCAAACTGCATTACATGGGCATGCTGATCGATCATCTGCGCCCCGAACTGGCAGAGACCTTTTTTAATACCGTTTGTACCAAGCTGCTGCACAGAAATTATTATCACAATGATTTCATCTTTGTGCGCCCGGCAACCTCGACCGAATATCTGGAAAGCGAAGATACACCACCCAGTTATCGCGTGTATTACCCGGCGACAGATGGCCTGAACTTTACCATCAAGCGCATCGTCACCAATTTCCAGCTGAAAGCAAAATTTGAAGACCTGGACCGCGATGTGGCGCTGGTGGAAGCGCGTCTGCGTGAGAATTTCGGTACCGCCAAGCTGGAACCCAACCACCAGATACAGGTATTGGCCAGTCTGTTCTACCGCAACAAATCTGCCTACATCATAGGCAAGGGCATCAACGGTAATCGTGAATACCCGTTTGTCGTGCCTGTCATGCACAAACGCAAGGGGGAATTGGTGCTTGATACCGTGATTTTTGACAGCATGCTGATTACGGTCTTGTTTTCTTTCACGCGTGCTTATTTCATGGTGGACATGGAAGTACCGTCAGCCTATGTACAATTTATACGCAGCATCCTGCCGAAGAAGCCGCGTAGTGAAATCTACACCATGATAGGTCTGCAAAAACATGGCAAGAATCTGTTTTACCGCGATTTCCTGCATCACCTTAAATACTCATCTGACCGCATAGAAGCCGCGCCTGGCATCCGTGGTCTGGTCATGCTGGTGTTTGCACTGCCGTCTTTCCCGTACGTATTCAAACTGATCAAGGACAGTTTTCCGCCTCCCAAGGAAACCACCAAGGCATTAATCAAGGAAAAATACCTGCTGGTGAAAAACCATGACCGCGTGGGCCGCATGGCAGATACACTGGAATATTCGGATGTGGCTTTTCCTCGCGCAAGATTTTCGGAAGATTTGCTGGCCGAGATCAGGCAATATGCCCCATCGCTGCTGGAAGTGAATGATGATGAAGTCGTCATCAAGCATCTGTACATAGAACGCCGCATGACACCGCTGAATATCTGGTTGACCGAAGCCGAACAAAGTGGTGACATGGCTGCCATGGAACATGGCTTGAAAGAATATGGCAGCGCCATCAAGGATCTGGTGGCAGCGAATATCTTTCCCGGTGACATGTTGTACAAGAATTTTGGCGTGACCCGCCATGGCCGTGTCGTGTTTTATGACTATGATGAAATCGAATATATCACCGACTGCAATTTCCGCAAGATACCTTTGCCGCGCAATGAAGAAGACGAGATGTCTGCCGAGCCCTGGTATCCGGTCGCCAAAAACGATGTCTTCCCCGAGCAGTTTGGTACTTTCCTGCTGGGGAACAAGAACGTCAAAGAATATTTTATGAAGCATCACGCGGATTTGCTGACCGCCGAGTACTGGCAGGCCCGCAAGAAGCGCATCGTCGATGGCAAAGTGGATGATGTGTTCCCGTATCCGCAGGAAATCCGCTTTTGCAATCAGGCCAGCAGTACAACTTAGAAAATATGCGCTTGCCCGTTTCATGGCGAGCCACCCCTCATCAGTCAGGCAGTCAATCTGCTTTTATTTTTGGAGAACAAGATGAATGATCCTATCGTAATCGTTGGTGCCGCGCGTACCCCCATGGGCGCTTTTCAGGGCGATTTTTCTTCGCTGACGGCCAGCCAGCTGGGTGCAGTTGCCATCAAGGCTGCGGTTGAGCGTTCTGGCGTCAAGCCGGAACTGGTAGAAGAAGTCTTGTTCGGCAATTGCCTGATGGCAGGCCAGGGTCAGGCGCCGGCACGTCAGGCTTTGCTGGCGGCGGGTTTGCCGGTATCCACCGGTGCCGTCACCCTGTCCAAGATGTGCGGCTCGGCCATGAAGGCGACCATGATGGCATTTGATTCCATCAGCGCCGGTAGCAATGAAGTGGTCGTCACTGGCGGTATGGAATCCATGACCAATGCCCCTTACCTGATCCCCAAGGCGCGTGGCGGTTATCGCATAGGCCATGGCATGATGTATGACCACATGATGCTCGACGGTCTGGAAGATGCTTACGACAAGGGCCGTTCCATGGGCACCTTTGCCGAAGACTGTTCAGCCAAATATAATTTCAGCCGTGAAGACCAGGATGCGTTTGCGATTGCCTCTGTCAAACGCGCACAGGCCGCCACTGCCGATGGTTCTTTCGCATGGGAAATCGCACCAGTGACGGTATCTGGCCGCAATGGCGACGTCGTCATCGACAAGGACGAGGGCCCGCTGAAAGCCAAGCTGGACAAGATCCCTTCACTGAAACCGGCATTCAAAAAAGATGGCACGATTACGGCTGCTTCTTCCTCTTCCATCAATGACGGTGCCGCTGCACTGGTATTGATGCGTGCATCGAAAGCGAAAGAACTGGGCCTGACGCCACTGGCAACAATCCTCGGTCATGCCAGCAATGCACAAGAACCAGGCTGGTTCACCACCGCCCCGGTCGGGGCTATCCAGAAGCTGTACAAGAAACTGGGATGGACGACAGCAGATGTGGATTTGTTTGAAATCAATGAAGCTTTTGCTGCCGTGCCTATGGCTGCCATGAAGGATCTGGGTATTTCGCATGACAAGATCAATGTACATGGCGGTGCCTGTGCGCTGGGTCATCCTATTGGTGCTTCTGGTGCGCGCATCATTATTACCCTGATGGGTGCCTTGAAGAAGCAGGGCAAGAAGCGTGGTGTGGCTTCGCTTTGCATTGGTGGCGGGGAAGGGACCGCGCTCGCAATTGAGATGGTTTAAGCGAAATTAATTTCGAATCCCCTCCCCTTCAAGGGGAGGGTTGGGGTGGGGATGGGGTTTGGTTGATTGGCCGCAAATTAAATTGCGGCAGAAACCCATCCCCATCCCAACCTTCCCCTTGAAGGGGAAGGAGCTAAACTAACCGGGAAACTCTATGCCAGTCGCTTTAATCATCGGTGCGTCACGCGGTATCGGCCATGAACTGGCCCTGCAATACAAGGCAGCAGGCTGGCGTGTTATTGCCACCGCACGTAAGGAAGAAGATCTGGCGGCTTTGCAGTCCGCAGGCTGCGAAGCCCTGCCGCTGGATGTAACTGACCTGAATGATTGCGCCGGTCTGGGCCGGCATCTGGATGATGAAAAGCTGGATGTGGCAATTTTGAACGCAGGTGTGTTTGGACCACGGACAGACGGCCTGACAGCACCCGACCAGCAACAGTTTGATGCTGTCATGCATACGAATGTATGGGCTGCGATGCGCATATTGCCCATCGTGCTGCCGTTGGTGGAACACGCTCGCGGCAGGCTGGCGGTGCTTTCTTCCAGCATGGCATCCATAGGCGAACGCAGCAATCCGGCTGGCTGGTTATACCGTGCCAGCAAGACGGCATTGAATTCTGTGCTCAAGGATGTTTCGTTAAGCACCGAAAAAGCGATTTGTGTCGCCATGGATCCAGGTTGGGTACAAACTGATATGGGTGGCAGTGGCGCAGAAATTACTGTGGATGTCAGCGTTGCTGGCATACGCCAGACACTGGCTGCACTCAAGCCAGCCGACAATGGCAAATATTTGCAATATACAGGCGCTGAACATGGCTGGTAAATCGGTCACAAGTACTGCATCAATAGCGCAGCATCCATAGCACAGCATCCATAGAATAGAAAACAGAACCATCATGCTACTCACACCAGAACACGAAATGATACGCGACACCGTGCGCGCCTTTGCCCAGGAACGTCTGGTGCCCAATGCGGCACGCTGGGACAGAGAACATCATTTTCCCGCAGAAGAATTGAAAGAACTGGCGCAAATGGGTGCCTATGGTGTGGCCGTGCCAGAAGAATTTGGTGGTGCAGGCATGGATTATCTGTCGCTGGCACTGGTGCTGGAAGAAATCGCGGCCGGTGATGGCGGTACTTCTACCGTGGTATCCGTCAACAATTGCCCGGTCTGCAGTATCGCCATGATGTATGCGAATGAGGCGCAAAAGAAGCAATGGCTGACACCGCTGGCGCAAGGCGACATGCTGGGCGCTTTTTGCCTGACCGAACCCCATGCAGGCAGCGATGCATCCGAGTTGCGTACGACAGCAAAGCGCGATGGTGATCATTACGTCATCAACGGTGTCAAGCAATTCATCACCAGCGGTAAATATGCCGATGTCGCCATTGTCATGGCCGTCACGGATAAAGCAGCAGGCAAGAAGGGCATCAGCGCTTTCTGGGTAGCGACCAGCACGCCGGGCTATATCGTCGCCAGCCTGGAGCAAAAGATGGGCCAGCATTCGTCAGACACGGCACAAATCCTGTTCGAGAATTGTCGCATCCCGGCAGAAAACCTGATAGGTGAAGAAGGCATGGGCTACAAGATTGCCCTGTCCGGTCTGGAAGGTGGCCGCATAGGCATCGCCTCGCAATCGGTAGGCATGGCGCGCGCAGCATTTGAAGCAGCACTGGCTTATGCCAAAGACAGGACCAGTTTTGGCAAAGCGATCTTTGAACACCAGTCCGTGCAATTCAAACTGGCCGACATGGCGACCCAACTGGAAGCAGCACGCCAGTTGATCTGGCATGCAGCCAGCATGAAAGATGCCGGCAAGCCCTGTCTGAAAGAAGCCGCGATGGCAAAACTGTTTGCTTCAGAAATGGCTGAAAAGGTCTGCTCGGATGCGATACAAATCCACGGCGGCTATGGCTATGTCAGCGATTTCCCGGTAGAGCGCATTTACCGTGACGTGCGGGTTTGCCAGATTTATGAAGGTACGTCAGATATTCAAAAAATTCTGATTGGACGCGCATTGGCTGGTTAGTCTATAGAAGACACAGAGATTTTCTCTTAAGTTCTCCTCTGTGTCTCTGAGCCTCTGTGGTGAGAGGTCTTAAAAATAACGGAGACAACATGAAAAAAGGTTACAAGCAGTTGGTCGATGAAGCCCACGCCGAGATCAAAACCTATAGCGTGGCGGAAGCCCAGGCCAAGCTGGCAGACGCCAATGTGCAATTCATTGATGTACGCGATATCCGTGAACTGGAACGCGAGGGCATTATCGCCGGTGCTTATCATGCACCACGCGGCATGATAGAGTTTTGGGTTGACCCGGATTCACCGTATTTCAAACCCGTGTTCGGCGAGAAAAAAGAATTTATCCTGTTTTGTGCCGCCGGCTGGCGTAGCGCCCTGACAACCAAGACCGTGCAAGACATGGGACTGGAAAATGTGGCCCATATTGACGGTGGCTTTACCGCCTGGAAGGCAGCCGGTGCCCCAGTCGCCATCAAGGAAAGTAAAAAGTAATAATGAGCAGTAAAGCATGCCCTTGTGGCTCGAATAAAAATCTTGAACAGTGTTGCGGCCCGTACATCAGCGGCGCAACCGTGGCACCGACGGCAGAAGCACTGATGCGTTCACGCTATTGTGCCTACACCCTGAATGATGAAGCTTACTTGCGTGCCACCTGGGATGAAAGAACCTGTCCCAGGGAGCGCATTACGCATGATGAACCAACCAAATGGCTGGGCCTGGAAGTGAAGAAATTCAAGCCTGATGGTGATGCAGCGACAGTCGAATTTGTTGCCCGTTACAAGATAGGTGGCAAGGCACACAGATTGCATGAACTCAGTCGCTTTGTGCGGTATGACGGTAAATGGTTTTACGTGGATGGCAGTTTTCCAGAAAAGTGAAAAAAATAATGACAACTTTAGATTCCAAGCTCAATCCCCGCTCTGAAGAATTCAAGGCCAATGCAGCGACCATGCAAGCGGTGGTGGATGACCTGAAAGAAAAGATCGCCAAAATTGCTTTGGGCGGTGGTGACGATGCGCGTAAAAAACATCTGGCGCGTGGCAAATTGCTGCCGCGTGACCGCGTGCAAATGCTGCTCGACGCCGGTACGCCTTTCCTGGAATTTTCACAACTTGCCGCCTTCGACATGTACAAGGAAAAGAATGATGTCGATGCCGCCCCCTCTGCCGGTGTGATCACCGGCATAGGCCGCGTGGCCGGGCAAGAATGCATCATTGTCTGTAATGATGCTACCGTCAAAGGGGGCACCTATTACCCGATGACCGTCAAGAAGCATTTGCGTGCGCAAGAAATCGCCGAACAGAATAACCTTCCCTGTATTTATCTGGTCGATAGTGGTGGTGCGAATTTACCGAATCAGGATGATGTCTTCCCGGACCGTGATCACTTTGGCCGCATCTTCTTCAACCAGGCAAACATGTCAGCCAGGGGCATACCGCAAATCGCCGTGGTCATGGGTTCGTGTACTGCTGGTGGCGCTTACGTGCCGGCAATGAGTGATGAATCGATTATCGTCAAGAACCAGGGTACGATTTTCCTTGGTGGCCCACCGCTGGTGAAGGCTGCCACCGGTGAAGTCGTCAGTGCTGAAGACCTGGGTGGCGGCGATGTGCATACGCGCCTGTCTGGCGTGGTGGACCACCTGGCGCAAAATGATACACATGCCTTGTCACTGGCACGTACCATCGTCTCGCACCTGAATCGGCAGAAACCACAAACCGTGGTCATGAAAGAAGTCGAAGAACCGAAATTTCCGGCATCAGAATTGTATGGCGTCATCCCGGTCGATACACGCAAGCCATTTGATGTGCGTGAAGTGATCGCCCGCATTGTCGATGGCAGCCATTTCGATGAATTCAAGGCGCGCTATGGCACCACCCTGGTCTGCGGTTTTGCGCATATCCATGGTATGCCGGTTGGCATCATCGCCAATAACGGCATTCTGTTTTCTGAATCGGCATTGAAGGGTGCGCATTTCATAGAACTGTGCTGCCAGCGCAAGATACCTTTGGTGTTCCTGCAAAACATTACCGGCTTCATGGTGGGCCGTAAATATGAGAACGAAGGCATCGCTCGCAATGGCGCCAAGATGGTGACGGCAGTGGCGACCGCGAATGTACCCAAGTTCACCGTCATCATCGGCGGCAGTTTTGGTGCCGGCAACTATGGCATGTGTGGTCGCGCTTATTCGCCGCGCTTCATGTGGATGTGGCCGAACGCGCGTATCAGCGTCATGGGTGGTGAGCAAGCCGCCAGTGTTCTGGCGACCGTCAAGCGCGATGGCATAGAAGGCAAGGGCGGCAACTGGTCAGCCGAAGAAGAAACCGCATTCAAGCAACCTATCAAAGACCAGTACGAGCATCAGGGTCATCCTTATTATGCATCGGCCCGCCTGTGGGATGACGGTGTCATTGATCCGGCTGATACCCGCATGGTGCTGGGCCTGGGCTTGTCGGCAGCACTGAATGCGCCGATACCGGACGTGAAGTTTGGTGTGTTCCGCATGTAAATAGCGAAAGCGATCATGGAAAAAAAATTTAAGCCGAGTCTGTTGATTATTGTTGCTGCCCTGATCCTGGGTGCCTGTACCACTCCACCCTATGTTGAACCGCAAAGTGGAAACACTGCGGAAATGGTAGTGAGAATGCGGCCGGCACGCGGAACGCTGTTTTACTTGAACACCTACGAAAATGCGGAATCATGTTCTGGCGAGCAATCGATAGTCAGTGACAAAAGCAAGATTATTGTCTCGAAAATTAAAGTAGCTGCCGAAAAACTGACGACTTTACGTTATGTGGAGATGAATAACCGCGCCTCGTGTTCTATGAGATTCAGTTTTTTCGGAAAAAACGGTCATGTATATGTACTGGACACCGTAACGACTACGGGTCACTGCAATGTCAAATTATGGGATAGAACGGATACGAAAACACCCTTACCTGTTTCCATCATTCAACGGGATAGCGGGGACAATACCTGTCCGTACCTCAAGCAATAAACGCCGAAGTGCAGGCATAAAATCAGCGCGTGCACCTGTCAACGATGAGAACGAATAGAAAGAGCCGTATGGAAATGGGAAGCCTGGATGTGCTGGAGTTGAAACTGGCGAAACGTGTGGCGAAACGTGTGGTAAAACTCACGCAGAATTGCCCTTATGTACGCAATGCCTTGCATCTGAGCTAAGCCAATGTCCACTATCTTTAAAAAATCCTTTTTTTATACAGCTTGCCTGTTGTGTCTAACGGGCGCAAATGCAATGGCGTTTGCCATGCCGCAAGAAGAGGCTGCGCCGGCAAAGACGCCGATTAAATGGGCAACGGATATCAGTGAAACGGTCAGCACGCTGACGGTCGCCGTGAAAGATATGTATGGGCGTGATATTTCTGGTGAAGTGGTGGTGACGGCGTTCAAACCGGCGGGGCCTGGGCCTTTCCCCGTAGTGATCTTGAACCATGGTCGTAGCGCGACCAATCGTGCCGAGCCACCACGTTTCCGGTATACCCAGCAGGTCAGGTTTTTCGTCAAGCGCGGCTTTGCTGTTTTTGAGCCTACACGTATAGGCTATGGTGAAAAAGGAACTACGCCTGATCCGGAAGAAAGTGGCAGTTGCAATAACAAAAGCTATGGGCCAGCGGCCGAAGCAGCCAGCACCGAGATCCTGGCCGTGCTTGCGTATGCAAAAAAGCAGAGCCATGTTGATGCCAGCAGGGTATTGATCGTCGGCCAGTCTGTTGGTGGATATAGCACGGTGGCGACAGCGGCTAAAAATCCGGCCGGCTTGCTGGCGGCGATCAATTTTGCCGGGGGCGCGGGTGGTATTCCTGCTGAGCGTCCGGGTGAGCCTTGTCAGCCAGGCAAACTGGAAAAAATGTATGGCAGCTTTGGCGCTGGTGCCAGGGCACCCATGCTATGGATTTACACCGAAAATGACCAATATTTCGGCCCCAGGTATAGCCAGGCCTGGCATGCTGCCTTTGTGAGCGCTGGGGGCAAGGCCGAGTATGTCTTGCTGCCAGCCTTTGCCAAGGATGGTCATACCCTGTTTGCATCTGGTATGAAGATATGGGAACCTGTCGTCAGCCGGTTCCTGGATGAAAACGGTTTTCCTGCTGGCAAATAGTATATTTGGCATTTGATTAAAAAATAAACAATACAAGCAGATGATCAATCTTTCCCGCTTCCCCAGTCTTCGTCAGCCTGAAGTAAAAACCATCTTGTCTTTGCTGGCAGCGGCGGTGTTGTCGACTGCTTGCGTAACGACACCTTATGTGGCTCCGCAAAGCGGGCCGGTAGCTGATCTGGCGGTCAGGATTACGGCGGCGCAGGGTCAAAGTTTCAACTTGTACATCTATGATGATGCCGAATCTTGCTCCGGGGCAAAGACCGTTATCGACGACGCTGGAAAAGTGAATATCTCGGCGACCAAGCTGGTAGCAGATAAGTGGACGACTTTTGGTTATTTTGAAGTGATGGGCAAGACCTCATGTAAACTCAATTTCAGCTTTGTACCAAGAGCCGGTCACGCGTATGTGCTGGATGCTGCGACTGGCCGTGGTGGTTGCGGTGCAAACATAGTCGATGCGACGGATGCGAAGGCGATGTTTATCGTGCCTCTGGTTACCCGTTCTGTAAAAAGTGCGATGTGCTTGCCTTTGAAGAAATAAACAGTAAGCAAATTGGAGCAAGACGTCCTAAAACAGCGAAAAATACCTGGACTATGTATGTCAAGCGGAACTTGTCGCTAGCTTGGTTGAATAATGTTTGCTCTTCAATATATAGTGACTGTTTTTTACAGAATTTGAAGGATGTTACCTATGATAAAGCGGAAAAATACCGTCTTTTTGCGCACAGCGCCCCTTTTTGTTGTGTCAATGTTAATTTCTGCATGTGGGACGGCACCCACCTATTTGGCCCCGAGCGGTGCCGCAACTGCAAAACTGCTGTTTAAGGCAGATGCTTTGCAGAGTTTTGCTTATTCGCTCAGTATTTATGATGACGCCGTTAATTGCACAGGCCCACGGGTTGTTGCAGCAGGGCAAGGATCGAACAGCAATTTAACTACTTCGTTAAAAACAGGCGCTTTGCTTACAACACGTTTTATCGGTGGGGGAAATGGCAAGGTTTGCCAGGTCATTGAGTCATTCCAACCTGTATCAGGACATATTTATCAGTTATACGGAAAACTTGATGAGCAAGGTTGCTCTGTCATCGTCTATGACATCAGTAACCCAAATGCACCTCAAATCGAACAAAGCCTGTTGAGACGCCAGCCCAAAAATCAGATGTGCGAGCCTTTGAGTTCAGCTAAGCGAGTTACTGCAGTAGTCAACAAACCGAGCTTGGATGACTTCAAAGATCTTTTGCCAGGTAAGTGACTATATGTTGAAATTTTCGTCGACTATCAAGTTAGCAAGCGGAATATTTTTGCTAAGCTTGTTGACCAGTCAGGCAAGTGCGATGGCTCCAGATAAATTTTATGCCAGTACCGCTCCCAGTGTATGGCGCGTTTCGAGTCAGGATGCGCTGGGTGCAGAATTTGCACTGGGTAGCGCCGTAGTGATTGAACCGGAATCGCTGATTACCAATTGTCACGTTATCGCAAAAGCGAAAAAGATAAGTATCAAACAGGAAAATGTCACCTTAGAAGCAAAGTTGCAATATATCGATGTGGAACGTGATTTATGCCAGATTACAGCACGCAACCTCAAGGCACCCGCTGTTGCTCTTGGCGATAGCAACAAACTTGCTGTGGGGCAGCACATTTACACCATAGGTAATCCCATTGGCCTGGAGAGAACTTTAAGTGATGGCTTGATATCGTCCTTGCGTAAGGACGACAAAGACATACTGCGGTATATACAGATTTCAGCACCGATTTCACCTGGGTCTAGTGGTGGAGGCTTATTTGACGAAGAAGGGAGATTAATTGGTATTACAGCTGCAGTATATACAAAAGGACAAAATCTGAGTTTGGCCATACCTTCAAATTTACTACGTGAATTACCAGCACGTAGTGCTGCGGCATTGGCAAAGTTTGAAAACAGCGCCGCAGCGGGCGGTGGCAACATTAAACCAGAAGCAAGGCAAGCATCTGCCGTAAGAACGCCGATACCACCGGCTTCTGGATTCGCACACATATCAGATGTGGCGAAACTGGATCAATTTGGAGCCCGGAAGGGTTACGAAGAATTTCTCGGAAAAGGTTTACCGCGTGCGTTTGCGCTTGCCGATGGGGGAGGATGGTTTTCTACCAATGGCACAACCCCTAAAGACGCAACATTGTCCCCTGATCCACATGCAAGGGTTGTGACAGAATGCGAGGCATTTCATAAGCGTCATTGCAGCTTGTATGCGGTGGATGACATCGTTGTGTATCAGGAAAAGAAAGTGACTGATTCCAATAATCCGGTCTATTTGAAAAGAACACCTGTGCCCGCACCAAGTTCTTATGCAGATATCAGTGACGTGAAAAAATTAGATGCATTTGGCGCAAGAAAAGGGTATGAAGAATTCTTGAACAAGGCGTTTCCTCGTGCTTTTGCTGTTGGCCCTCAGGGGATTTGGTACTGGGCATCAGGTTTTGATGTTAAAAATCCCGATTCCGCAGAGCCACATGTGCGCGCATTGACGCTGTGCGAACGAAAAGCCAAGCAAACTTGCGCACTCTATGCTGTAGACGGCGATGTGGTATTCAAGTATGTAAAAGGGATAGATGCCTATCTTTTTAATTCGCCGGTGCCGCCAACAACAACTTATGCAGATATCAGCGATGTCGGCAAGTTGGACAAATTTGGTGCACGCAAGTCCTATGAAGATTTTCTACAGCAAAGCTTTCCCAGAGCTTTTGCCGTCACCGAAGCGGGAGGCGGATTTTCTTCGTATGGTGTGAATCCAAAAGATCCCAAAGTCTCACTTGAACCCCATGTGCGCATCTTGCAAGAATGCGAAAATTATTACAAGCGACGCTGCTATTTATATGCCGTAAATGGCGTAGTGGTCTATACCGGCAAAGAAACTGATGATTCCACCAAAAAATAATGTATTTAAATAAGGCAATTCAGGTGAAAAGAATATGAGTAATCTAATCCTCAGAAATGACGCTTTTGTTGTGACAGTCACGCTGAATCGCCCTGACGTACGGAATGCATTTAATGAAACAACGATAGCTGAAATCACTGAGGTTTTCCGTGATTTGGATAAGGATGACAGCATTCGTGCTATTGTGCTGGCCGCGAATGGTCCTGCTTTTTGTGCTGGGGCGGACCTGAACTGGATGAAAAAGATGGCCGATTACACCCATGAGGAAAACCTCGCGGATGCCGGCCAACTGGCGGAAATGTTGCATACCATCTATATCTGCAGCAAACCGGTTGTTGCCAAAGTGCAAGGTGATTGTTATGCCGGTGGCATGGGGCTGGTGGCGGCCTGTGATATTGCTGTCAGCGTGGATACAGCGAATTTCTGTCTCAGCGAAGTCAAACTAGGCCTGATACCAGCGACGATTTCGCCCTATGTCATCAAGGCCATGGGCGAAAATGCGGCGCGCCGTTATTTCATCACTGCCGAGCGGTTTACGGCGGCAGAGGCGCACCGCACAGGCTTTGTGCATGAGCTGGTGACGGCAGAGGCGCTGGATGCCAGAGTGGCCGAGATCGTCAAGGCCCTGGTCAGCAATAGCCCAAATGCGGTCAGACAGGCCAAGCGCCTGGTGCAGGATGTTGCCAGCCGCGAGTTGACCCCGGCACTGATGGCGGCAACGGTGGAAGGCATCGCGCAGATACGCGCTTCTGATGAAGGCCGTGAAGGTGTACGCTCCTTCCTGGAGAAGCGTAAGCCAGCTTGGCTGATTTAATGTTGAAAAAATAGGCGGAAACGAGGCAAAGCAAACATGAAAAAAAGAACAGTACTGTTGACCGGTCTTGCCACGTCCCTGCTTGCTGTTGCCGGTGTGGCCAGTTATCGCAAATCTACGGTGGTAGTCACCACTGTGGCCGGGATGCAGGCGCGTTTGTCTGCCTTGAAAACGGGCAAACTGACCAGCACTAGCGGCTGGTCACCCCATAAGGTGTTCGTACATCTGGCCCAAAGCATCGATTATTCGATGTCGGGTTACCCGGAAATGAAATCGCCAACTTTCCAGAACACCGCCGGTGCGGCGGCGTTTTATGCTTTTTCAGTGGCCGGTGCGATGACGCATAATTTGAGTGAACCGATACCGGGTGCGCCCGCCATCGCCGAGAGTGGTGATGCCAACGCAGCCATCGACATGGTGATCGCTGCATTACAGAAATTTGAACAGTATGCAGGCGAAATCAAGCCGCATTTTGCTTATGGTAGTTTGAGCAAGGCAGAATTTGCCAAAGCTCATGTCATGCATATAGAAAATCATTTGAAGCTTATACAGACTCAGGCTTGAGACCGTATGCAGTAACCAGTAATTAGCTTAGTAAAATAAATGTGTCGGGAATAAATTTGAATCAAAAAAATGACTGGGTAGCACGCAGCCTGCAGCATGTCTGGCATCCGTGTACCCAGATGCAGCATCATGAAACCGTGCCGCTGATCCCCATCAGCCATGGCCGTGGTGCATGGCTGTTTGATATGGAAGGCAAGCCTTACCTGGATGCGATCAGTTCCTGGTGGGTGAATCTGTTTGGCCATGCCAATCCGCGTATCAATGCCGAATTGAAAGACCAGCTCGACAAGCTGGAACACGCGATGCTGGCCGGTTTCACCCATGCGCCTGTCATCGAGTTATCGGAAAAATTATCGGCATTGAGTAATCATGCACTTGGCCATTGTTTCTATGCTTCGGACGGTGCATCGGCAGTCGAGATCGCCCTGAAGATGAGTTTCCATGCCTGGCGCAATGGCGGCCAGACAGACAAGCAGGAATTTATCTGCATACAGGGCAGCTACCATGGTGAAACCGTGGGCGCGCTGGCAGTGACGGATGTCAGCCTGTTCCGTGAGGCTTATGGCCCCATGTTGCAGCGTGCGCATGTGGTGGCTTCACCCGATGCCCGTCTGGCTGAAGCTGGTGAAACCGCGGCTGATGTCGCTTTGCGCGCCGCCGCCGCACTGGAAGCAAAATTGCAGGAAAGAGCAGGCAAGATTGCTGCCGTCATCATAGAACCGCTGGTGCAATGTGCCACCGGCATGGCCATGCATGACCCGGTGTATCTGAAGCGCCTGCGCGAACTGTGCGACCAGTATCAGGTGCATCTGATCGCCGATGAAATAGCCGTTGGCTGTGGCCGTACCGGCACCTTCTTTGCCTGTGAATCTGCGCAGATATGGCCAGACTTTTTGTGTTTGTCCAAAGGCATCAGCGGTGGTTATTTACCTTTGTCGCTGGTGATGACAACGGATACTGTGTATCAGGCATTTTACGATGCCGATGTGCGGCGCGGTTTCTTGCATTCGCATTCCTACACCGGCAATCCGCTGGCATGCCGTGCGGCGCTGGCGACCCTGGCGATTTTTGAAGACGACGATGTCTTGCAAAAGAATCGTGTCAAGGCTGCATTTTTGAATGCAGCTTTCGCTGATTTGAAAACCGATACCCGCGTGCGGCACTTCCGCCAGCAAGGCATGATCATCGCTTTTGATGCGGTAGTGGATGATGCAGAACGCGCAACGACATTTTCACGCCGTTTTTTTGCGGCGGCGTTGAAACATGAATTATTAATGCGACCGATAGGCCGCACGGTGTATATGATGCCGCCCTACATCCTGGAACAGGATGAAATGAGTTTGCTGGCAAACAAGACCAAACAAGTATTTGAAGAGGTAATGGCATGACAGATGTCATCAAGAATGGAACAGGCGTTGGCAATGCTGCCAGCAATCTACGTATCGCCAGTCAGCGCCGGTCGCTGGTACAGGGCTTGCAGCAAGAACTCGATGTGCTGGGTCAAAAGCATTTATTGCGTCAACGTCGCACGGTAGAAACACCGTCTGCCCCCAGCCTGCGCGCCGATGGCCGTGATTTGCTGGCGTTTTGCAGCAATGACTACCTGGGCCTGGCTGCGCACCCCAAACTGGCAGAAGCCTTGCAGGAAGGTGCTGCACTGTATGGCGTAGGTAGTGGTGCTTCGCACCTGATCAGCGGCCATAGCCGCGCCCATGCCGTGCTGGAAGACCGCCTGGCAGAGTTTGTCTCACCGTATATAGAGAATGCCCGCGCCCTGTATTTTTGTACCGGTTATATGGCCAACCTGGCCGTCATCACGGCGCTGGCAATCAACAAGGATACGACGGTATTTTCTGAAGCCCTGAATCATGCGTCCCTGATCGATGGCGCACGCCTGTCGCGGGCGACGGTGCAGGTTTTCCCGCACCGTGATTACGCAGTGCTGGAACGCATGCTGCAACAATGCAAGACCAAGCACAGGGTGGTCATCACCGACAGCGTTTTCAGCATGGATGGCAATATTGCTGAACTGGCTCCGTTGCTGGCAATTTGCGAGCGTTATGATGCCTGGCTCATCGTTGATGATGCGCATGGCTTTGGCGTATTGGGTGAGCATGGTCGTGGCGTGCTCGAACATTTGCAGATCAGTTCCCCCAATCTGGTTTATATGGGTACGCTGGGCAAGGCTGCCGGTGTTGGCGGTGCTTTTGTTGCCGCTGACGCCACCGTCATTGAATGGCTGGTACAGCGGGCGCGTGCGTACATCTACACCACGGCAGCCGCACCAGCGCTGGCGCATGCACTGTTGACCAGCATTGACATCATCGCCGGTGAAGAAGGCCGCCAAAGACGTGCTCATTTGCAAAAACTGATTGCCCTGTTCCGCAATGGCCTGCACCTGCAAGTCTGGCAGGGCATGCCGTCTGATACCGCGATACAACCCGTCGTCATTGGCGACAATGCCGACATGTTAAGAGCGGCCGGCAACCTGATGGACCAGGGGCTGTGGGTAGGCGCCATACGCCCACCAACCGTACCGCCAGGGACAGCGCGTTTGCGCGTGACCCTGTCGGCGGCACATACCGAAGTGCAGGTATTGCAACTGGTACAGGCCATCAATCGGCTAGACCAGATGAGCTATGTTGCCCAATGCTTTGCGGAGGTTGCCTGATGGCGGCCGATCTGCATCATGTGCATCAGCATTTGTTTGTGACTGGTACCGATACCGAAATCGGCAAGACCCTGGTCAGTGCTGCTCTGTTGCATGCGATGCAGACTCAGGGCTGGCGTGCCGTCGGCATGAAGCCGGTTGCTGCTGGTGCCAGCCTGCGTGATGGTGTTTGGCACAATGAAGATGTAGATGCCCTGATGGCAGCAGCCAATGTCGCTGCGTCGCAGGAACTGGTTTGCCCTTACCTGATGCAAGCGCCGGCCGCACCGCATATTGTGGCCGCACTGGAAAAAGTGGATATCACCCTGCCTCACATAATGCAGTGCTATCAGCAATTGCGTACACAGGCAGATGCCGTGGTGGTGGAAGGTGTGGGTGGTTTCTGTGTGCCGCTGAATACGGAAGTAACGACCGCCGACCTGGCACAGGCACTGGATTTGCCGGTCATCATGGTGGTGGGTGTACGCCTGGGCTGCATCAACCATGCCCTGCTGACGGCAGAAGCCATCCGGGCGCGTGGCTTGACGCTATGCGGCTGGGTCGCCAATACCGTCGATCCATCCATGCTGTACATGGATGAAAATATCAATGCCCTGCGTACGCGCCTCGCTGCGCCATTGCTTGGACATATTCCCCGTTTGAACGTTCCGGACCACCAGAAAGCGCTGAACGCTGCCTCGTATCTGGATTTGAGTGTATTGAAGTGAAGGAAACAAAGATGCAAGCTACTGATACGACTTTGCAAGCCGTGCAATTCCAGCCACCGGTCAAGAAAATCGAAGCTGAAACCTGGCCCGTGGATGAAGTGCTGGTCCTGTTTGATTTGCCCTTCAATGACTTGATGTTCAGGGCGCAGACTGCACACCGCGCCAACTTCCCGGATGGCGATGTCGAACTGGCGACACTCTTGTCCATCAAGACTGGCGGCTGCGAAGAAGATTGCAGTTATTGTCCGCAAGCGGCACGTTATGACACCGGTGTCGAAGCCAAGAAAATGCTGGATGTGCGTGAAGTGCTGGACGCTGCCAAAGCCGCGCGTGAAAACGGCGCGACCCGCTTTTGCATGGGGGCCGCCTGGCGTTCACCCAAAGACCGCGACATGGAAAAAGTTGAAACCATGGTGCGCGAAGTCAAGGCCATGGGCCTGGAAACCTGCGCTACCCTGGGCATGCTGAAAGAAGAGCAGGCACAGCGTTTGAAAGATGCTGGCCTGGATTACTACAACCACAATCTCGATACTGCGCCCGAGTTTTATAGCAATGTCATTTCTACCCGTGATTACCAGGACAGGCTCGATACCCTGGGTCATGTACGCAGTGCCGGTTTGAAGGTCTGTTGCGGTGGCATCGTCGGCATGGGTGAATCACGCCGTCAGCGCGCCGGTTTGATCGCGCAATTGGCGAACCTGAATCCCTACCCTGAATCGGTACCTGTCAATCACCTGGTACAGGTGGAAGGTACACCTTTGTATGGTTTGGACCCACTCGATCCGCTGGAATTTGTACGCACGATTGCTGTCGCACGCATCACCATGCCGAAGGCGCGGGTGCGTCTGTCTGCCGGTCGGCGCCAGATGGGGGAAGCCGTGCAGGCCATGTGTTTCCTGGCGGGTGCGAATTCGATTTTCTATGGTGACAAATTACTGACCACGGCCAATCCGGAAGCACAGGATGACCGTGTCTTGCTGGACAAGCTGGGCTTGAAAACACGTGGCAAGGTTGAGGCGAAGACTGGTAGTTGTTCTTGAGGAAGACCTTACTTCTTCAGCACAGAGATCATAGAGAAAAGATGGAGACACAGAGGAGGGCAAGTACTTGTTTAATTCTTTTACTTGCATTTCTTTTATGGCTACATATCGTAAAAAATTATCGTAACCAATACATCCGCCCAAAAGGTTAGAGACATGTTTACCAAAATCCTTATCGCCAACCGTGGTGAAATTGCTTGCCGTGTTGCTGCTACCGCACGCCGTATGGGTATCAAGACTGTCGCGGTGTATTCCGAGGCGGATGCCAACGCCAAACATGTTGCTGTCTGTGATGAAGCCGTGCTGATCGGCCCGGCGGCTGCCAAGGAAAGTTATCTGCGGGCTGACAAGATCATCGCAGTCGCCCTGGCGACTGGTGCACAGGCGATACATCCCGGCTATGGTTTTCTGTCAGAAAACAGTGAATTTGCCAAAGCCTGCGCAAAAAATGGTATCGCCTTCATCGGCCCGCCCGCATCGGCCATCGAAGCCATGGGCAGCAAATCTGCCGCTAAATCCTTGATGGAAAAAGCCAATGTACCACTGGTGCCTGGCTATCATGGTGACAACCAGGATGCTGATTTCTTGCATACCGAAGCAGACCGTATCGGTTACCCAGTCTTGCTGAAAGCCAGCGCGGGCGGTGGTGGCAAGGGCATGCGTGTGATTGAAAAGTCGGCTGATTTCAAGGATGCGTTGGCTTCCTGCAAACGCGAAGCCATCAATTCTTTCGGTGACGATAAAGTGCTGGCAGAAAAATATCTGCAAAGGCCGCGTCATATAGAAATCCAGGTGTTTGCCGATACCCATGGCAATTGTGTCTACCTGTTTGAGCGTGATTGTTCGGTGCAGCGCCGCCATCAAAAAGTACTGGAAGAAGCACCGGCACCCGGCATGACGGCAGAGCGCCGTGCCGCCATGGGTGATGCTGCCGTGGCTGCCGCAAAAGCGGTGGGTTATGTGGGTGCCGGTACGGTGGAATTCATTGCCAACCAGGATGGTTCTTTCTATTTCATGGAAATGAATACCCGCCTGCAAGTCGAGCATCCTGTGACGGAAATGATCACTGGCACGGATCTGGTCGAATGGCAATTGCGTGTTGCTGCCGGTGAAAAACTGCCACAGCAACAGCATGAATTGAAGATCCATGGCCACGCCATAGAAGCACGTGTCTATGCAGAAAATCCGGAAAAAGGGTTCTTGCCGTCGATAGGTACATTACGCCATGCCCGCACCCCCGTTGCCGTGAATTTTGAACTCGGCGGCGCTGCTGATCCGGCAGCTTTCCGTATCGATAGCGGTGTGCGTGAAGGCGATACGATTTCACCTTTCTATGACCCCATGATCGCCAAGATGATAGTCTGGGGCAAGGACAGGAAAGAAGCACTGGCACGTATGGCGCAGGCGCTGGCGCAATACCAGATCGTTGGCCTGCATAGTAATATCGCGTTCCTTTCGCGCCTGGTCACCAGCACCGCTTTTTCTGGCGCTGATCTCGATACAGGTTTGATAGAACGCAATCAGGCAGAATTATTCCCGGCACCGGCAGCAGCCAGCCTGACGACGCTGGCGCTGGCGGTCGTATCCTTGCTGAATTCAGAAAAATCCTCAAGTAACAACAGCAGTGACCCCTGGCAATCCAGCCATGGCTGGCGCATGAATAGCCTGATGCAAAGAAACTTGCAGTTCATGGAAGAAGAACAGACGCACCTGGTGCAAGTGACTTACCTGGCCGATGGCTGGCAAGTACAGACTGGTGACGCTGCTGATGCTGTTGTGAAGGTCAGACTGGCACTGGCGGATGAGAACGATATCGTCATCAAGATCGCAGACCAGACTGTGGCTGCCACCGTGGTGCGTGATGGTGAACACTTCCATATCTTCAGCCAGGGCCGGCACACAGACTTGCATTACATCGATGCACTGGCACATGCCGGCGAAGCCGAGGCTGAAACTGGCCGCCTGACTGCACCCATGCCAGGCAAGATCGTTGCCGTGCTGGTCAACAAGGCACAGGAAGTGAAGAAGGGCGATGCCCTGCTGATCATGGAAGCCATGAAGATGGAACATACCATCTCGGCACCGCATGATGGCGTGATTGATGAAGTCTTGTATGCGATAGGTGATCAGGTCACCGAAGGGGCGCAGTTGCTGGCGTTCCAGCAGTAAATTTTCCAGCAGTAAGCTTGCCTGAAGTTTGTACTGTAAAGCCAGCACTGTGGTGCTGGCTTTTTTGCGATGAAATCTTCAAAATCTTAAATACTCCCTTCCTTTCAAGGGGAAGGAGTAAAAAAACAGATACGCCAACAAATCACCTCGCTGTGTGACTTGTACAAACCCTCAAGCAAGTCCATGATAAATACCTGAACCAGAAAAATCTTTCACCACGATTTTTCATTACTTTGGCCCGACTTTGGAATTACCATGACCGTTCTCTCCATCAACATCAACAAAATCGCCCTGCTGCGCAATTCGCGTGGCCGTAACTACCCGGATGTACGGGCCTTTGCCGCCCGCTGCCTGGACCTGGGGGCGCAGGGCATTACCCTGCATCCGCGTCAGGACCAGCGACATGCGCGTTATTCGGATGTGGAAACCCTGGGGGCGCTTTGTCAGGCACGTGGTGTGGAATTGAATGTAGAAGGTTATCCTGCGCCGGAATTTCTGGATGTGGTGAAACGCAACAAACCCGCGCAATGCACGCTGGTGCCAGACGCGCCGGATCAACTGACTTCAGACCATGGCTGGGATTTGCGCAAGGACGCGGATTTTTTACGTCCGGTGCTGGCTGAACTCAAGGCCATGGGTACACGCAGCAGCCTGTTTGTTGATTATGACAACATGGATCTGCATCTGGCCAAGGAACTGGGTGCGGACCGTGTCGAGTTATATACCGAACCGTATGCCGAACATTTTGGTAGCGCACACGCTGAGGTGATTTTCCAGGGCTTTGTCGCTGCAGCAAAACGCGCTCAGGAGGCTGGCCTGGGCGTGAATGCCGGGCATGACCTGAATCTGGATAATCTTGCCAAATTCCTCAGCATACCTGGCATTCTTGAAGTATCCATAGGCCATGCCGTCATCGTTGAATGCATAGAATCAGGTATGCAGGATGTATTGACAAAATATTCAAAAATCTGCCGTGCGTGCTAAATTTTATGTATTTTGCAAGGAAAAATGAAAAGTAAATAAATGTAAAATTTTCCCTTGAATGCTGCAACTAATTGAACTACATTGAATTCGCAGCGGCCACAAAGTGGCTGTTGGTGCCGTGTCCCTGGTGTTTTTGTTTATCCGCCCACAGGTCGTCAGGCAGTAGTGACTGGTACAGGACTGCAATGCCTGTACAAGGGCAAACCATTCGAAAGAGTGGGACGCAAAACTAGAGGGCCCTCGCAAACGATCGCAGGGCAGCCAGATGTCGTAATCCGCGCAAGCGGTTTTTCGTTAAGGGGCAGGTTGCTCATGAACAGTCATTCTATGGCGCTTTCCGGCGCTTCCAAAAAAGTCCTTATTGGTGTTTTTGGATTGTCAGATTACGAACTTCGCCTGGTTCGCAGCGTACTCAGTTTAACCATGGCAAGCGGACGCAGGCATTCATATGCCTTGTTTGATGCAGCTCAGGTTGCCGATCCCGATATCGTCATTCTTGATCCTGAGAATATGCAGGCGCGTGCTGCATTGCAGGCCTTGATTGTGACACGGAATATCCCTGAGCCGGCCACCGTATTCATTTCCAATGCCGGACAAGCGACACCGGGCAAATATCATTTATTGCATCCTCTGGTTCCGACCAAAATGTTGGCCCTGCTGGACCAGGTCGCTGATGAACTGGATCGCGTCATGCCTTCCATGTCACCGGTGGTGGCACCTGCCGTAGTACCTGCAGTTCAAACAATTGCTGCCTCTGCGCCAACAGTACAGACGACCCCAACTGCCGTACAAACTTTGGTTCAGAAACCCGCAGCGGCCTCTGTATTGCAAACAGGTCATCGTGCTTTGATTGTCGACGATAGTCCGACCGCAAGAATCAAAATTGATCTTGAACTGCGTTCCATGAAAATCGCTTCTGATTGCGCAGAAACAGGTGAACAGGCTTTGCAAATGTTGGAGAAAAAGACATACGACATCATCTTTCTTGATATCGTCATGCCGGGTGCAGACGGGTATGAGATTTGTAAAATCATACGCCGCCATCCTCAAACCAAACGTACGCCGGTCATTATGCTGACCAGCAAATCTTCTCCTTTCGACCGCATACGCGGGTCGTTATCAGGTTGCAGCAGCTACCTGACCAAACCGGTAGAACATGTCAAGTTCCGTGCCGTGGTGGAGAAGAGTTTAACTGCTGGCGACGCTCCTTTTGCAATGGAAAAACCCTCTGGCCTGGCCATGGGAACCTGAAGCAATCCCTGTTTCAAAATTCCGTTCGTCCGAACGGTTCTGGCAATGTGTCTACCTATCTCAGGAGCAGATCATGAGTATGAAAAAAGCCCTCGTCGTCGACGATTCCATGGCTGAATTGGCCAATATAAAAACCATACTGACCGATGCCGGTTATGTGGTCGTGACCGCGTCCAGCGGCAAGGAAACACTGGAAAAAGCCAAGGCAGAAAAACCATCCATCATTTTTCTCGACATCGTCATGCCAGAAATGGATGGCTATGAAGCCTGTCGCAGCCTGAGCCAGGACCCGGCAACCAAAGGCATTCCCATCGTTTTTGTCAGCAGTAAATCGCAAAAAGCTGACCGCATCTGGGGTCAGTTGCAAGGCGCTAAAGGTTATGTTTCCAAACCCTATACGGCTGACCAGATCATTGATCAGCTCAAGATTGCTGCCTGAATTTTTTGAAGAGACGCATCATGAGCGCACTTTCCACCAGCAGCAATGGGCCAGCCAAAGAATGGCTGCCGCCCAGTACGGCCTTGCAGCGCTTTACCCCACCGGGTGATTTGCTGTGGAACGATGCTGCACCGGTGGTGGAAAGGAAGCGCTATGGTTATCGCCTGGCGTCCCTGAACCTGCTGGTCAGGGCCGAGGTCGGCAGTGAAGTCATACGGGCGCAGGCATTGGCCCCCTTGCCCGGTACAGCGGCATTTTTGCTGGGCCTGATCAATTTGCGCGGCAATCTGGTACCCATCTTTGATCTGGGTCTGGTATTGGGTGGCCGCAGGTCAGACATAACCCCGAATAAATTGTTCCTGATACTGGACAAAGGCGACAACGCCGTTGGCATGGTGATCGATAGCTATCCGCAACCCCTGGTGGGTTTGCGCAGCATATCGCAGTTGCCGCAATTGCCAGCCACGCTGGAAGCACATGTGCCAGCTGCGTACATGCTGGATGAACGGGTCTGGCTGGATTTTAATCACGAAAGTTTTTTCGACAAACTCAGTCGCAACAGATAGATGCAGATCAGGACAGCCATGCTGGCCATACGAATAGGCCCGCCTGTCCTTTGCTAACAAAGCCGGAACAATTGATCGATGTTCATTGTTGATGTTTTCTCGTGGAGAGCAAAATGAAATTACGTACTCCGAATATCGGTATCCGGCTTGGCCTGGGTTTTACCGCCGTGTTGTTGCTGCTGGCAGTCACCGCCTGGCTGGGGATGTCCAATCTGAAAACCATCAATGATGGTACCCACCGTATTGTGGAAGGCAGCTACCCAAAAGTGGTATTGGCTTACAAGATGCTGGGTAACGTCAACGCCAATGCGCGTTCCATGCGTAACATGCTGCTGTTGAATGAACAGACTGCAGTCGAGAAAGAACAACAATTGATTTTGTCACGCAGGCAAAATCAGGATGCAAATATTGCCGGCTTTGAAAAACTGATCGCCAGCGATGAAGAAAAAGGCATCTTCCAGATAGCGACAGATGCACGTAACAAATACGGCGCGTCACAAAGGGAATTCCTGCGCCTGGCGACAGAAGGCAAGAAGGCCGAGGCCACTAACTGGTTGCTGGGTAATCTGCAGGCCGATCAGGAAAAATGGTTTTCTTCCATGGATAACCTGATCGAATATCAAACCAAGCTGGTGAACACCGATGGTGCGGCGGCTGACACGACTTACCTGAACGCCAAGAACGTGTTGTTCCTGGTGGCTGCCTTGTCCATCTTGCTGGCTGCCGGCGTGGCTTACTGGATGACGCGTAGTATTACCCGTCCGGTATCACATCTGGTGTCAGTCATGCAGAAACTGACACAGGGTGATGCCAATGTCAGGGCCCGCAGCAATCATCCGGACGAAATTGGCAAACTCTCGCGCCAGTTTGACAAGATGGTGGATGAACGTGAAGCCAGCCGCAAGACGATCGAAGAAGAAAATGAAAAACTCAATGAATCCGTACTGGTGCTGTTGCAGGCGGTGGCGCAACTGGCCAGTAAAGACTTGACCGTCAAAGTGCCGGTATCCGCCGATGTGACCGGTGCGGTATCCGATGCCTTGAACATGCTGACCAGTGAAACGGCGAAAGTGTTGCGCGATGTTAGCAACATTTCAGCCGACGTGACGGAAGCCACGATGAAAGTGAAAGCCCAGTCCGATAACGTGATGGCGGCAGCGGCAGAAGAAAGGCTGGAAGTGGAACACACCACCCTGTCCTTGTCGACTGCCTCTGAAGAAATGCGCAGTATTGCTGACCTGGCACAGACCTGCAACCGTGCAGCGGATAATGCGATACGTTCCACCCAACTGGCGATGGATACGGTAACTAGCACCGTGGGTGGTATTAACAGTACCCGCGAAATCATACGCGAAACAGAAAAACGGATTAAACGCCTGGGTGAACGTTCGCAAGAAATTTCCGGCGTGGTCGGCCTGATTAATGCGATTGCCGAACGTACCCACATCCTGGCTTTGAATGCGAGTATGCATGCGGCGTCTGCTGGTGAAGCTGGTCGCGGTTTTGCGGTGGTTGCGGATGAAGTGCAAAGGCTGGCTGAAAATGCGCGGCAAGCGACACTGCAAATCTCTGGCCTGGTGAACAATATTCAACTGGAAACATCCGATACGGTCAACACCATGAACTCGGCCATCGCCCAGGTGGTGGAAGGTAGTCGTCTGGCAGAACAGGCCGGTCTTCAAATGCAGGCTACCCAAAACGCCACCACGGAACTGGTGGAATCGGTACAGAAGATTGCCATCAAATCCCATGGCCAGGCCAAGGCCAGCCAAGAGCTGCTTGATCGTGCGATACAGATCAAGAAAACCAATCAGGAAACCAGTCTGCAACTGGACGAACAATCCGCCCAAACCACCAATCTGGTGGAATACGCAAGGATGTTGTTGTCCACCGTGCGCGTGTTCAAACTGGCGGCTTGATGACGGTTTTATAGACCAGGCTGCCGGGTTTTCTCACCCTTTCTACCCGCTCCACCCTTTCCACCATCACTCGTCTGAGGCATCATGGAACAGCTAGAAACCCATTCGACAGATTTCAGTCATGTCGTCCTCGGTGCGCTGGACGAGGTATTCAAGGTCATGGAGACCGAGGCCACCCATTCGGCCAATGTGGCAGATGTCACCAAAGCACTGTCCTGTTATATCGAACAGTTGCGGCGCATACGTGTCGCCGCCAGTGCTGCTGATATGCCAGGTTTGCACTGGGTGTGCGCCCTGATAGAGCGCAATCTGATCAATCTGCACAACCAGAACCGCCTGCTTAGTGACGAAGAATATTTTCTGCTGAGTGAATGGCCAGACCTGTTGGCCAGCCATGCATTGAATCATGGCGACCGCAATATAGAAACCCTGATTGCCCATCTGTCCACCGCTAGCTGGCCCTTGCCCTTGAACCAGGTGGATTCCTGCGAATTGCGGCAGTTGTTGTGCAGCGATCCGCTCACCTCTGATGAGGAAATTGATGAACCGCCACCCCTGTTCCTGGTTGCTTCGGATGAGCTGCTGATGGATGCCAGCCTGGAGGGCGCCTCCTACACGACAGCAAGCTACAGCATACCGCTAGCTGTGATAGACAATGAGCAGGGCTTCAGCCTGGCGGAAGCCGCCCAGCATTCAGCACAGACCGATGCGCCATCTGACTCGTTATCTGGTCTGGCGTCCGGCCTGCACGATGCACTGGATGCCCTCATCATGAGCCTGGCTGCCGATGAACACTTCGGCCAGGGTGGTGAACATGATGCCCTTACCCTGCAATCCTATGCGGCACAACTGCAGGTGTTCTCCAGTTGTGCGTCCGCTCAGACAATGGAAGCGATTGCAGATGCCTGCCATGCATTTGCCGCTGTGGTGACGCAAAGATCAACTGTAGCACGCCCTGTGAACGAAACCGAACTAGGATTGTTGAATCGTTTCCCGCTGATGCTGATGGATGGTATTGCCGACCCGTCCAATCCCGATCTGACAGCGCGCCTGCTGGATGTCATCTATGATGCCGCCTGGATGGCGGAGCCGGAGTCAGCAGAACCTGTTGCTGACGGACCCCAGGCACCTGTAGAAATACAGGTGCAAGCGGCTGCAGCGACGGCCGTGGATATACCAGCGTCTGCTACGGTACAGCTTACTGCCCCGGTGCAGGAAATCAGCAGTGACATGCTGGCGCTGTTTGCCAAAGAATTCAGTCTCATGGCCGCCATGCTGGCGGACGATCTGAATGCCGTGCATGCATTCGATGCCTCCAGCGCAGAAACGGTGCAGGCTTTGCAAAATTACAGTGATGCTCTGTTGCGCATAGGTGCCACCGCAGAATCGGTAGGCCTGACTGCACTGCAACAGGTATTGGCCATCCTCGCACAGCAGTTATCTGCCCTGAATGAAAAAACCAGCGCGCACCAGCATGCGCTGCTGGCTACTTTACCGGCAAGGCTGCTCGCCTATCTCGACCATCCGGTAGAAGAAGTATCTGCACTGGAATTGATGGAACTGGTCATGGACCCATCCTGGCCGGTCGATGCCGCACAATGGGACGAAGGTTTGTTCGCCCGCCTCGTCGACGTCAAAGTGCTTGCAGAAAGTATGCAGGAAGACCGTACACCAAGTGTCATCAGTGCTGCGGATGTATCGATACAATTGCCGAATGATCTGAACACGGAATTATTCGATGGCCTGTTGCAGGAGCTGCCGATACAGGTCAACAGTTTTACCTCGGCTATAGAAAAACTGGCCAGTGGCGAAGGCAAAATGCAGGACGTGGAACAGGCCAAGCGGGCCGCCCATACGCTGAAAGGTGCGGCCAATACCGTGGGTATTGCCGGTATCGCCAATCTCACCCATCACCTGGAAGATTTGCTCATCGTATTAAGCAATCAGCACAGTTTGCCCGACCGTGCCTTGTCTGAAGTCTTGACTGAAGCCGGTGATTGTCTGGAAGCCATGGGTGAAGCCGTCATGGATGCTGGCCCGGCACCGGCCCAGGCACAGGAAGTCTTGCAGCAAGTCTGTGATTACGTGCGCATGATGCATAGTGGTGAGCATGTTGCCCAGCGTATTGCCGAAGATGTCGTGCCGGAAGAAAGCCAGGGCCTGTCTGCCGTCATGTCCGTTGCCCAGTCCGAAGGCGTGGTACTGGATCTGGTCGAACCGGGCTCGCACGCTGCCGAGCCTATGCTGCGTGTACCTGCCAAGGTGGTCGATGAATTGCTGCGCCTGGCTGGTGAAAACGTGATTTCCAATGCGCAAATCCAGGAGCAGTTAAAGCAGACACAAAAACAATCCAAAGCCATACAGAAGCATGACATCATGTTCCAGAAACTGATCGCTGATCTGGAAAACCTGGTTGATGTGCGTGGCATGAGCAGCCCCCAGAAAATCGTCAGCAGTAGCAATAGCAGCAACAGCAGCATAAGCGATGGTGATTTTGACCCGTTGGAATTCGAGCGCTATAGCGAACTGCATACCATCACTGCCCAACTGGTGGAAGCACGCACTGATGCTTTCGAAATGTCGAATCATATCGATGAACAACTGCACTCACTGGCCGAATTGCTGGAAGTGCAGCGCCGCCTGCAAATGGAAAACCAGCATGCCGTGATACGCACACGCCTGGTACCAGTGACAACCGTGGTATCGCGCCTGCAACGCAGCGTACGTCAGACCTGCCGCTTGCTGGACAAACAGGTGAACCTGACCATTCTCGGCGCGAATACCAATATCGACAGCAATATGCTGAATGACCTGACCGATCCCTTGATGCATATCTTGCGCAATGCAGTGGATCATGGCATAGAAGCCCTTGCCAGCCGGCTGGCGCAACAGAAGCCGGTTGCCGGTCTGATAGAACTGAGTTTTGCCCGGGAAGGCAATTCCATCGTCGTGCGTTGCCGGGACGATGGTGCCGGGCTGGATTATGCCGCCATACGTCGTACCGCCCTGAAGAGGAAGCTCATCAGTGCTGACCGTATTTTGTCCGATGAAGAACTGGCAAGGCTGATCCTGATGCCCGGTTTTTCAACCAGGGATGCCAGCACCCAGACTTCTGGTCGTGGTATAGGCATGGACATGGTGCATTCCCGCATACTGGAAATGAAGGGTTCCCTGAACTTGCGTTCTGTCGCCGGTCAGGGGCTGGTGGTGGAGTTGCGCCTGCCAGCCAGTCTGTTGTCGGAACATACCTTGATGGCCAGGGTAGGCGGCAACATGATGGCAATTTCCAGCCGTCGCATTCTCGACATTCATTACATCACGGATGCGCAAATTGATATGATTGCGAACCAGCCCGTGTATCGGGTTGGCGACGCGGTACATCAACTGTTGAAGCTCGAAGATTTGCTTGGCGTGCAGAGCCGGAACCGGGATACCCAGGCACATGGATATCCGGTCTTGCTGATTAGTACCGATACCGGTGCCACCTGTGCCATACAGGTACAGGAACTGGTCGATGGCCGTGAAGTCGTGGTCAAGAAATTTGGCCGCTATGTACCCAAAATGCAGGGGACTATCGGTGCCGTCATTCTGGGTGATGGTAGTGTCGCCCCGGTGATTGACTTGCCCGAATTACTGCGTGCCACCATCCAGCAGGACATGCGCGCAGAGGATGAAGAGACTGGTTTGCCGGAACACGGCCAGACCCAGACTCAGGCCCAGGCCATGCATGTGCGGACAGCATTGGTGGTTGATGATTCCCTGTCAGCCCGTCGTGCCAGCGCACAGATCATGCGTGATGCCGGTTATGAAGTACGCACCGCGATTGATGGCCTGGAAGCAGTTGCCCTTATCGATGAAGCCCTGCCGGACGTGATACTGGTGGATATGGAAATGCCACGCATGAATGGATTGGAACTGACCAGCCATGTGCGTGCCCGCAAATTGAAAAAACACATCGCCATCATCATGATCACTTCACGTTCCACCCAAAAACACCGCCAGCAGGGTGATGCCGCCGGTGTCGATGCCTATCTGGTCAAGCCTTTCAGCGAAGATGCCTTGCTCCAGCATATTAATCGTCTGACGGGGGTATGAGTATGGGCGCGATGATGCCGGGCATGAGACAGGAAACCAGAAATCGTATCCTGTTGCGTATTGAGGGCTTGAAGCTGATGCTGCCACAAGGTGATATCTGTGCGGTGGAATCAGTGGTCGACATGAACATGCAAGAGCCGCCACCCCATGCGCTGGGCCGTATTGCCTACCTCGGGCAACGCTGGCCCGTGGTGTGTATCGATGCAGAATTCCGCGTGCTGGAAAGCTTGCCGCCGGCACGCCGTGCCTGTGTCATGCTGGCCACCGGCAGCGGTTTTCTTGGTTTGCTGTGTGATGACGTGCGGGTCTTGACCCAGCTTGATATCGTCGATTATTCACTGCCCATGGCCATGCGTTGCAATGACACGCCGGTACAGGCACTGATGCCATTTGAATCTGGCCTGGCCTGCGTCACTGATGCCGGACGTTTATTGCAGTTCAGTGCCCTGGCTTTGGCACTGACACCGCAGCCGGAGGTGTAGTCATGTCGAATGCTAGCGCCTGGCTGCTGGATGTGGGGGATGGACAACGGGTTGCCATCGGTCAGCGCGAGCTGATCCAGATTATTGACGCCGCCGACAGTTTCGACGTGCCGCTTGCACCCAGCCATATGCGCGAGGTGATTTTCTGGCAAAAACGGGTAGTGCCGGTCATGCAGTTGCCCCTGCGTCTGGGCGGGCAGGCTTGTAGCGGCAACATCCTTGCCCTGGTGGCTTTTCATGATCAGCTCAGCAATACCGCCGGTCTGGGTGCCATCCATTTATCGGCACCGCCGGTGCGCGTGACGGTGGATGATAACCAGGCCAGCGAACTGGAAGACCAACATCCAGCCTGGCAGGAAATGGCGATTTCCTGCTTTGAGCAACAGGGTAGTCGCATACCGGTATTAGACCTGAGCCGCATATTCGCCGGAACGGCTTAGGGTTATTCAACGCAAGCCATACCTGCGCATTTTATTCAGCAAGCCTACGCGTGAAATACCCAGCTGCCGGGCGGCATGTGTGTGATTGTGTTTGCTGTCTTCCAGCGCCGTTACGATCAGGCGTTTTTCCAGGTTGGCCACTTGCTCTTCCAGCAAACCTGCGGCTTCATCTTGTGCTGGTGGCGACACTTCACCACGAGCCAGTGCCAGATCGTCTACTGCAATCTCAGGCTGATCACCAGCCAGCGCCGCTGCGGTTTGCAGGCAGTGTTGCAATTCTCTGACATTGCCAGGCCACTGACGTGAGCTCAGCCATTCCAGCGCGGTGGCGGTAAGGCGTTTCGGTGGTGAGTATCTGGCACAGATGGCTTGCGCGATGAGCGCAATATCCTCAGCCCGGTCGGCCAATGCTGAGGTGCGCATTTGTATGCCTTTGAGGCGATAGTACAGATCGTCACGAAAGCTTTTTTCTTCTACCATGCTCGCAAGATCACGGTTGGTTGCTGCGACTATGCGCACATCGACATGCTGTTCTTCGCGCGCACCGACGGCAAAGAAGCTGCCGGACTGCAAAAACCGTAGTAATTTGACTTGCATGACCAGTGGCATTTCGCCGACTTCATCCAGAAACAGGGTACCACCATCGGCGGCGGCAATCAGACCTATGCGGTCACGGTCTGCACCAGTAAAGCTGCCTTTGCGATGGCCGAACAATTCACTCTCGAATAATTCAGCAGGGATGGCACCGCAGTGTACGGCGATAAATGATTTGGCCGCCCGTTTGCCATGCGCATGCAGGGCACGTGCCACCAGTTCCTTGCCGGTACCGCTAGGGCCGGTCACCATCACAGGCACATCGGTAGGCGCAATCCGCCTGACCAGCGAACGCAATTCGGCCAGTTCCTTGCTGATACCGATGAGCCCCATGGTATTGTCGTCCGGCAGGGCTTTGCCACGCCATTCTGCCAGCTCACGTTCCAGCCGGCGCTTGGTCATGGCCCTTTCCACCACCACGCGCAAGATGTCGGGGTCGAGTGGCTTGGGTAAAAAATCCCAGGCCCCCAGGCTGATGGCGCGCAAGGCCAGCTCGCGGTCAGCATGACCGGTCATTACCACCACCGGTACCGGGGCCAGCAGCGGCAGCAAGTTCAGACCTTCATCCGGCGTGAATGTCGGCGGCAGTGCCAGGTCCAGCAAGACCAGGTCAAAGCTGTTGCAGGCCAGCAGTGCGTGTACCTGCTCAGCCGTCGCGGCAAGTTTGACGGTGTAGCCCAAACCAGCCAGCCAGTTACCGCACAGACGTTGAAAGGCTGGTTCATCATCCACCAGCAAGATACTTTGTATGCTCATGATGCAAGAGGTAAGCTGAGTTCAAAACAGCAGTTCCAGCCAGGATAAGCGACCAGGCTCACCGTGCCGCCATGTGCTTCTGTCAGGCGGCGCACTATCGCCAGCCCCAGGCCGGTACCGCCTGGTCTGCGTGTCTTGAAGGGTTGAAATAAATCGGCCACCAGGTCGGGTGCCACACCCGGCCCGTTATCACACACACGCAAGCATGCCATACCGCTCGCAGGAATGGCATCTGCTTCTATGCGTATGCGTGGGTCGGGACGTCCGCGCAACATGGCCAGGGCATTATTCAGCAGATTTCCCAGGATTTGTTCAGTCCGGTTGCGGTCTATGCTGACCAGCAGGCTGGGGTCTACCGCCAGCTCTATCTGTACCTCAGCCGCCAGGGTGGTTTTTGCTTGTACAGCCAGCAGGCTGTTGAGCAATTCTGCGATGCTCACATCCTGGCAGTGCAGGCGTACTTCGCCCGAATAACTGAGCAGATCCTGAATCAGGTGATCAGCCCTTTCTATTTGTGTGCGAATTTCTGCGCGGGTGTCAGATGGGCAGGATACTGCCGCCATGCCGATGATATTCAGGGGATTGCGTAATTCGTGCGCCACCGTCGCTGCCAGCCCGCCCAGTTCCAGCAGGTGGGCTTGTTGCAGGCGTTGTTTTTCCTGTTCCGCATAACGCAACAACTGATCCAGCCGGCCTGCCGCCGCCACCAGCAGTTCGGCAAATACCGCACCCACTTTTTGCACGCTGGGCGTGGCGCCTTCCCAGCCAGACAAGGTGTAATTCCAGGCAGGCTGGTCTGGGGTATTGGCTGGGTCACGGTAACAATGTACGCAGGGCTGTCCAGGCAAGACGTTTGCTATTTGATTGCCGCTTGTGATCAGGACAGGCATGGGCTGTTGCAAATGGGTTTCCAGCAGCCTGGTGGCGATGCTGGTGAGTTGTTCCCAACTACCTGCGGCTTCCAGTTGCTGACGCCACTGTACGAGCACTTCAGCTTCCAGATGGGCACCCGGAAAGATCAGTTTTTCCATGATGCGGCGCGTCGGTCTTTCCATCGTCACCATGCTTAACAGCATGACCGTACCCAGCAACCACAGTTGCCACAGCGGGATAGCTGCCAGTGCTGTAATGCCGGTACGGGCGACCACACTCAGCAACAGGCTGACGATGGCAACCGTGATGACGCCCAGCGCCAGCCAGGCGAGCAGGCGATTGGCCCACAGATTGACTGCCATCAAGTCGTAACGCAGTATGCCAAACACCAGCAATACGGCGTAAAACGGCAGCAGGATCACACTGTAAGGAAAAATCGGAATATGGAATGAGGCATTCAGAAACATCAGTGTCGATGCCGACCCCCACACACCAGACAGGCACAGCGCCATGATTTGCCGGCGCTTTTTAGGTGCTGCCCCCGGCCAGGCCAGTAACAGCACGACATATGCCCAGATACTCAAACCACTGACGAACAGCCCAGGTATCCAGCCCCAGGCAGGAAAAACATAATAGCGTTTGAATTCCAGCCAGGGTAATAACTGCCCCATGTCAAATGCCGCGACGGCAAGCACTATCGTGGCTGCGATGGCATACCAGATCAGCAACTGCCGCGTCCGCAGGTAGCCCAGAAAGCTATACACAAAATGCAGGAAAAAGACGGCATTCAGCGGGCCGGTATTCACCAGCATTTTGCCAAACTGGCTCAGGCTGTCATCACCAAGATTGATCGCCAGCTGTCCGCAGGCCCAAATACCTATCCAGATGCAGAACAGGGCAAGCGCCTTCATGCCCGGTTGCCGGCCTGCTTTTACCCACAGCCAGATAGCCAGCAAAGGGCTGATGCAGCCTTGCAGCGCAAGTGAGAAAAAATAAAGTCTATAGGCATCCATGGCTGTTAGCTGTCAACAATCTTGATAGTCATTGGGGGCCAACTATATAGCAAACTTACAGCTGGTGTTGGGTCTTTGTATTAATTTCTTTAAGAAACAAGGGCTTACGAAAAATCTTCAGATGGCATGTCGCTTGCGAATACGGTATCAGGCAGCTCCTGCATTTCACATACCAGGTCTGCCGCATATATGAACCGTTTTTATCTATTGCGCCAGAAAGTCATCATGAACACACATACCAATTCCATTGTTCACTTTCCTATCCTGTCGCGTGCCAATCTGGTCAGGCTGAACCGCGTGCTGGCCTGGGCCATGCTGGTGACACCCCTTATACAATTTTTTGTTCACGCAAAAATCACCCATTGCCTGTTGCTGGATTTCGGCCTGCTGATCGCCCATGGAATATTGTCGCTGTATCTGTTTGGTATCCCCAAAGTCAAAAGAGAAAAATTTACTTTCAGCATGCATGTAATGGGCTGGCGCATGGCAGGTTTGAGCCCGCGCAATCTATTTTTGCTGACAGGCTATCGCATAGTCCTGGGGCTGACTGCATTGTTGTCGTTTTTTGTTCCTGGGGCCTGGGTGCTGGCGCTGTTGCTCATTTACCCGCTGATCCGCATGCCGGCTACGGTTGTCCAACATCTGCATGCAGCGATTGAGTATGCATTTCAGCGTTGGGGTATCAGCAAATTTGATGTGGAATGGGTAGTAGTCGTCATCTACTTCTATTTCTTCATCGCCAATTTGTTGCGTGCTTAAGCGGGAGAGCACGCATGACTACCTTCAGCCTGCATCACCCCGCGACTGGCGCCAGCGTTCGCGCTGTTAGTCCACATCCAGTCACCCCGATAGCGCGCGCAGAATATGGCAACGGTCATCTCAATCGTCGTGAAGCTGGTTTACCCAGCCTGAGCAATCTGGGTGGCAATTTGTTGGCAGCAAGCAGAATACAAAGGCTGATATGGCCATTGTTACCCTGGTTGACACTGGCAGGTTTTGTGGTGATCTGTATCCAGCATCTGTATGTGCTTTTACCCTTGATTTTTCTGGTGCATTTTCTGGTATCCGTCACCTTCACCCATGATGTATTGCATGGCGCCGCCGGATTCAAGCCACGCACCACAGAATGGGTATTGTTTGGCATGAGCCTGTTATTGCTGGAAAGCGGCCATGCCTTCCGCCAGGCACATCTGCATCATCACAGTCACTGCCTGGAAGAGGATGATTTTGAAGGTAGCCCCGCCCACATGAGTTTTCTGCAAGCCCTGGCGATTGGTCCGGTATACCTGGCAAAACACTGGCAGCATGCGTATGGGCTGGCCAAGAGCAGGCAGCAAAGACGCTGGATGCTGGTTGAACTGTGTATTCCTGTCCTGTTCCTGATCATGGCTATCGCACTGTCTTCAAGGACGATGGCACCGTTGATTTATTTTGTGTTCATGTGGCTGGGTAGCTGCCTGTATCCCATCACCACCGCGTGGTTGCCTCACTTCAGCCCCAGCAATGCGGTCCTGGGTCAGGCCAGGAGCTTGCGTGGCAAGCTTATTCCCGCCCTGCTATGCAACCTGTCTTATCATCTTGAACACCATCTGTATCCGCAGGTACCCAGCTACAATTTGCCACGCCTGGCAGAAAAGCTGGATCCTTACTTTGAGAAAATGGGTGTGTCGCTGTTGCATGTCGTGTAATTATTTTTTCGTTGCGGGCAAATTACTGGTCTGCGGGTAAAATGCAGTTACAGAACTCGTTTCAACCGATTTCGGCTCAATTTGAGCAAACGGAGTGAGACGCGCAAGCTGGATAGCAGGAGTTGCTGCCAGCACTGCCAGCACTTAAAGGAAAAAGCAGATGAATGCATCATTGCCGCAGCAAGTCAAAATCGTTGAAGTCGGTCCGCGTGATGGCTTGCAAAATGAAAAAGAAAGCATACCTGCCGACGTCAAGATAGCGCTGGTCAATCGCCTGACTGCAGCCGGTTTTGTGAATATAGAAGCCGCCTCTTTTGTGTCGCCAAAGTGGGTGCCGCAAATGGCGACATCGACAGAAGTCATGGCTGGCATCACGCGCAAACCTGGTGTCATCTATTCTGTGCTGACACCGAATATGAAAGGCTTTGAAGCTGCGCTGGCCGCTGGTGCTGATGAAGTGGTGATTTTCAGTTCAGCCTCGGAAGCTTTTGCACAAAAAAATATCAATTGCTCGATTGCCGAATCGATAGAACGTTTCCGTGATGTGGCGCAGGCAGCAAAACAGCACAAGCTGCGTCTGCGTGGCAGCATCAGTTGTTCTTTCGGCTGCCCTTATCAGGGTGAGGTGGCGGTGGATAGCGTGTCTGACGTGGTCAAACGCATGCGTGACCTGGGTTGCGATGAAATCGATATTGCCGACACCATTGGCGTCGGCACGGCCTGGCAGGTGCAGACTGTCATGCAGCGCGTAGCGGAAGATTTTCCTATCGCAGCCTTGTCCGGTCATTTTCATGACACCTATGGTCAGGCACTGGCAAATATCTATGCCAGTCTGGAAGTCGGGATTTCTATCTTTCATTCATCCGTCGCCGGCCTTGGTGGCTGCCCGTATGCCAAAGGGGCCACCGGTAACGTGTCTACCGAAGACGTGTTGTTCCTGATGCAGGGCCTGGGCATACAAACCGGGATAGATTTGAATGCCGTGGTTGACGCCGGGCAATTCATTTCTGCACACCTGGGGCGCAAGGCAGTCAGCCGGACTGGCAATGCACTGGCAGCGAAACGGCTAGCGTAGTCAATCCATGGGAAGTGGCTAAAGAGGGAAGCGATATGTTTTGATCTTTCCCCCATTTTTGCTATAACTAAGCAGGAGGCCCAGCATCCTGCTTTTGCCTTGTCGCAACAATCCTTCCATTGCTGCCTCCTTTGAAATTACAGGAGGCCATCATGCGCCGTCGTCTTTATTTCATGCTTCCCACTATCCCTGCTGCCAGAGCCATACTCGATGAGTTATTACTGGCACGTATAGAGGAAAAATATATCCATTTCATGGCAAAAGAGAGTTTGCCCCATGACATGCCGGAAGCCAATTTTTTGCAAAAAACCGATCTCATCCATGGCATGGAATTGGGCATGGTGATTGGTGCGGCTACCGGCTTGCTGGCGGGTGGTCTGCTATTGATTTTCCCGCCTGAAGGGCTGGAGATGCGCACCATCGCCTTATTGGTTGCAGGTTTGGGTGGTGCCGTATTTGGGTCCTGGGTGTCGGGCATGGCTGCCGCTGCCATACCCAATTCACGCCTGAAAGCTTTTACCGAAGAAATTGAAGCAGGGAAAGTCTTGCTGATCGTCGATGTGCCACTGAGCAAAGTGGTGCAGACCGAAGAAATGATGGCCACCAGGCATCCAGGTTTTCGTTATGGCGGGGTCGAACCACATATTCCGGCTTTTCCCTGAAATGGATGTGCTGGAAGCTAGTGCAGCGCCACACTAGTCCTGCACTAGCGTTTAACTGGTCAGGGTAGAACTACGACACCGCGCCAAAAGGCTATAAAACCGGCTATTTCTTTAGCTGCGTCCTTGGGTGCGGGATAAGTCCAGGCGGCGTCGGTATTGGTATGGCCGTCGACTATCACATCATAGTAACTGGCCGTGCCTTTCCAGCCGCAGACCGTGTGTTTTTCACTTTCGCGCAAATATTCCTGATGCACACGGTGCATGGGGAAATAGATATTGCCTTCGACCTTCACGATCTCGGTATCACTGGCCTCGGCGATGACGGTGTCTTTCCATTTTGCGGTGGGCATGACGATTACTCCTCTTGGTCTTGCAGTGAACGGGCCAGGCGCAGGCCAGTCAGTTGCCAGCGCGCCGTTGCCGGGAAAAAATTGCGATAACTGTTACGACTATGTCCCGCAGGGGTAAAGGCAGAAGCGCCGCGCAAGACATATTGGTTGACCATGAACTTGCCATTGTATTCACCGACCGCGCCAGCCGCCGGCATAAAGCCGGGGTAGGGGCTGTAACTGCTGCAGGTCCATTGCCAGCAAGAGTCAAATAACTGGCTCAACTGGCCTTCTGCTTCATGTTGGCTGGCGGCGTATTCCCATTCGGCTTCGGTCGGCAAACGTGCGTCGGCCCAGACCGCATAGGCACTGGCTTCAAAATACGACAGGTGACCGACAGGCTGTTGCAGTTGCAGGGGCTGCAGGCCATGCAGGTTAAATTCTTGCCAGCCTTGCGGATTTGCATGCCAGTACAGTGGATGCTGCAAGTTGTGCTGGCGTACCCAGTCCCAGCCTTCGGCCAGCCACAGCGCAGCTTGACGGTAAGCGCCATCTTCAATGAAGGCCAGGTATTCTGCATTTCTGATCAGGCGTGTAGCGAGCTGGAAGGGTTCCAGAAATTGACGGTGACGCGGGCTTTCATTATCAAAGCAAAAGCCTTTGCCCTGGTGGCCTATTTCGCACAGGCAGGCATCATAATTCTGCCAGGTCAGCATTGCACATGTCGCCGCAGAAGGCTGCAGGTCGGCGGGGCTGGCATACAAGGCAGGGTAAAGCGGATTACAGGACAGCAAGTGCTTGATATCTGTCAGCATTAATTCCTGGTGTTGCTGTTCATGTTGCAGCCCCAGTTCCAGTAATTGAAAAAAATGCGGGTCTGTGAGGCTGTCGCAACATCGGCGTATGCGTGCATCGACCTGCTGGCGGTAAGCCAGCACCATATCCAGCGCTGGCCGCGTCAGCAAGCCGCGCTGCGGGCGCGGATGTTTGTCGCCTATGCCGTTGTAATAAGAATTGAACAGGACGCGAAAGTCCTGGTGAAAGGGCTGGAAGTGCGCTTCAAACCGTTCCAGGATGAAGGTTTCAAAAAACCAGGTGGTATGTGCCAGATGCCATTTGATGGGGCTGGCATCAGGCATGGATTGGGCCGTGCAATCTTCTGCCGACAAGGGGGCCGCAATGCTGACCGAACGTTGACGTACCTGCTGCCAGCGATCAATGAGGTTTGCGTACTGCATGAGATGGTTCTCCTGGTGTTCAGGCAGCTTTGGCATAAATCACGGCAAACCACGCATTGGTATCGGTCCAGTGGCTGACATATGAAAAGCCTGCTTCCGTCAGCAAGTTCACAAAACTGTCTATGCTGTATTTATAACTGTTTTCGGTATGAATGTGTTCATCCTTGATGAAATTCCGGTATCCGCCTGGCCAACTGACGTGGATATTTTCCCTCGCCCGCAAATGCATTTCTATGCGTGATTTGGCGGTATTAAAAAATGCCTCATGTTGCCATTGGCGTACATCAAAATCGCTGTGCAGCAAATGATTGATATGGCGCAGCAAATTGAGATTGAAGGCTGCCGTTACACCCAAGGTATCGGCATAGGCATCATCCAGCAAGGCCTTGTCCTTGATCAGGTCTACCCCAATCAAAATGCCGCCATTGTCATCACAGGCTGCGCGCAAATGACGCAGGAAAGCCAGGGCCTGGCGTGGTTCAAAATTGCCTATGGATGAGCCAGGGTAGAAAAACAGCCGCTTGTCATTGCGTACTTCTACCGGCAGTTGCCAGTCTTGCGACAAATCCAGCCCTAGCGCTGTCATTTCTATGTGCGGGAAGCGCTGTTGCAGACGCCGCACGGCATCCTGCAAATGATGGACGGAAATATCGATAGGCACGTACTGGTCGGGATGCAAGACCGGGAACAGGCGTGCCGCCTTGGCACAGTTGCCGGCACCCAGGTCTATCAGGCTGCCGCCAGAACCGATGACATGGGCCATGTCCGCCATATGTGTGGTAAAAATTTCTGCTTCTGTGCGGGTTGGATAATATTCTGGCAGTACGCAAATGGCTTCAAACAATACCGAACCGACCGCATCATAAAAATACTTGGGCGATGTGTGGGCCGCATCGGCCAGCAGGCCGGTTTCCAGTTCGTGAATGATGTGTGCCGGTGTCGTGCGTTCTGCGCTTGCAGCGCTGTTCAAGCGATTCGATTCGGGCATGGTCGTCGGGGCAATAAATTCAATCGGCAGACCGGATGGGCCTGTTCTTGATGCTTGGCAATGCCTTTTTCAATTCAGCGCCATTTAGGCGGGGCTTGCCATAGAGTATGGTTGCGGACTAAAGGTGGTGCTTAGTGTACAACTAATCGGATAAAAAATCCTGGAGGGGGTATCGGGCTGAATATACGATAAATTCACAATAACAATATTGACGTTATTCCAGCGAGGTTTTGTCTGGAATCCAGGGGCGTTTGTTGCGTGCCACGACTTGTTTTAAGCCTGATTTATCAATCAATTCAAAATGCGACGTTCTACTGGCAATCTATCACTGGTCGATGAATTTGATGCTGTCAGAAGATCGATGGCGTATCTGTTCGCTATCGTACATTCCAAGCGACCGAGTCAGACTGCATTGTCGGACAAAATGTACGACGGCCCTAGACTTCTCCGTAAATCTGACGATTGCCTGCCCGATTTAAAAGTCGACATTAAGGAGGGGAGGATAAGGTTTGAGTGCATGCTTTTTTGAAAGCTATAACGTGGAATTCTGATTAGCGTTGCTGACTGTGCAGATTTAATGCAGATACGCCGCCAAGCGCTTTGACGAGATTGCAGCTTGGCTGGAGGTCTATTATTGCAATGACAAATATTAAAAAGTTGCAATTAAACATAGTCATAAAGCGTTGTATTAATGAAACTTATTTGCAAATATATTTTTGATATGTAAAGATACTTTATGTTAGCCTCAAAGCCCTTAAAACTTACTCAGAGGATAACTATGTTCCGTAAATCAATTTTCACATTTGTCTTTTTGGCATGTGCTTCTGCTGCGTTTGCTACTGATACTCCACCTGTATCCCCGGAAATGCAATGTATCGCTGCGTGCGTCGCTCTCTTGGGATGGGAAGACGCTACTAACTGCATTATGATTTGTACAGACTAATTTCCCCATAAGATGAGTATTTGTTGATGTAATGCAATGTAAGTGTCTTGTTATCTCATCATGGGGAAAGTTTCCTGTGATGAGATTATTTTTTTGGGTAAACTAATAACGAATTATTAAGAAAAAATTTAATCGTGCAAATTAAAAAAATACAATTACTGATTCTGACTACAGTTTTGCTAGCTACTACAACTAGCTGGGCGCAAAAACTGGTTCCATCTACGCGAAGTGAATGTACAAGAAAATGTAATTCCGCTTTATTAAAGACTCAAAAATTTGGTGGCGAACTGACTAAAATCCGAGATGCTATTGCAAAAGAAATAGATCCAGAGAAACTCAAAGAACTGCGTCAAAAAGAAAAAGAAGAACTTGAACGTGCAACAGAAAAGGTAGCTGATGCCTGCGAAGAGATTTGTCAACATAATCCGGAGTAACAGTATTCCGCTTTATAAACTTAACTACATCTTGTGGAGACAAATTGGTCAGGCTCTGTGCAAGAGAAGACTGTATTTTTTATGAATAAAAGAATTAATGCAGCTTGTAGTCTTTTACTGGCCTGCGGATCAGTATGGGCGCAGGATGGCAAGCAGTCTGCACCTCCAGCTCAACAACCACAACAGGTTATCGTTAACGGCGCTCAAACCGACATTGAAGCTGCACGGGATTTTGTCGCAGGCAAGCTGATTATTGGCCGCAAACAGATTGAGCAGAGCGGCTTGCAAAATGTGTCAGAAATCCTCAAGCGCGAACCTGCCGTTACGGTAGGCAAGGATGGTCGTCTCAGTTTGCTGGGCTTGCCTGGCTATACACAGATTTTGCTTGACGGACTCCCACCTGCGGGTAAGTCACCTTTAGAACTGGATTTGATACAGGTAGATAAAATCGAGATTATCAAATCTGCGACGGCGGAAACCGGCCCTTTCGGTATTGCAGGAACGATTAATGTGATCAGCCGCAAGATCGAACGTAAAAGCGTACAGCAAGTTCGTCTTGGTGTGACCGAGGTGGCTGGTGAGTACGGCGGCAATGTATCGTGGATGATGAACCAGTTCAGTCCGGACAGTCCCTGGAGCTTGAATCTGAGTGTCAGCGCCAGGAACAGTCGCAGTCCCCGCTCAGGTAGTGATCAACAAACACTGCTTAGCCAGACAGGGTCACAGCCGCAATTTAATGCCCAGCGCACAGCGATAAGAACGGATGAATTTTTAACGCTGACCAGTGAACTCGCGTATAAATTCAGCAGCGGAAATAATCTCAGCTTCAAACCGGATTATGGTCAGATCAAACAGGATCAGACCAGGAATGAACAAAGAAGTTGGAGTGATGGGCGATTGCAACAGGCCGATCAACGTGGGACAACCACCCTGAGCGGATACGGTTTGCCGATTAGCTGGACTTACGATGCAGGGGAGTCAGGTCAACTGGACGCGAGTTTGCGTTACAACCAGATGCAACTCAGCGGCGATACCTTGCGTAGTGATCAGGGCACAGGAATTAGCCACGCCATTCGGCGGCAGCAACAAATTGACGATCAATCCAGTTATATCCTGTTATTGAATTACCGGAACAGTTTTAGTGGCGGGCATACAGTCAAATCTGGCTTGCAATGGACACATGGTAGCCACGATATCAATCGCGCTTATTGGCTCAACAACCAGCCTGATACCAGTCTGTCCGCATTGAGCAAGCAAAGTCTGGCCCGGGACGACAAATTGCGCATCTTTGTCCAGGACGACTGGCGTTTGAATAAAACACTTGCACTGAATGGTGGGGTTTCAGTCGAAGACCAGGTATTGAATTTTAATGAAGTGGGCATTCAGAGCCAATCCCGTTTCCGGGTCTGGTCACCTTCTTTTCATCTGGCGAAAAAGCTGGAGGGTGATCAAAAGCATCAGTTCCGCCTCTCTTTGGCACGTAGTTTCAAGGCCCCGAGCTATGACCAATTGTTGTTGCAACCGGTCATAGATCCTTTCGCCCCTTGTGTTACTCCTGCGGGTTGTGGCGGCAACACCATTGACACAGCAGATAGCATGGGTAATCCGCATCTGCTGCCAGAAAGGGCATTGGCTTTCAATCTGAGTTATGAACATGGTCTCAGTAGTGATAGCCAAATCAGTATTGAGGCATATTCACGCCAGATTGAAAAGAAAATTGGCAACGAAATATTGTTGACCACGGTGCCGTGGGCGACCGTGCCGCGCTATGTACAAAGACCGGCGAACCTTGGTAGTGCATCCATTTACGGCATAAGTCTCGACTGGCGTGTCGCCTTGATCGATATATCGAAAGCAGCGCCCAAAGTGGATCTGCGCGGCAGCTTTGGATTCGCACATTCAGTGCTGAGCGATGTACCAGGGCCAGATAATCATCTGGATGGCCAGTTGCCGTGGCGAGCCAAAATAGGCATGTCGTACAAGCTTGAAAACTTGCCGGTCAAAGTTGATGTGGATGCCAACTGGCTTCCCGCAGATTGGACACGGAATAATCTGACGCAGAGAACCTATGAGTCACGACAAAGAACGCTGACAGCGAACGCAGTCTGGACTGTGAACAATGATTTGCGGGTGATTATGAATCTTGACAATATGTTTGCGCCGCAGTCGGAAACTATACGTGAATACATACTACCTGGTGCCAGCGTACAGACACGTTCGCAGAATTCTTCATATACACGTGTAGGTCTGCGTTTGGAATTAAAACTTTAAGGAAGATCCATGCAAGCTCCATATCGCAAATATCTCAAAGACGGACTTATACTGATTGCGGTTGCCGCTCTGGCGATTGTTTTAGGTACTAATATTCCGCGCTGGTACCGGTTATTGAATGGTCCGTTCAAAAATGGGGATTACTCGGCACATATAAAATCTTCACCTTATAAATTGACACTATACGGCACCTCAACCTGTCCACATTGCCAAAGTGCGCGTATTTATCTCAAGCAGGCGGGTATCGAATTTAATGATGTTATGATTGATAAATCAGGTGATGCAGCGAAGTTGTATCAACAACTCGGTGAAAAAGCTGTACCTATACTGGTCAGCGAAAAGAAAATGCTGATAGGATTTAGTCCGGCACGCTACGAGGAAATGCTGAAGCTTGCCAACGTCAAACAGGGATTTTGACTAAAATTCGCTGGGCTCAGGCTTCAATGCCATTCTTTTTTTCAAGCATCCATCAGCTCAAAATGAAACACCTTACTGACAATCTGCCACTTGCCATCGAGTTTGATCAGCGTTAAAAAATCAGTGAAGAATTTGTTCGCTATCGCACATTCGACACGGGCGAAAGCTGTTACCGGGCCAGCCAGTTCTATGGAGACTATGCGGTCGCGGCGTGTTTCATTGCGGCTGGCGGGGGAAGGGCGTTGGTCGACGATAGGGAAGTAGTGTTGCATGTCCAGGTGCAGTAAATGACCTTCGGTGGCGCAGAAGTAATGGGCCTCGGGGTGGAATACCTGGGCCAGGATGCGAGTGTCGCTTTGATACAGGCCATCAAAATACTGGTGCAGGATGGCGATGATGTCGGGGTAGCTGGTGTCCATTTTTATGCCTTAAATGTAACGACAAAAACCGGCTGTTGGCAGCCGGTTTTTTATTGCTGGCGATGTGCCGGTATCAGGTGTCAGGTGGGCAGACCCTCTGCTTTCAACGCTGCTTGCACGTGTGGCCTGGCTTTGACGGTGGCGATGAAGTTTTGCAGATGTGCAAAGTCGCTGATATCCAGATTCACGTGTTGGGCCCAGCCGCTGACTGTGAACAGATAGGCATCAGCCACGGTGAAGGTATTGCCTGTCAGGTAAGTGCTGGCTTCCAGGCGGCTATTGACCCAGGCGAATTTCTTGCGCAGCAATCCTGCGATCAGGGTTTTGCCTTCGGTATTCATGGCCGGGTTAAACAGCGGGGCGAAGGATTTGTGCAATTCCGAAGTGATGTAGTTTTGCCACTCCAGTACACGGTAACGTGCCATGCCAGAGGCTGGCAGCAAGTCGCGGTTTTCTGCGCGTTCGGCGACGTATTGGGCAATGATGGACCCTTCGGTGAGTATCTGGCCATCATCCAGTTCCATGGTTGGTACCTGGCCTTTGGGATTGATGCTGTAAAAATCCCCACCATCCGCAGTTTTATGGGTAGAGGTATCGACCTTTTGCAGTTTGAAATCGAGGCCGGCTTCACGCAGGATGATGTGCGGGGACAGGGAACAGGCACCGGGGGAGAAATAAAGTTTCATGGTTTTGGTCTTTCTGTAAGTGGTAAAGGCTGCTCTGCCATGGTGACAGGGCATAGGCGCATACTATGCCAAACCAAATAGTTGATAAACTAGCTGAAAGTTACTTTATAAATTACATGGTGTAATGTGAATCGACATTTTGCAGATGTGTTACTTGGCAGCATAGAGTTGTTTTGCCTGGCGGCAGAGCTGGAAAGCTTCAAGGATGCGGCGACTGCAGCCGGGCTGACGCCGGCAGCAGTCAGTCGTTCGATCGCCCGGCTGGAAGAGCGCATAGGCGTGCGCCTGTTTGTCCGCACCACACGGCAATTGCGCCTGACCGAAGCCGGGCGTGCCTATTTTGTACAATGTCGCCAGGCCCTGAATCAACTGGTGGAAGCTGAACGGGAAGTATCTGGCCAGCAAATACAACCTGCCGGTCTGGTACGTATCAGCATGCCGACACCGTACGGGCATTACCGGGTATTGCCCCTGCTGGCAAAGTTTCGTCAGTTATATCCGCTGGTCAGGCTGGATTTGCAACTGAGCAACCGCAATATTGACTTCACTGCGGATGGCTTTGACCTGGTGATACGTGGCCGCATTCCGCCCGATTCAGGCATGATTGCACGCAGGCTGGAAGACACAGAAATCGTGGTCTGTGCCACGCCAGAATATCTGCAGCGTGTTGGCGTACCGAAAAAACTCGAAGATCTGGATCAGCATGAATGCCTGCAATTTGTCTTGCCCAGTGCCGGACAAAACATCGTCTGGATTTTCAGGCGCAATGGTGAAGAGCTAGACTGGCCTACCAAGGGTAGCCTCACCTGTTCAGAAGACTTGCTGGGCATCATTACCCTGGCAAGACATGGCGCAGGTTTGTTGCAGGCATCGCGTTTCATGGTGGAACAGGATTTGCGTGCTGGGAAACTGGTGGAGGTATTACAGGAATTCGGCGGGCGTACCCGGCCATTTTCTCTCATGTATCCGCGTGACCGGCATCTGCCTTTGCGGGTCAGGGTATTTATTGATTTTCTGATTGCGGAGTTGGCGCAGAATTAATATCAAAAATTAAGCTCAAGAATTAACCGCAAGAATTAACCGCACCTCACCTCACCATGCCAGCACCTGCTGTATCACCCAGGCTGCATCGTCCAGCGGCAAATCATGGCCTGCCGTGGGGTGCAGGTGCAGGGGGCAATGCCATTGCTGTGCCAGCCTGTGTGAACAGGCGACATTCACCAGGTGGTCATGCTCACCCGCCAGCAAAAGCAGCGGCACTTTGCCAGTGTATGGTGGCGCACGAAAACCCATGGCGGCCAGTAGTTGTCGCAGGATATTGCCAACGCGGATGGGATTTTCTTGCGCATAGGCAATCCAGCGCGCCACGATCTCTTTGCCCTGTTGTTTGGTATGCAGATTGCTGGTGATACGCAAGATCAATTGCTCGCGCTGCTTGCGCGAGCCGAATAACATGGTGGCGATCAGTGCCGGGTAATTTGCCGGTCTCAGTCGATGGTAAAAGGGATTGTGCGGTGCCACACTGGTATTGATCAGCACCATGCGCTGCAAGTCATCCGGATATTGGTTTGCCCAGGCCAGTGCCACCATGGCACCTAATGAAACTGCCAGTATTTGCACCGGTTTTGATACCCCTTGTGTCTGTAATTGCTGGTGACAGTAGTCAGCCATCGCTTCTACGCTGCTGAAGCTAGGCTCTGCATACAATTGCCCGTTACCAGGAAAGTCCAGGCATAACACGCGTTTAGCACCCGTTGCTTGCTGGAAGCGTGCAGGAAAGTCGCCCCAGTGCCTGCTTTCCCGCATCAGCCCACGCAATAACACCCAGGTCGTCATGGCCGGTACCAGCGCGCCACGGCACGCTCTTGCAGGCGCAGGCGGGTTGGGCCTGTGGCCAGCCATTGCGCGTGGCTGGAAGTTGCCCGCATCAGGAAATCCAGCCAGGAACTATGCCGCCGCAAGACGCGGCTCAGCCGGTGTTGTGCCACCGGGTTGAACATGCCATGCCGTGAAAATAGCTGGCGCGGGTTTTTCTTCACCCACAACCATGATCCCATTTCCAGCGTCAGCGGCAAAAAGGTCTTGTTGCTGTCTTGCTGCGCCTGCAGGTATAGATAATCCCAGACATCGCCATGGGTGCGGTATTGCAGGCTCTGTGGCTCGAACAGGTAAGAATGATTGGGATGGGTTTGCTCAAATAATTCTTCCAGCGCCAGGATGTCGGCCAGATGCTCTATGGGGTGCACGCTATGCGCATGCGGGAACCAGACACGGTCACGCAGGCCAAAGCCGGAATGGCAATCAATCGCCATGCTGAAAGGGCGCGACAGCAATTCTTGTTGTACCGTGTGGCACAAGGCCAGGTTTTCTGCTTCCATCTCTGCACCGGCCGCGCCGCGATACCAGGGCAGGCGTGGGCTATAGCGATGGCCACCCAGCAGGAAGGGTACCTTGTCTTGCGCTTCCACCGGCGCGTTGCGCATCAGGTCGACGCCGCTGGGGTTGCAGCGGGTAGATTGCCACATGCCACCGGGATTAATCAGTGGCATGAACACCAGGCGCACATCCTGCAACATATGTTGCAGGCTCTTGTCCCAGGACAGGCGTGTCAGCAGAGCCCGCAAAAAAGACAGCAAGACTTGCGTACCTATACGTTCCAAGCCATGGATGCCACCAAAAAAACCAATCGCGGGCAGACTGGTATCGGGATTGCCAAGCGCCAGTTTATACACAGGGAATTGCTTGTGCCTGACCGCCACCTCGCACAAGACCTCTACCTCCAGCTGTCCGCGGCCAAGGGTGATAATGCGTTCCAGTTCATTCAATTCAGGCAGGGCAGGCATGAGCAAGTGCTTAAAGTTAACCACGCCATGCTAGAGGAGCTATACGCAGAATGCAAGAAGGACGCGGTGTTGGCACGCATTTGAGCAATTATGACCAACACTTCGGCATATGCCGGGCTTTGACGGAACTTTTCATGCGCCCTGGCCTCTGCATATAGAATGATCTGTTGAAACCAGGCTTTTACTGGTGCAGAAGGTTTACACAAATTAAGGAGTTGCTTTTGTCCAGTCAATTGAAGAATGTCGCCGCCGACGATGAGGCCTATTGGGCAGATATCCGCTCACAATACACCGTCTCACCAGATTTCATCAATCTGGAAAACGGCTACTTTGGTGTGCAGGCGCAGCCTGTGTTTGAGGCTTTCCAGCGCTATCAGGCGCAGGTGAATGCCGAGACTTCGTATTTCTTGCGGGTGCGTTACGCGCCCCTGTTTGTGCAAGTCATGCAGGCGCTCAAGGATTTTTGCGGTGTAGATGAAGGGGAACTGGTACTGACGCGTAACCTGATCGAGGGCATGAATATCCTGCTGCAGGGTTATCCTTTGCAGGCTGGTGATGAAGTCATACTCGCCACGCATGATTACGACCACGTCATTGATACCTTAATGATGCTGGAGAAACGCAAGCAGATACAACTACGGCATTTGCAATTGCCATTCGACCCTGCCAGTGATGAAGACATTGTGGCCCGCTACGAGCAGGCGATTACGTCCAAAACCAAACTGATACTGGTCACCCACATGGTGCACAGGACAGGGCAGATCATGCCGGTGGCCAAGATTACTGCCATGGCCAGACGGCATGGGGTGGATGTCATGGTCGACGCAGCGCATTCTTTTGCCCATCTGAACTACCGCATGACAGAGCTGGGTGCTGACTTTGTCGCGGTGAATTTGCATAAATGGCTGGGCGTGCCACTGGGGGTAGGCATGCTATACATACGCAAACACAGGGTGGCGGATATTGCGCCGCTGTTCGGTAATGTCAAGTTTGCCGACAATGAAATCTTTAAATTCACGCAAGTGGGTACGGTGCCGCCAGCGAATGTGTTGACGGTGCTCGATGCGTTGAAGTTTCATGAATCCATAGGTTCAGCCAACAAGGAAGGACGCTTGCGCTACCTGACCCAATACTGGGTGAACCAGGTGCGTGGCTTGCCTGATGTGCGCATCATGACGCCGACCGACCCGCAACGTTCGTGTGCCATTGCCGGTTTTGGCATCGTCGGTAATTCTGGTCATGCCATCGTCGATTACCTGATGCGCGAGCACAAGATATTCACCGTCACGCGTGATCTGGATGGGCATGACATCGTCAGGGTGACGCCGCATCTGTACACCAGTCTGGACGACCTGGATAAACTGGTAGTGGCCATAAAGCAATTGACACAAGCTTGAGGTATCCGCAGATACGGCAGAAATAATTTCCAGTTTACGGGATTTATTTATCCTATATAATGGAAGTTATGGATATCAATACGATTATTGCCCGCAGGGTGCGTGAGTTACGCGATCAACAAAAGCTGTCGCTGGATGTGCTGGCGAAGCGCAGTGGCGTCAGCCGGTCGAACATTTCCCTGATAGAACGCGCAGAAAGCAGCCCGACGGCGGCAGCGCTGGACAAGCTGGCCGTGGGGCTGGGGGTATCGCTGGCTTCACTGTTTGAAGACAGCACACCAGCAGCCGTGGCATCACCCGTCTCACGCCTGGCTGAGCAGGTTTGCTGGACTGATCCTGCATCCGGCTATATGCGTCGTAATCTCTCACCTGGCCTGCCTTCGCCCCTACAACTGGTGGAAGTTGCATTCCCGGCAGGCCAAACCGTGCGCTATGACAGTTTTCATCGCGAGGTGGATATCCAGCAGCAGGTCTGGATACTGGCAGGTGAAATGCGTATTCATGTGGGTGAACAAGCCTGGGATTTACAGACCGGCGATTGCCTGTCCATGAAACTGGATCAACCCATTACTTTTCATAATCCCGGCGTTGCCCTGGCACGCTATCTGGTGGCGCTTTGCAAGGAGTAAATGATGACTGAGCAAGTACACATACACATTCTTGATGCCGGGCAGGCCTTAGTCAGTGTGCCGGCCCTGGCGGATGTATTGACAGACTGCGTTGCCGGCGGTGCATCCGTCAGCTTCATGTGGCCTTTGCCACGCGAACGTGCGCTGCAATTCTGGCAGGGCGTTGCAGATGGCGTTGCCCGCAAGGAGCGTGTCTTGCTGGTCGCCAGGGATGATAACGGCGACATCATAGGCACGGTACAATTGATCACCGCCATGCCAGACAACCAGCCGCACCGGGCCGATGTGGCCAAGATGCTGGTGCACAGGAAGGCGCGTCGCAGAGGTGTTGCGCAAGCATTGATGGCTGCAGTTGAAAAAACCGCCAGAGCCGAAGGCAAGACCGTGCTGGTGCTGGATACGGTCACGGGTGGCGATGCCGAACGCCTGTATGAACGTGCAGGCTGGCAGAAAGTGGGTGTGGTACCCAACTATGCCCTGATGCCTGATGGCGAATTTTGTGGAACGAGCTTCTTTCATAAACAAATTTAGCGGAGTAAGCCAGTATGCGTATTGCAGTGATTTCAGATATACACGGCAATCTGGCGGCGTTGGAAGCGGTGACTGCCGATCTGCGTCTGCGTGGGGTTGATCAGGTAGTCAATCTGGGTGACAGCCTGTCTGGCCCCTTGCTGCCAAAAGAAACGGCAGACTTCCTGATGGCACAAGCTGGCTGGATGCATCTGGCTGGCAATCATGAAAGACAAATTCTGGAATTGCATGAACGCTCAGGTGCCGGCGATGTGTATGCACATCAGCAAATCACGACAGCGCAAAGGGACTGGATAACAAGTCTGAAACCGGTGCTGCGCCTGACTGAAGAAGTGTTGCTCTGCCACGGTACACCGGACAGCGATAACACGACCTTGCTGCAAGTGGCAGATAGGAATGCCACGGCACAGGAAGTGAAAGACCGGCTGGGGCAACAAACTGCAGCCGTGATAGCCTGTGGCCATAGCCATGTTGCCCGCAGTGTGCGCACTGTTGCAGGCCAACTGATCGTCAATCCCGGCAGCGTTGGTCATCCCGCCTATGAATATGATTACCCTTACCCGCATGTGATTGAATCCGGCTCACCAGATGCACGTTATGCCATCGTCGAAAAGATGTCGCACGGCTGGACCGCCAGTTTGATCAATGTTCCTTATGCGTATCAGCAAATGGTCGATCTTGCGGCCTCGCGTGGACGTGAAGATTGGGTCAGGGCTTTGCGTAGTGGCTACATGAATGGATAATATGAAAAAACAAGACGCTGCTCTGATCATCGTCGACATGCAGCGTGGCATGGCGGATCCTAAAGCCGGGCGTAGGAATAATCCAGATGCAGAAGACAAGATACGCCAGTTGCTGGCGGCATGGCGTGCAGCCGGCAAACCGATAGTGCATGTACGGCACATGTCGCGCTCACCCGCTTCGCTATTCTGGCCGGGGCAGCCTGGCAATGAATTTCAGGATAGTTTCGTACCATTGGCCAGCGAACACGTGGTCGAGAAAAACGTTACCGATGCCTTCGTCCATACAGGTCTGGAACGCTGGCTGCACGTGCGTGGCATCAAAGATCTGGTGATAGTCGGTGTCAGCACCAATAATTCAGTTGAGGCCACTGCCCGCAGTGCGGGTAACCTGGGCTTTACCACTACGGTAGTCGCTGATGCCTGCTTCAGTTTTGACAGACTGGATTTGCATGGTAAGCCACAGACTGCAGAAGAAGTACATGTACATGCACTCAGCAATCTTCAGGGCGAATATGCGACTGTGCTTGATGCCGTGACGTTGCTGGGCTAAAGGCATCTTCCTCGACATAGTCAGCGACATATTCAGTGAAATATTCGGTGGCATATTCACAGATTAGCAGCGGTAATTTCCTTAAGAGATTACCGCTTCCGTCATCTATCCTAAAACCAAAAAATTTCATAGAATGCCCATCACTGCCGCACGGGTTTGCGGTTTATTTTTACTCAATGGGAAAATCATCATGGCCATGGATGTCATAGACTACGAAATTTTTGGCGACGACATGCAATTCGTCGAAGTTGAACTTGACCCCGGCGAAGCGGCCATAGGTGAAGCCGGTACCATGTTTTACATGGAAGACGACATTGAGATGGAAACCATCTTTGGCGACGGTTCTGCTGGCCAGACAGGCATCTTCGGCAAATTGCTGGGTGCTGGCAAGCGCCTGGTGACCGGCGAATCCCTGTTTACGACGGTCTTTATGAATGCTGGCAGGGCCAAGAGGAAAGTTGCCTTTGGTGCTGCGTATCCCGGCAAAATCATTCCCATGCATCTGGATCAGATGGGCGGCACCCTGTTGTGCCAGAAAGACGCCTTCCTGTGTGCTGCCAAAGGGGTGTCGCTGGGTATTGCTTTTCAAAAGCGGCTGGGTGCGGGCTTTTTTGGTGGTGAAGGCTTCATCCTGCAAAAACTGGAAGGGGATGGCCTGGCCTTTATCCATGCTGGTGGTGCCATCATAGAAAAGACCTTGCATCCTGGCCAGACCCTGCGTGTGGACACAGGCTGCGTGGTGGCCTTTACCCAGGAAGTGGACTTCGATATCAAGTATGTCGGCGGCGTCAAGACCGCCCTGTTCGGTGGTGAGGGGATATTCTTTGCCCATTTGCGCGGCCCCGGCAAGGTCTGGCTGCAATCGCTGCCGCTGGCTCGCCTGGCAAACCGCATAGTCGGTGCATCGAAAGTGGGTGGCAGCAAAGGAGGCGAACAAGGTTCGGTACTTGGTGGGCTGAGTAATATTTTTGAAGATGAATAAGGAAGATAAATAAGTAAGCGGTCGTGCTGGCATGATTATTTATCAGTGCCGCTCTTAGCTCTCTGTACGGTGTTGACATCGCTCTGTTTTTTGTCCCTTCCGCCAGGGCAAGCTTGGATGTCAACACATTTGTGCCATCATCTCTGCATCAATATCCCGACACATCGGCCGGGATGGCGTTTCTTTGCTGACTTCGTCGCCTTATATCGCTACCTCATTCAAGCTAATTTCAATCAAGCTTATTCCAGAAAACATGCTGGCTAATTTTTGCAGCAAGGGGCCACGGTGATTGGCTTCGTTTTTCCACGCTCCCTTCGATCACTGTCGCACAGCCGGACATGACACCCATCCTTTGCAAGGGCGGGTTCCGGTTTTATCCCCTGTGTTAGTCAGCGTACAGAAGAAATTTCAAGCCTTGTATAAATTACGTCTACTTTAATCAATTGCCCTATGTCATTTGAAGTGGCATACATGGCCTCATTGAAAGAAGCGCAACAGTCTTTTTCGACAGAAACAATTAAACAGGAGTTTCATGATGAATTCAGATCAGATCAAAGGCGCGGCAAAAAAAGTGGCAGGTAAAGTTCAACAGGAAGGTGGCAAGCTTGTCGGAAGCAAAAAACAGCAAGCCAAGGGCGCTGCCAAGCAAGTAGAGGGTAGCATGCAAGAAGCCCTGGGCAATATCAAGGAAGTATTCAAAAACGACCAGCAGCATTGAGCAACTGACGCTTTCCGGGCTTGTGCAACCAGCTTGATGCAAAGCCCTGCAATTCCTTGTGATTCCTTGCGATTCTTTGTAATCCCCGGCAGTACTACTAAAGTCGCCTATTCAACAACATCCCAATAATTCAGACAGGTGGACCACAGCGATGGACGTGCCCATACCAACTATTCCCCCTGAAACGGACGACAGCGACGCTGGTGCCGTGATGAATGATGTGAAAGCAGTGGCCCCTGCTGACACCCAGGCGCAGGTATTCCCCGGTGTACATGTCAACGCCCGCGGTGTGGCCTTGACCATACTGGCAACTGTCGCCTTCTTCTTTGCCCTGAGCGCAGCGCAGCGGTTTTTCATTCCTCTGGTCTTCGGTATTCTGGTGGCCTACACGCTGTCTCCTCTGGTCGATACCTTGCAAGGTTGGCGTATACCACGCGTGATCGCTACCACTGTGGTCATGATCAGTATGTTGACTATCATTGGCACGCAGATCAATTCATTGCATACGGAATTTGACGCCATTCTTGATCAGTTGCCGATAGCGACCCGCAAGTTTTCCAGTGAAATGAGCAAACTGCAAATCGGTCAGAGCGGTCTGATGCAGAAAATGCAGACGGCAGCTACTGAAATAGAAAAGGCTACCAGCCAGGCGACAACCGGTGTGCAGCCCAACGTGAAGAAAGCGGTGGTCACTGAAACACCTGTGCTGAAATTGCGCGAATTGCTGCTGGCAGGGTCACTGGGCATCATGGATTTGCTGGGCCAGGCAATCATGACGCTGTTTCTTATTTTTTTCCTGCTGTTATCCGGTGACAAGTTCAAGCGAAAGCTGGTCAAAATTACCGGTCCCTCGCTGACACAGAAGCGCATTACCGTACAAATCCTGAGCAAGATCAATACCTCGGTACAGCAATACATGTTCATGTTATTGATCACCAACGGTTTGCTGGCATTACTCAGCTGGATCGCATTTCATTTCATGGGACTGGAAAATGCAGGTGCCTGGGCGCTGACTAGCGGCCTGTTGCATATCATTCCCTATTTTGGTTCGCTATTGATGGCCCTGGCAGTCTGTCTGATTGCCTATGTGCAGTTTGGTACTATCTCCATGGCCTTGCTGGTGGCGGGTATCTCGATCGCGATTGCGGCGCTGGTGGGCACAGTGGTCACCACCTGGATGACAGGGCGCATTACCCGGATGAATGCTGCAGCCGTCTTTATCTCACTCTTGTTCTGGGGTTGGTTATGGGGTGCTTGGGGTTTGTTGCTGGGTGTGCCGATTATCGTGATCGTGAAAGTCATCTCCGAACATATCGATGGCATGCAAACCGTGGCCGAACTGTTGAGCGAATAAGCGGGCAGGGGCCCGGCAAATAAAGTCATTCCCCGAAGGGAATGACTTTATTTGCCGGCCTGAATTACATCACATCCGCATCACGTTCATGCAACGCGCATTGACACAGCTTAGCTGCGGTACACGTAATTGTTTTTTACATAGACACGATTGCCGACACGCAGGTCGGCGATATTGTCCTGTAACACGGTTTGATAGACACCGTTATCCAGGCGCACGCTGATCTGATAGGCCTCGCGTACCTGCTGGTTGCGGTTATTCTTTTCTATGTTATTGCCGACGACGGCACCGCCAACGACACCGGCTGCAGTGGCGATGGTATTACCCGTACCACCCCCAACCTGATTACCCAAAATCCCGCCAACGATACCGCCAACGATGGCACCGGCACCAGGCCCCTTGCTTTCATTCGACACTTGCACGACCTGTATCGATTCAATGACACCATAGCTACTGTAAGCCTCTGAGGTTGGATAGGCACTTGCCGTTGTGGGGGAACTGCTGCATGCACCCAGCAGGGCAGATGCGGCAATAGTTACGGCGATGGTAGTTTGTTTGCAGATATTCATGATCTTTCTCCATTGTTGTTGACGTGAAAAATCATAGCTTCCGGTGATGCAGCAATCGGTGCGATAACGCACTTTGGCATTGACGAATGTTTGATGCGGATCAAGTGCGGTTTCCCTCTTGTAGGACTACTCCCACATAGCACAGCGTGCTCAGCGTACAAGCGCTTGCCGGACTGTCCGATGCCTGTTTCAAGGATAAAGAACTACAGTGTAATCAGTCGGAAAGATATCGGGCCAAGTTCAAAAAAATAGCTGATGTCTATATCGAAAAAAAGTAATGCTGTGTATTTGACGACTATGACAGGCAAGGCGTGACATAGGATGTCTTTGAAAAGAGGAGCAACAATGAATAGCACGCAAACACGGGTTTCAATCACCGCGCATCCAGCGCTGACTTCTGGCGGGACGCTGCATCGCAGATATTCAGTTGACTACACACCTGCAGTAACAGCAAGAGCAGGTTTGGGCCTGCTTGATGATACGGTGCAAAATGATATCCTGGCGGCCCTGCCTGAAGATGAAATTGCATTTCTCATGCCACATCTGGAGCTGGTCGAGCTAGCTTTTGACAAAGAACTTTACGAGTATGGTGACAAATTATCCCATGTGTATTTCCCGGCCACTGCTGTGGTTGCCCTGCTGTACGTGCTGGCAGATGGAGATGTCACTGAAATTGGCGTGACCGGGCATGAAGGTATGCTTGGTATCTCTGTGCTGATGGGCGAGCGCGCACTGGGTAACGCCATGGTGCAGTGTGCTGGCAGTGCCTATAAATTGAAGGCCTCGGTATTGAAGGAAGCGTATGCCAGGGGCGGGAAGTTGCAGCAAATACTGATGCGCTACACCCAGGCCCTGTTTGCGCAAATGGCACAAAATTCGGTATGTGGACGTCACTATTCCATCGACCAGCAATTGTCGCGCTGGTTGCTCGACAGACTGGATCGCCTGTACAGCAATGAATTGAAAGTGACCCAGGAAATGATTGCCAACATGCTGGGTGTGCGTCGTGAAAGCGTTACCGAGGCTGCAGGGAAATTGCAGCTTGAAGGCCTGATCCAGTACAAGCGCGGCAATATCACCGTGCTGGATCGTGAAGGACTGGAAATGCATGCGGGCGAGTGTTACCGCGTGTCCAGGCAGGAATTTGACCAGATACTGTCCACCGGCATGCTACGTTAATCATGTAAGCAGGCCGATGGGCCGCGACAAGTCAAAGCCAGGAAACCCCCACTGATGACAGCGGGGGTTTTTTAAGTTTTAAAAGGGATGAAGGTTTCCGTTACCGTGCCCCGGTTGTTCGGGCCGGATTTAACAGAAAAGCTGCCGCCCAACAGCAAGGCACGTTCACGCATGCCCAATATGCCATGGGTCTTGGGTTTGCTGATGGCATCTGTCGGTATGCCTATGCCATTGTCAAGAACCTGCAGCCACAAGCCTTGTTCTGTGCGTTTCAGGCTGATCTTGACTTCGGTGGCCTGTGCATACTTGATGACATTGTTCAGCGATTCCTGGGTGATGCGGAACAGGGCAATTGACCAGGCGGGATCGATGGTGTCGAAATCTTCCGTAATGTCAGCCACATACGATAAACCGGCAATTGCCGTGACCTCTTCACAATAGTGTTGTATCGAGGCAGACAGGCCAAGATTATCCAGCAGGCTGGGGCGTAAGTCTTCTATGATGCGTCGCTTCAGATCGACGGTATCCAGCAAGGCGCGCTTGGTTCTTTGCAATTGCTTTGCCAGCTCAGGTTCTTTATCCTTGAGTTTTTCAGTGACGACAGAGATATCCATGCTGATCGCGGTTAAATTCGATCCCATTTCATCATGCAGCTCACGGGCCAGTTTGGCTTTCTCTTTTTCCGAGACATTTAACAAGTGATGCGACAAGACTGATAATTGCTCGGTGCGTTTTAATACCGTGCTTTCCAGGTTATCGTTGGCGATCTTCAATGCGTTTTCTATGCCGCGTTGTTTGTAGAAACTGCGATAGATCAGACGGTAAAACAAAATCAGGACCAGTAGCGCAATAGAATTGGTTGCAGTACCAAAGAACAGGGCATCCTTGTATTCTGCGTACGACACCTGGCGCCTGGCTGCCAGTACCTCGTTTTCTTCCTTTTCCATGATGATATCAAGCAGCCGGATTTCATCCATGACTTCCCGGCCATCACCGACCTTTGCCAGCTCCATGATACCGGTCAGGCCAAACTCTCTATAGGTTGAAATACCATGTTCAAACACCCTGGCTTTGCTGTCATAGAGCCTGCGTAATTCAGCCAGATTTTTGACCTGGGCAGGATTGTCTTGCAATAATTTGTCCAGTTCCCTGAAGTCACTTTCCAGCTTGCTACGGGCTATTTCCCAGGGGCGAATATAGACTTCATTGCCGGACATGAAATAGCCACGCAGGCTGCTTTCAGAATCCATGATCAGCAGGTTGATATTCTTGAGTTTGTCTTTGACACTCCAGTTATGTTCCACCCAGTCATTGTTGGCCTTGAGTTTTTCCAGATTCTGGTAAGCAGAATAGGCATTGCCAATCAAAATGAAGAGGCAGATCATGAACAGAAACGTGATGTACAGAGGTATCGACGTGGATGTGGTTTTTTTCAAGAAAATTTCCTCACTAGGCGGCTGAAATACGTAGGCAATTACTGCTGGAATTTAAATCAGCCATACAGTTTTTCATTTGTTTTTTTCCCGCCTGGCAAATGTGGCTTGTGTTCCGACTACGAAAACAATACCTCAATTGATAAACAATGTGTCGATAATTTTGGAGAGATGGTCTCTGGCCCGGGAAAACGCGAGAAGTAGGTTTTCTCCTACAAACTATTCCGCGAAAGCTTATTGCTAATCAACAGCAGTCTACTTAAAATGAATTGCATTGACATCTCATGACCGATACCGATGGTCTTATTACAGCGAATTTCAGTTTCCAATCGTTTGGAACAAAATGGAAGACAAGAAAAAATTGAAAGTATTTTTAATCGAAGATGCGCAAAGAATTCGTTCAGTGCTGATTGAGGTTTTGCAGCAGACTGACAATGTAGAAGTCATCGGTTTCGCAGAAAGTGAAGAAGATGCTTTGAGTCAGCTGCGCTCTATCGAATGGGACGTCGCCATTGTTGACATCGGTTTGCGTGAAGGCAGTGGCCTGGCTGTGCTGTCTGGCCTGAAAAATGATGGCCGCCTATATGGATCACGCCTGGTATTTACCAGCAACCCCAGCAATGCCTTAAAAATCCGCACCATGTCACTGGGAGCAGAGGGCTTTTTTGACAAATCCCGCGAAATGGATAATCTGGTTGATCATATCCAGGCCCTGGCTCACTAAATTCTGCTGCCTTAACTTTTATTTTATCTACCCGACAACATATCCTTGATTTGCTTATTCAAGCAAATTATTCTTCATCGCGTAATACGTCAGATCGCTGTTTGATTGCAGATTCATTTTTTCCATCACGCGGGTACGATAGGTGCTGATGGTTTTCACGCTGAGCGACAGGGTCACGGCAATATCGGAAACGCATTCACCTTTGGCCAGTCTTAAAAATACCTGGAATTCACGATCAGAGAGTTCGGTATGCATGGCAGTGTCTGCGTGCAGGTCAAAGCCCTGAGCCAGGATCTCTCCCACGTCTGCACTCACATAACGACGGCCGGTCGATACCGTGCGGACGGCCTTGATGAGCTCCTCTGCATCACATTCCTTGTTCAGATAGCCATTCGCACCCATACGCAAGAGATTTACCGCATATTGCTGCGCAGGATAACCACTTAGTATCAGGATCGGTAACTCTGGCTGCCCCTGTTTGATGGTACGCAAGGTGTCGATACCGCTTTGATCAGGCATGCTGATATCCAGCAGCATGACATCGCAAGCCTGTCTCCTGGCGATTTCAAGGGCTTCACGCCCGTTGGTGGCCTCGGCAACTACTTCGAAATCACTGACTCCTGAAAATATCTGCTTGAAACCGGCCCGCACAATTTGATGGTCGTCACAGACTGCAATACGGATCATTTTCTTCCTTCAAATGGGGGGAGTGCACAAAATCATGCCAGCTAATTCCTGTACGGCATCAGACAAAGCGGCATAAGTCATGCGTATACGCTGACAGCATAGCACTTTGATAAACTATGTGGGGAAGTGAGCATAGCAACGCTATATCGCTCATGGAAACTGGCTGGATATGTCATAGGCCTCCTTGCGCTGCACGCCCCTTTGCTACCAGGGGATACAGCGGCATGCGAGAGACGGGTGAAGAACGAATACACAGTCAAACGTGGGTCAACACGCCCTGGTGTTCTCGCGTAAAGTTTATTTGGGTTCTATGTCTTTATTCACAGCCTGAGTGCTGGTTTTTGGTGGCAGGTTGCCGCCTTCCCCTTCCCAGGTGCTTAACTCGGTTTTATGTAATTTCTTGGCGACGTGTTTTTCGCGATGCAGCGTCTTGCTGACGGCAGTCAGCAGCGCCAAACTGGCAAGACCGGCTGCAAGGAAGAGGTGTTTGGTAGCTATCATGTATTTCTCCAAAAAGTTTAAATTGTTCAAAATGATCGGGGATCAGGACCCTGAAACCGAAGTAAGATTATTTTGCTGGCGTTTGATGCACTGTCTGATCACCTTTTGCGCATCACTGATAACGAGCTGGCATCTGGCATTGGTCAGCATCTGGTAGCCACTGGCACGAAGTTGCGGCTTGCCAAGCAGGCGGCCCAGGCTTACGCGCAATGCGCCATATAGAAAAAATACTCCACCTTTGAATAGACATGTATTCATTGCGATTTCTCCAGAAGATCGATGCATCCTGCTATGCGCGGTAAGCCCGCAGTAAGTCAGAGTCCCTAGCCCATAAGCCGCCAGCGTGCGGCTGTAACTGTTATTGACTTGCAATTCATACTACATCGGCCCGAGGCGCTGCCATATAGGACACGGGCGTCCCCATTTGTAGGATTAGATGAAGTCAGCAGACGCCACCGTGCGCTAAATCACGCTAAGCAAGCGAATGAGGGAGTGAAATCATTGATAAGGCGCTCATCAAAGGCTGGTAAAGCAGCACTTTGCCTGAGCACATAGGGGTGCATGGATACCCGCGCCGGGATATCGTATGGGATGGCGTATGGGATGGCGCATGGGAACTAAATTCGCTTAACAGGGGTCTATCGTGTAGCGTATGTTCTTCTATTGGTCGTATTTCATAATTTCCACTATTTTTCAAAATGAATGACATGTTAAAAAAATTACTGCTGCTGGCCTTGGTACTTTGTAGCCCACTGGGTTTGAGTGGCTGCGCTTTCTTCTATGATATGCAGCAAGATACTGCCCAGCGTCAGTGTGAAAAACGCATGGACTGGAATGAGCGCAAGACTTGTCTGCAACAAAACAAGACGACTTACGAGCAATATGAAAAACAGCGTGAAGATTTACGGACCAGACCTGGTAACCCCTAAATTGGCACTCCCAGCTTAGTGCTTACCAGGTCTTAAGGCACGGAAAAGAAATAAGCCCTCAGGCTTTGATGGCGCGCCAGATAAGCAAGCTAGCGGCGACGGCGCAGCCGGCAGCGACGCTGATGCCTGCAATCAATGCTGACGGTATGGCCGTCAAACAGAAAATGCCACAGGCGTATAGATTGTGCTTGTGCGCGGAGCGTACTGCTTCTGCACTGACATCTTCATGAATGAGTTTGCGTTTGATGGCGACGAAGAAATATAAAGCCTGTGACAGCAAAATCAGGCCGACCACGGGCAGATACACGAGCAAGGCAGCCGGTGTATAAAACATGTAACGCCCAAACAAGGCAGCGGCAAAAGGGAAAAAACAGATCAGCGACAAAAACCCCAGGCTGCACAGCATCAGGGCACCATCAATTTCCTTTACCTTGCTTGCCAGTCTGTGGTGCCAGACCCAAAACAAGCCCAGCATGGCAAAACTGATGAAATAGGCGATGATGATATACAGATGATGTTGCAGCGCATGCAGCAAGGCCGCACCATCACGTGGATTCTCCAGTTCTGGCACTTTGACTTCCAGTACCAGTATCGTCATGGCGATGGCAAATACACCGTCGATCAGGGCTTCCATCCTGTGTTTGTGGATACCGAATTGCATGCTCATCGCTGGTTTTCCTTATCAGTGGGAAAGTGTCAACGCAGAGTATCCACTTTCCTGATGATTTCTGGAATAGCCATGGAAGGATTTGTTGCTAAGATCGTAAACAGGTTCTTACAGCGTCACACGATGTATCAGGGACGCTTCGTTAAAGGTATCGCAGCAAATTTCACTCGACGTGCGTGAGCGGTAATCATGGATGAACTGGTCAAAACTGCCGGTTTGTGCGCTTTCCATTGTGGCTTGTTCTGCCAGCGATTGCTCGGCCATCCGGGTGTACAGGGCGAGTTGATCGGCAGCAGGGGGATGCGCGCGGAATTCGTCTGCCAACATCTTGCTTTGTTGCAAGGCAAACTCGGTGAAAGAATTATTCGCGGCACGTATGGCGGCCAGCACTTTGGCGGATGGTGTCAGTTCAGGGTTTTGCAATTTTTCGCGCTGGACTTGCAGGGTCCTGGCGTGGCTGTCGTCACCACGCTGGGCATCCAGCAGGGCGGCTACCGGTGTAATTTTCTCCAGCAATTCCCTGCTCCAGTCTTGCAGCGAGATGGCCTGGCCCTGGCGCGCCAACATCAGGCCGGGGCGACGGCCTTGCTTGACGGTGAGCGCGAAATTGTCGACATTTTCCTGGCCTTCGACCCGGTTCGTCAGCGGGCTGTCGTCCAGCGCGCAGAACAGCAGGAAGGCGTCCAGGAAACGCGAGGTTTCCAGACTAATGCCTAGCGGGTCAAAGGGGTTAACATCCATGCAGCGCACTTCTATATACTGCACACCGCGTGCGCACAGGGCTTCGACCGGACGTTCGCCGGTTTTGATGACGCGTTTTGGACGTATGGTGGCGTAAAACTCGTTTTCAATCTGCAGCACATTGGTATTGATCTGTACCCATTCGCCATCTTGGCGCGTTCCCATTTTTTCATACTCGGGGTAAGGCTGGCGTACCGCCAGCGACAGGCTGCGCATGTAATCCAGCAGGGTGTTGTAAGGGGGGACCAAGCCAGCCTGGGCGTTGTTCTGGTAACCCAGGTCGCTCATGCGCAGGCTGGTCGCATAGGGCAGGTACAGCGTGTCGTCCGACAGGGTTTCCAATTGGTGCGGGCGGCCGCGCAGGAAAGGCGTGGACAATGCCGGCGACGCACCAAACAGATACATCAGCAGCCAGCTATAGCGGTGGAAATTGCGGATCAGCGCAATGTAGTTTTCCGACTGCACATATTTGGATGTGCCAGGCGTCTGTTCTGCCTGCTGCAAGACCTTCCACAGATCTTCCGACAGCGAATAGTTGTAATGGATACCGGCGATGCATTGCATGCTTTTTCCATAGCGCAATGCCAGTCCGCGTCGGTATACATGCTTGATCATACCTATGTGTGAATTGCCATACCAGGCAATCGGGATATCTTTTTCTTCCGGCAAGGTGCAGGGCATGGACTGGTGCCATAGCATTTCATTGCCCATCACGGTGTAGGCAAAGCGGTGGATATTGTCCAGTTCTTCCAGCGCCGTGGCGATGTCAGGTTCTGCGGGGGTAATGAATTCCAGCAGGGATTCTGAATAATCGGTAGTAATTTGCGGATTGGTCAGCGCCGAACCCAGTGCCGGCGGATGCGGCGTCAACGCCAGCTTGCCATCGGCATGCACACGCAGGGTTTCCCGCTCTATACCGCGCAATCCCCTGGCAAGCAGAGGACGGTTTGCTTCACTGTCGAGTAGTGCCAGACGTCGGTTTAACAGAGTGCTCACGGTGTGTTCCTTCAAGATTCAGTTGTCTTTGCAATCACATTTGCAAAAAATATCGAGCAAGCATATCCGAAAAATGAAAATGGCATACGAGGCAGCTCAAATTTCAGATAGAAACTTTCTGAAGGGTAAAACAGTCTTATGACGGGCATGATTTCATGCCAGGGAAATCCCGCGTTGCAACCCATTGCAGTCCATATTCAGCAATATGCAAAAAGATTTCTTGTTTTGTTTGCATCGCTTTAGAATATCCTATTCAGTCGTCCTTACAGGAGTTGCTGTGTCCTTCAAAAAAATCTCTGTGCTCATGTCTGCCAGCGTACTTGGTCTTGCTACATCCGGGTCGGCGCAGGCTGCTGATCTGGCCCCTGCTGCTGCTGCAGTTCCGCCCGTTGCCGCCAAAGTAGCGTGGCAGGAAACCCGTCATGGTGAAGTGGTGACCGATGACTACCGCTGGCTGCAGAAAAAAGAAAACCCGGACGTGATTTCCTATCTGAATGCAGAGAATGCCTATACCGAGGCCATGAGTGCGGATATCAAGCCATTGGCGGAAAAACTGCATGGCGAAATCAAGGGCCGCATGAAGGAAGTCGATTTGTCCGTGCCCGTACGTCGCGGTAATTATTATTACTATTCACGGACAGAGGCTGGCAAGCAATATCCCCTGTCTTGTCGCCGTCATGCCGATGCGGCCATGGCCTATGACGACAAGGCAGCCGAAGAAATCTTGCTGGACCAGAACGAGATGGCCCAGGGACTCAAGTTCTTTGCCGTTGGTGGCAGCCTGGTCAGCCCGGACGAGCAATTGCTGGCCTATGTGACAGACACCGTAGGCTATCGCCAATACCAGTTGCACATCAAGGATTTGAAAACCGGCCAGTTGCTGGCTGATACGGTGGAGCGTGTGACCTCATTGGCCTGGGCTGCCGACAACAAGACCCTGTTCTTTGTGCAGGAAGACCCGGTCACCAAACGTTCCGACCGCCTGTTCCGTATGGAGTTGGGCCAGGCACCGGTAGAAATCATGCATGAAGCGGTGGAGCAGTTCTCACTGGCAGTGGGAACTACCCGTGACCGCCAATTCATTGTATTGACCAGCCATGCCACCGATACTGCAGACGTCAGGTTGCTGCCAGCCGGTACACCGGGCGGCATATTCCATTCAGTGCTGGGGCGCGAAAAAGGCCATCGTTACAGTGTGGAACACCGCAACGGCGAGCTGTATATCACCACCAACAAGGATGCCAAGAATTTCCGCGTGGTGCGCGCGCCGCTGGCAACGCCGGACAGCAAGCACTGGCAGGAAGTGGTCAGGCATGATCCCGATGTGCTGGTATCTGGTGCCGATGTCTTCAAGGATTTCATGGTCGTCACTGAAAAGACCCAGGCCCTGAATCGTGCCCGCATCTATGATTTCAATAGCAAGCAATGGAAGACAGTCAAGTTTGATGACCCGGTGTATCTGGCAACAGGCGCAGGGACACCGGAATTTTCTTCTACCCGCTTCCGCATGTCTTACCAGTCACCAGTGACCCCACCGACCGTGCTGGATGTCGATATGGCGACGGGGCAGCGGTATGTACTCAAGCAGCAGGAAATTGTCGGCGGTTACGATGCCGGCAAATATGAAAGCCGTCGCTTGTGGATGACAGCCAGGGACGGCGTCAAGGTGCCGCTGTGGGCCGTGTATAAAAAAGGCGTGAAACTGGATGGCAGCGCGCCTTTGCTGTTGTATTCGTATGGCAGCTACGGTTATTCTACCGAGGCGACTTTTGCCATCAGCCGCCTGAGTCTGCTGGATCGTGGCGTCATCTATGTGCAGGCGCATATCCGTGGCGGCCGTGACATGGGCGAACACTGGCATGAAGACGGCATGCTGATGAAAAAGAAAAATACCTTTTATGATTTCATCGACAGTGCCGATTACCTGGTCAAGCAAAAATGGACCAGCCCGGACCGGCTCATCATCCAGGGTGGCAGTGCCGGCGGCTTGTTGATGGGGGCGGTGGTGAACATGCGTCCGGATCTGTTCCACGCCGTACATGCCGCCGTGCCCTTTGTCGATGTGATGAACACCATGATGGATGCCAGCCTGCCTTTGACCACGGGTGAATACCTGGAATGGGGCAATCCGAATGAAAAGCCGGCCTACGACTATATGCGCAGCTATTCGCCCTATGACAATATCGCCCGCAAGGCTTACCCGGCCATGCTGGTGACCACCAGCCTGAACGATAGCCAGGTCATGTACTGGGAACCGGCCAAGTATGTCGCCAAGCTGCGTGACTACAAGACCGATAAAAATCCTTTGCTGTTGAAAATCAATATGGCAGCCGGCCATGGCGGTGCCTCGGGTCGTTATGATGCGATACGCGAAGGCGCTTTCAATTCAGCCTGGATGCTGTCGCAGTGGGGTATCAAAGAGTAAAAACCGGATGTCCCCAGGCTGCATGCCGGGGGACTTTACTAAAAAATCAGGAGTTGATTCCATGAACTTTGCTTACACCATTATCTATGTGCCCGATGTTGCAGCATCGTTGACTTTCTTTGAAAAAGCCTTTGGTTTTGCCACCCGCTTTTTGCATGAATCCGGCATGTATGGCGAGTTGGACACCGGTGCCACGACACTGGCATTTGCTGCGCATGCCATGGGTGAAATGAATTATTCATGCGGTCATGTAGAAGCCCACAGCTCTGACCGGCCGCTGGGGATGGAAATCGCTTTTACCACGGCTGATGTGGCACAGGCCCATGCGCAGGCCATTGCTGCCGGTGCCAATGAACTTGCTGCACCTGTGCAAAAACCCTGGGGCCAGGTGGTGTCTTACTTGCGTTGCCCGGATGGCAGCCTGGTCGAACTGTGTACGCCTATGGGGGGATGATGATTGGGAATGTTGCGGCCTGTTTTTGAGCAGGTGCAGGCGGTTTGCTGGTACGAACAAATTCGCTAACGAGCCCGTGTTACAGGCTCGTGTTACAGGTCTCCGGGTCCGAATCACAGACCCACATTTATTCCCACGAAAAATACTTGTTTTTCAGCTTTATGACCGTACCGTCTTTTAGCAGGGTTTCGTAGGCAGTTTTCCAGGCTTTTTCTTCTTGTTCATGTAAGCCCAGGGAACTGGCCAGATATAGCTCAGCAGAGCCAAGCGTGACACCGGTATGGAAATCCTCCAGCCGAAATCCATATTCTTCTATCGCCGAGATCAGCATGGGGTAACCGGCATAGATAGCATCTATGCCACCCAGCGACAGCATTTTCAGCAAATCCTGATAATTTTTTTCGTACTGGATATGCCGGAAATTTCTTGCCTGCAGATCTTTTTCCAGCGACGAACCGCGCAGGATACCGATACGCATGCCACGCAATTGTTCGAGGCTGGCTTTTTCTATACTGATTTTCCCGGTGTGGTGGCCAAAAAAGCTGTAGTTGACTTTGCTCAGTGGCACCAGCCATTTGAAGCTGGTTTCGCGATCCGGGGTCCTGGCCAGCGGGAACAGACCATAGGATTTGCCTTCCTTGCTCATCTTGACCACCCGTGACCAGGGATAAAACGTCAGAGCGGGCTGGCGACCCAGTTGGTTGGACATGGCGGTGATCAGCTCATAGGCATAACCCTGTGGGACATTTTGCTGTAGCCAGATGAACGGCGGGAATTCGGCAGTGACCCATCTGATGGGTTCAACCGCAGCTGACTGGGCCTGGCCAGTTGGACTGAACAGGCCAAGAAATACCGCGAACAGGCAGATGATTTTTTTCATTTCAGTTTGATGAAAGAGATGATCATGCTCAAAGGTCTTTATCGTATCCGCTAAAGCTGGCATACCTGCAGCCATGCCGGTACAGAGTAGCCCCAGTATTGAGCCTGACGGCAGGCAGGTCAAGTGAATTTTTTGTCAGTTTGACCAGCATCAGTGTGGACACAAATGTTTATCCATCCTGTCTGATTTGTCATTTGAATTTTGTCTGGAATTGACTATAAAGGAAGATAAGGCAGTTGCGCATCCTGTCGTTTTTCCTGGTATGGAATGACGATGCTTGCTGTCTTATCCCCTGACCAATTCCGGTCACCGTGTAGCTATCGCAACTGCCTCTTTGGATATTTACTCCAGGAGGTTGTCATGAGACGCAGACTGTACTTCATGTTACCTGACGTGGGCGGTGCCAGGGCTATGCTGGATGAACTGTTGCTGGCCCGTGTGGATGAGCGACATATGCATTTTTATGCCAGCGAAGGCATGCTGCCAGCCGATATGCCAGAGGCGAATTCTTTCCAGAAGACGGATTTGATACATGGCGCAGAAGTTGGCATGCTGATAGGTGGTATCGCGGGCTTGCTGGCGGGCGGCCTGTGGCTGATTTTTCCGCCTGAGGGAATGGAAATGCGCATCGTCGCGGTGGTGATTTCCGCCCTGGGTGGTGCGATGTTTGGTTCTTGGGCATCGGCCAAGGCGGCCACCGCCATTCCCAGCTCGCGTCTGAAACCTTTCCTGGCTGAGATAGAAAATGGCCGCGTCTTGCTGATGGTGGACGTACCTTTCAAGCGGGTGGCAGAAATCAAGGAGCTGGTCAGCAAACGGCATCCTGAAATTCGCTTTGGCGGGGTTGATCCGCATGTGCCGGTTTTTAGCTGATTTCATACGCTGACCCTGGGACTGTGTTTTTTTGCACAACATGCAGGCAATAACATGCCTGCGTGTTGTTTGTGTTTGGTTTGTGTGAGGTTTGTGTGTGCAGTACTTATTTTTGTTCATTTAGGAATACAATGGCTAAATTTTTAGACAACATTTCCCAAAATGACAGATATAGCCCTGGAGTTGCGCGACCTGAACAAGCGCTTCGGTCGTCCCGCCGTAGAAAATCTGAATCTGCAGGTACGTCGCGGTGAACTGTATGCCTTGCTAGGCCCGAATGGTGCCGGCAAGACCACTACCCTGCGCATGGTGGCGGGCCTGATATTGCCCGACAGTGGCAGCATCCATATCCTTGGCAATGATCTGGCAGGCAATGCGGCGCTGGCCAAGAGCAAGCTGGCCTATCTGCCAGATGACCCCATGTTGTACAACAAGCTCAAGCCCTTTGAATACCTGGCGTTTGTGGCTGGCCTGTGGGGCGTGTCGGCTGACGTCGCAGAAACCCGGGCGCGTGAATTGCTGGAATGGCTGGATCTGTTGCAGCATACCGACGAACTGACCGAAGGTTTTTCGCGCGGCATGAAGCAAAAACTGGCACTGGCAGGTGCCCTGATCCATCAACCGGAACTGATCATACTGGATGAACCACTGACCGGCCTGGATGCGGCAGCGGCGCGTCAGGTCAAGGATGTCTTGCTGGCGCACGTGAAACAGGGTGGCACCGTGATATTGACCACGCACATCCTCGATGTGGCTGAGCGGCTGGCCGAACGCATAGGCATCATCCAGAATGGCAAACTGATCGCCGAAGGCACGCTGGACGAATTGCGCATCCAGACCAGCCACAGTGCCGGCACCCTAGAAGAAGTCTTCCTGCAATTGACGGAGCCGGCATAATGGCTCGCGGCTTGAATTTCCAGCCAGGCACTGTTGCCTGGCTGTTATGGCATGAAATCCGTCTGGCGTTTTATGACATGGGCGAGAGCCGTCCGGGCCGCGCCGCCGCCAGAGGCATGTCGGTGTTTGGTATATGCCTGATCGCCTTGGTGGCCGTGCTGGCACATGTCGGGGCCTGGTTTTTGTTGCGCAAAATGCCGCCGTTGGGCCAGGACATACCGCCGCAGATCCTGATCGCTGCCGGTCTATTGATGATAGTGATCTTCAGCATGATGTTGTCGCTGGGCTTGACGCGCAGTGTCAGGGCCCTGTTTGAACGCGGTGACCTGGATTTATTGCTGTCGTCGCCCTTATCGTCGCTGACCATCTTCGGCGTCAGGCTGGCAGGTGTGACGTTTGGTGTGGTGGTCTGGTTTCTGGTATTGCTGGCACCGGTGGCGAACGTGGGTGCGGTGCTCGGTCAGTGGGCCTGGCTGGGGATTTACCCGAGCATATTGGGCATGGCCATGATTACCGCTTCGTTGTCGATGCTGCTGACCCTGGGACTGGTGAAAACCATAGGCGTGCGCCGTACCCGTACCGTCGGGCAAATATTGGGCGCGCTCACTGGTGCTTCCATCTTCATTTTGTCGCAACTGTTGGGCAATGTGCGTAAAGAAATACGTCAGGATGTAGAGGCTTATCTGACCCCTCTGTTTCAGCCCGGTGGTCTGCTGGATGCGCAAAGCCCGTTATGGACACCGGCGCGTGCCATGCTGGGTTCGCTACCCGCTATCCTGGTATTCAGCCTGATCGGCCTGGCCAGTTTTTGGCTGACTGCCCGGTTTACCCATCAATTCTTTGTGCGTGGCGTGCAGCAATCGGTGGGTAACCAGCGCAAGTCGCTACGTGCCGGGACTGCCAGCAAGGCAGGGCAGGCCGGTTTTGGACGCAGCCTGCGCATGACCATCATCCAGAAAGAATGGCGCCTGATCGCCCGTGATCCGCAACTGATTTCCCAGGTATTGCTGCAATTGTTGTACATCACACCGCTGTTTTTAGTGGTTTTCAAGGGTAAGTCGATTTTGCCGGGTGCGGCGTCCGGCATGGTTTTTCTGGCGGCTTCGCTGGCCGGTTCATTGATCTGGGTGATCGTTTCGGCAGAAGATGCGCCAGACCTGCTGCGCGCAGCGCCGGTCAAACCACTGACTATTGTCAGCAGCAAGTTGATTGCGGCACTGTTGCCGATCATGCTCCTGATGTCACCTGCCCTGATCTGGCTCAGTGTGCAAAAGGTGTTGCTGGGGCTGGGGGTGACGCTGTGTGTGATGCTGGCCATGCTCAGCTCTGCTCTGGTCAATCTGTGGCAATCCAAACCTGCGCCACGGGCCCAGTTTAACCGGCGTGGCCATGCCCAGTGGATAGCCGGCTTGCTGGAAGCCCTGAGTTCTTTCGGTTGGGCTGGCTGCGTGTATGTCGGCATGCAATTCCCCAACTGGTTGTGGGTGCCGCTGTGTGCCGCGTTGCTGGCACCGGCGCTGGCCTGGTTTTTCCGAATTGAACGAAATCTTTGATAGCTGGTCTATTGCTTACCTGATAACCTAGGATTGATCTTACTATGCCTGTCTTCACAAAAAAACGCGTTTTTGTGGTTATTGCTTTGTTGGTCGTCGGTGGTGCTGCCGCCATGTATTACCAAAAGGAAAAAGGCACTCCCAAGGAAGAAGAACCCAAATACAGGACAGCCGTCGTCGATAAAGGCAATATCAGCCAGACTGTGACCGCCAGCGGCACGCTCAATCCAGTGGCGCTGATCAGTGTCGGTTCTCAGGTATCGGGTACGGTGGTGGAATTGAAGGCAGATTTCAATGACAGAGTGAAGCAGGGCCAAATACTGCTGAAACTTGACCCCACCATTTTCAATGCCCAGATCAAGCAGAGCGAAGCCAGCCTGGCATCTGCCGAAGCATCAAAACGCCTGGCCCAGGCCACGCTGGAACGCAACCAGAAACTGGTCACGCAAAACTATATCTCAGGCACCGCCATGGACCAGGCCAGGCGCGAAGTCGAAGTGGCGGATGCCAATATCAAACTGGCCAGGGCGCAACTCGACAGGGTTAACGCTGACCTGAACAACAGCGTCATTCGCTCACCCATCGATGGCGTCATCATCAAGCGCACGATCGACATGGGGCAAACCGTGGCGGCCTCGTTCCAGACGCCGAACCTGTTCCAGATTGCACGCGACCTGACCAAGATGCAGATTGATACCAGCGTATCGGAAGCGGATGTAGGCTCACTGAAAGATGGCTTGCCTGCGCGGTTTGTGGTCGATGCGTATCCTGATCGCGAATTTGAAGCCAAGCTGCGTCAGTTCCGCCTGGCGGCGAATGTGCAGCAAAACGTGGTGACATATAACGTTGTGCTGGACGTGGATAACAAGGATGAATTGCTGAAACCCGGCATGACCGCGCAAGTGCGCCTGGTCGTTGGCAGCCGCGAAAATGTCATACGCATCCCGACCGCCGCCCTGCGTTATAAGCCAAGCGAGGAAGAGCAGGCGAAGGAAGCCAAGGCACTCAAGGATAAAGAAAAGAATGGCAGTGCTGCAGCCCCAGCTTCGGCATCTACCAGTAGTAATCTGCCTGCACCTGACGTCGACGATGACGTGGCTTTCCGAACCAAGAAAGACCTGACCCGCACTTTCAAGTTGTATAAACTGGATGATAAAAACCAGGCCAGGACAGTTGATGTCAAAATCGGTTTATCCAACTTCAAGTATACCGAAGTCATTTCAGGTGATTTGAAACCCGGTGATAAAGTCATTACCCGTGCACTGGACAAGGCCGGAGCACGCTGATGAGCGATACCCTGATAGCCATACGCCAGGTCAGCAAGAGTTATTTCTCCGGTGGGGTAGAGACCAAGGTCTTGCATGGTATTGACGTACAGGTACCGCGTGGCGATTTTCTGGCCGTCATGGGACAGTCTGGTTCCGGCAAATCGACGTTGATGAATATTCTCGGTTGCCTGGACCAGGCCACCAGCGGCTCTTATCTGCTGAACGGTGTCAATACCCTGAGTCTCTCGCGTTCTGAACTTGCCACCATACGCAATCGCACTATCGGTTTTGTGTTCCAGAGCTTTAACCTGATCAAGCGCATGAGCGTGGCCGAAAACGTTGCCCTGCCTTTGATTTATGCCGGTGTCGGACGCGACAAGGCACACAAGAAGGCACTGGTTGAGCTGGAAAGAGTGGGCCTGAAAGATTACGCCAAACGCCTGCCGAATCAATTGTCCGGCGGGCAGCAACAGCGCGTGGCGATTGCCCGCGCCCTGGTGGCTGATCCGCCACTGATACTGGCAGATGAACCCACTGGTAACCTGGATACCCAGACCAGCGAAGACATCATGCGCTCGTTGCAACAATTGAATGCCGAACGCGGTATCACCATCCTGCTGGTCACGCATGAACCGGATATTGCTGCCTACAGCAAGCGCCTGGTCAGGCTCAAGGATGGCCATGTTTTGTATGACGGCCCGGCGGCAGAAGGCTTGCGCCAACTGGCTGCTTCACATGCTGAATATTCAGAAGCACAGGGGGAGACAAAATGAACTTCCTCCAGGTTTTTATAGAAGCATTCCGTTCCATGAATGCCAACAGGCTGCGCACGGCGCTGACCATGCTGGGCATTATCATCGGCATTACTTCGGTAGTGATGATGCTGGCCGTCGGTGAAAGCGCCAAGAAATTCATCGCCAAGGAGCTGGAAGTGCTGGGCAGTAATTTGATGATCATCTCGCCCGGTGCCAACCGTACCCAGGGGGTGCGGGCGCGGACAGGTACAGCACCTTCCTTGTCAGTAGAAGATGCGCTGGCGCTGAATGAATTAAGCAGTTTGAATGGCGCTGCACCTGCCTTGCAGGGTTTTTTCCAACTGACCGTGGGGAATGACAATTCGAATAATGCCGTGCTTGGTGTGACGCCAGAAATGTTCAAGGTGCGCAACTGGAAAGTGGACCAGGGCAATGAGTTCAGTGATTCCGACATCCGTGGTGCAGCGCGCATGGTCATCATAGGCAAGAAACTGGCAGACCAGTTTTTTTACAAAGACAATCCCATCGGCCAGTTTGTGCGTATAGACAATGTACCCTTCCAGGTGGTTGGTGTGTTGCAGGGCGAAGGACGTATGTTTGATGGCGGGGACCTGGGTGAGATGGTGCTGATCCCGATTACCTCGGCCCGTGCCACGCTGATGCGCAGCCCTTTCCCGCGTAACGTACATTACGTGGTGGTGCAGGGCAAGACTGAAAAACAGTTGAAGGATGCCGAGGAGGATATCAAGGACATGCTGCGCGACCGCCACCATATCAAGGCCGGGCAGGAAGATGATTTTCGTATCGATAACCTGGCCTCTATCGCAGAGACCGGGGCCAAGATCAGTGCCGGCCTGGCTGCCATGCTGGGTGCCATCGGTGCTATCTCACTCATCGTGGGTGGCATAGGCATCATGAATATCATGCTGGTATCGGTGACTGAGCGCACCCGCGAGATAGGCATACGCATGGCGATCGGGGCCAAGCCACGCGACGTGTTGTTGCAGTTTCTGACCGAGGCCGTGGTGATCTGCCTGGTCGGCGGTATCATAGGCATCATGCTGGCCATGGCGGGGGCGGCGGCGATTACTTCTACCGGCAAACTGGAAGTCATCGTTGGCCTGCAAGCCATGGTGGTGGCCTGCGGTTTCGCCAGCTTTGTGGGGATCTTCTTTGGCTTTTATCCGGCCCGCCGCGCCTCGCGCTTATTGCCGGTGGATTGTTTGCGTTATGAATAAACCGGAGGGCAAGTGATGAGTCTGATTGGAAATATTCTTTGGTTGGTATTTGGCGGCTTCATCACCGGCTTGGCCTGGTGGCTGGTGGGTACCGTGGCCTTTATCAGCATCGTAGGCATACCCTGGGGCCGGGCCTGCTTCGTCATCGGGCAACTGACTTTTATGCCGTTTGGTAAGCAAGTGGTCGATCGTCAAGCTGTCACGGGGCAGCAAGATATAGGCACTGGTGTGCTGGGGACTATCGGCAATATCATCTGGTTCATTTTCGCCGGTGTCTGGCTGGCGATAGCACACCTGTTTTCAGCTTTGTTTTGTTTCGTCACTATCATCGGTATTCCATTCGGCATCCAGCATCTGAAACTGGCTGCGATTGCACTGGCACCGATAGGTAAAACCGTGATTGACAAGGAGCAGGCGGCCAGGCTGCATCGTTGATCGCTGCTGACTCGTTGGCGGAAGACAGGGTGGTCACCATCTTGATGGCGACCCGCTGCTTCAGTGACCTACTTCTTTGATTTTGCTATCAGTGCTTCAAGCACCTGCATGGTGGCCTGATACAACTGTTCGCTTGGCAAATTGCTGTTGGCACCAGCTATCATGGATGGATTCGTCAGGTAACGGCCATCGACGACAAAGGTCGGTGTACTGTCCACTTTATAGGTAGCGACCAGCTTCGACAGGTTGCTCAATTTGGTGACGACAGCGAAAGAGTTATAGAAACTCAGGAACTTGGCTTTGTCGATACCATTCTTGACGGCCCAGTCAATATTTTCTGCGTCATTGGTCAGGCGGCTGCGATCAACATGCCAGGCAATCAGTACCTTGGCATGCATGGCAGTTTCCAGATTCATCGCTTCCAGCGTCAAAAACAGATGCGCTTCAGGATCTTTTTCACCGGTCAGTGGTAAATGCATGCGGCGGAACAGGATATTGTCGCCCTGTTTCTTGACCCATTCATTCAGGCTGGGTTCCAGCGCATTACAGGCCGGGCAGTGATACATGAAAAATTCGATGACTTCGATTTTCTTCCCGCTGGACAGCGCCGGCTGGGGGGCCGACAGGGTAATGAATTCTGCGCCATTCTTGGGCGCGACAGGTGTGGCCTGGGCTGTGCTGGCGATGAAACCTAGAGTAATAAGCAAAAGGCGTAAGAGTCGCATGGATTTCCTTTAACATGAAGCGAAACAAGCCCTTGAGCTTACCAGTATTTGCCTGATTTGGCATGCGCCTTGCAAATAAGGCAGCGAGGGCAGCCCGACTGTCCGCAATTTGCCGCTGATTCGTCAAACATCTTTAAAAATCCCCGGTTTTCTCAGCAAAGCCTTGCACCCTGAATTGATTCGTAGAAAAATGAAATGAGGGTGATGCAAAAGCTGAACCCGCTGGCTGGTTCCAGTGTGGTCAGACTTTGTCCAGCGCCCCTGGATATTGCGCGTGTCCTGTTTTGCAAGTATCGAACCTGCATCAACTTTCCCAGACTGTGGAGCACCCGCAATGATAAGCGTGCCTATCGTGATTGATTTTGAAGCATCTGGCTTCGGTAAAGGCAGCTACCCTATCGAGGTCGGCTTTTCGCGCCGTCAAGGCGAAGGCTGGTGCAGCCTGATACGTCCAGAATCGGACTGGCAGCATTGGGATGTGCATGCCGCAGTCGTACACCGTATCTCGCGCGAAATGCTCATCGCAAGAGGCAGGTCACCCAGCCAGGTGACAGAACAATTGAATCTGCAACTGGCAGGACAAACCGTGTACACCGATGGCTGGACCCATGATTATATTTGGATGGCGCGCCTGTATGACGCTGCTGACCGGGTACCGAGTTTTCGCCTGGCGGATTTGCGTGAAATCATCTCTCCCCAGCAGGAAGGTCTGTGGCATGTCACCAAAAATCAGGTACAGGAAGAACTGGATATTTCCCGCCATCGCGCCAGCAATGATGCCCGTGTTTTGCAAATGACCTGGTTGCGTACTTACGACGCCACACGCTGCCTGAACTGATACACGCGCTGGTCGATAGCGTTGTTTTACTTCAGTATTTCCTGCTTTTCTCACGCATTGCGTTGGCATTTGCAAAAAATAAATGTTAAATCACTAGTGTCCCAACGTTTCTCATAGTAGAGACATCTGTTTTGGTTGATTTTCGTCATCGAAATTTCCCGATGGCGGCGTAAGTAATTGATTTATTGGTGTTGTTTCAAACATGGTGAGACTCAGGATTTGTAGAATTTCGTAAAGGCTGTGAGGCAAATGCAGACGTTTTTTGACGATAGCGATGAGTACGTAAGTACAAACCGCAATCCATATTTGCGTCTTCACGGCATTCTCGCTGGTTCCCAGGAAGGTTTTGATACGCAAATGTTGCTTGATCCACTTGAAGAACAATTCGACCTGCCAACGCTGCTTGTAAAGCGCTGCGATCATCTCCGGTTTGAGAGAGAAATTGTTGGTCAGAAAAATGATGCGTTCCCCAGCGTCGTCCTTGACGACGATACGACGCAAAGTCGCCGGGTAGTCCTTGCTTGCGTAGAAGAGCGGGAGTACGCCCGTTTGATCGCAGATAACGTTGCTCGTCGTTCGATCGACTGGCTGCGAGTACCGACGCTTGAACTTGGTATTGCTTTTTGCTCTGGTGACAAAGAAGGCGCTCGTCGCATGCAGCCTGTGCAATCGGGCGAAATCCAGATAGCCGCGATCCATCAGGTAATACGCTCCTGGCTCGATGATCAGATCGTCGAGAATATTGACCTCGTGGGTCTTGCCGTCGGTGATGTGGATGAAACTGGGAATAGAGCCGCGCAGATCGAGCAGCGTATGCAATTTGATGGCCGCCTTGGCGGACCGGAAAGGTGCCCACGGATACACCGACAAACACAGGTCGATAGTAGTGGCATCGAACGCATAGACCGTCGCATCGAGGTCCACGCCAAACGGCTCGCTGGCGTACAACGGACGCGCCATCGCAATCAGGTGTTGCGCCAGATCGGCGTAGATTTGCCAGGGGCGCGTGGCATTTGCATTGGCCA